>MEPT01000052.1:6161-9268 GCA_001769925.1 Bdellovibrionales bacterium RBG_16_40_8
TGATCATGTATATTTTGTATATTCAGGTACAGCTGAAGTTGTTAAGCACCAGCGCGAACTGAATCAACTAAATCGACTAGCTATACTTCGCCCGGGCAGCCAGTTTTCTGAATTTTCGGTTCTAAATCGAGCCGGCAAAGCAGCATCTGTATTTGCTTTAGAAGAATGTGAACTTTTTCGAATGAGTGGCGAAGTTTTTCTTGAGCTGCTAAAGCAGTTTCCGCACATAGCAAAGAAATTGGTAATTCATCTTGCACGAATGTCGCATCATGTACAGACCGCAAAGTTTCGTATGGAGTATGTGCAGTCTGAGGCAATTGATATCAACAATCAAATATTGACTATTATGCCGCCCAAGTCATGGCGTAGACATGAAGCATTGCCGTTGCGGCTAGCAAATCGCGCGCTTTTTGTTGCGGTAAAAGACCCGCAAAATCAAACATTTTATGAGTTTATACATAATAATAACCCTCTGCTGCAAATTTATATCAGTCTAATTAATGATGCTGACTTTGATGCTCTAGAAAAAGGTCTTACTGAAGCCTATGCAAACACCAACAAAGAGTCTTCGCGACCGCCATGTGGCGTAAAAACTCAACCTTTAGAAGGCGACATTGCAACTTGGCTGCCGCAGATTTCATTGTTTAAAGAAATGCCTACTGATTGGATCCCGCAACTGTCTGAGTGTTTAAGTTACGAAACTTTTACTCCAGGCCAGTCAATTTATAAAAAAAATGTTGCAAGCGATAAGCTATATATACTGCTCTCTGGTCAAGTTGAAATCGCAAAGCCTTTAAGTTTCGAAAATGCGGCAATTTATGTCTCAACTCTATCGCCTGGTGACTATTTTGCTGAGGTTTCGCTTTTGACCCAAAACCCACATATTTTGTCGGCAAGAGCAATTTCTGACGTTAAGGTGGCGGTTTTATCAAAAGACTACTTAGAAAACTTTTTAAAGGCCCCATTTTTTACTCTACCGCTGGCACGTGATTTGGCAATTCAATTTCAGTCTATATCAAATGCAACAAGTTTTCATTTTTTTGATCCCATCGATGGGCTACAGGTTAAAGAACTGACGGGGATTATACCCAAGTCAATTATTGCACAATACGAAATTTTGCCGCTACGACTTAAAGAAGATGAGCTAACTGTAGGCATTACTAATCCAGAAAGTGATATAATTTACTCTATTATTAGTCGTTATATACACAACTATCGCGTTAATCTTGAAATAATAAAGCCTGCTGATTTTAAAAAGTGGCAGAAAGAAATTGAATCAGCATCTGGTGAAGAAAGTAGCGATTCTCGACAGAATTTACAAAATCTAGCAACGGGTAATGCGGTAAATTTACTCGATCATATTTTGCGCGAGGGTTTTGAGGGCCGGGCCAGTGATATTCACTTTGAACCAAGTAGTGAATGTTTTATTGTGCGTTACCGTGTTGATGGGGTTCTGCGTGAGGGTGCTGATAAGTACACCAAAGAAGTTGGAGCTGAAATTATCAATAGAATAAAAGTTCTAAGTAGTTTGGATATGACTAATAAATTTACTCCTCAAGACGGGCAAATGCAGATGGAGCTTTCAAGAGATTCAGTGTTTGCGCGTGTTTCGACATTGCCAGCCAAACATGGTGAAAATGTTGTCATGCGCCTAATTCGTAAAAAAAATACTGTTCCGCCACTATCAGTACTTGTGCCAGACCAGCGTGTGATAAATATATTGCGAAATGTCGTTAATACTAAACAAGGTGTGTTTTTAGTTACGGGACCTACCGGTTCAGGTAAATCGACAACGCTTTATTCTTTGATTCAAGAATTAAACCAAGTTGAAGTAAGCATTATTTCACTTGAAGACCCTGTTGAGATGGAAATTGACGGCATAACCCAGGTCGAGATTAATGAAAAGCAAGGGCTGACATTTGAAATAGCGCTAAGGAGTACTTTACGTCAGGACCCTAATGTAATAATGATTGGTGAAATACGTGATGAAGAGTCGGCAAAAATAGCATTTCATGCGGCTTCGACTGGGCAACTAGTAATATCTACACTACACACAAATAACTCTCTAAACGTAATCCCACGGCTTTTAGATTTTGGCGTATCTCAGCGTATTTTAGCGTCGACTTTGATAGGAGCCTCGGCGCAGCGATTAGTCCGACTTATTTGCCGAAAGTGTCGTGATGTTCGCGATATTACCGATTATGAGTCTGAAATTTTAAAAGCTGAACTTAAAACTGATAATCTCCCGTCAGAAATGCCTTATGGTAAAGGCTGTTACCACTGTAACGGGACAGGTTATTATGGTCGAATTTCTCTTATTGAAGTTTGGGAGAAAACCCTAGGAATTGAAAGAGTTCTAATGCAGTCTACAGATATCGCTGATTTAACAGCTGAGTTGCAGAAGCAAGAATTTGAGACGCTAACCCAATTTGCGTTAAAAATGGTTATAAACGGCCTTACTACTGTTGAAGAGGTTCATCGTCGACTGGGTTTTGCTAAAATTATTGAAAAAGAAAATAAGATAGATAAAGCGGCTTAGTAATCTACAAGCGAAATTGTAAAGTAATCAAAAATGATAACACGCTAAAGTCTTCTTGAGAGTAGTATGTTCCGCCCGAAGTAGTGTTAGATTTTTCAACATACACAAATGATCCTTCATAGCCCATGCTTACCCATGATGTAAGCGCATAATCATAACCGATAGCAGCACCGTAGTGGTACGGCGAAAAAATTACATTTTTGCCAGATGGCGCAGTACGCACTTTTGTTATTCCAGCACGTAAGCCTAGATATGAACCGTCGGCCAAGCGCAATATGCCTTCAATCCCGTGTAAAGAGTAATCAAACTTTACAGCAGCTGTTCCCACTTCAGTTCCTGAGACGTAATAGTACCCCCCCATTCTTAAGTTAGGAGAGAAAGAAGCCGAGCCTTTTACCCCAAAAAGTCTGTGGGGGTTAGAGTTTTGCGCATCAGGCACACTATAACCAAAAAGAATACCAGCTTGTGAGCCTGTGCTTTCGCCTTCAGCCCAACCTTCTACACTTAGACAAGATACTAAAAGTATAAAAAGTAACTGTAAAAATATAGAAATACCCTTTTTCACAGT
>MEPT01000053.1:0-6243 GCA_001769925.1 Bdellovibrionales bacterium RBG_16_40_8
CCGGAAGCCGGAGCGTATTCGTGCCCATATTTTAATTTGTTTTATGGCCTACGTGATGTTGAATACGACAAAACAAATTTTAGAAAAAATTCGATAGATCTCAGCGTAGTCGAACTTCGCAGAGAAATATCGAAACGACAAGCGAGCATAATGCGAGACAGACGAATGCAACGCCGATATTTCGTTCCCGGTAATTTTAGTGAAATACAAAAGCAGATTTATTCAGCCTTTAAAATCCCAATTGTCGAAAAGGCGCAGCCACTATTTAAGCAATAGTCAAGTCGTCGAATTTCCGCCAATGTGTACCAGTTAATTTCTTCGATAGTGTAATGTCAGCCCAGCCACTCATCGCAAAAAAATCAAATACAGTTTGAAAAAGCAAAACTATCGATAGCGGTAGGAGAAAATCGGCACTACAAAATTCGCGAGATTGCAAAAAGGCACTGGTTGCAAACGGCAAAAAAAACTAAATTTCTCGAACAGGATATGGACGGTATTATCAAAAATCTCGTATCTAAAACAAACGCAGTTATCTCAAGCGTAACTTTAGGATTTGGTAGGGGCTTCGGGAGCTGAAATTCTTAAGGGATTTCAATGGCCTTTTCGTCAACGACTACAAGCTGCATTCGTAGGTTTCACAGCCAATTCGAGTTTTAAAGGAGCTAGTAACTTCTCTAAAGTTTCTGCCTCATTAAAGCCATGGATATGCATATCATCCAGACAACTCGTAGCATCTTTAATGTCGATCCCTGCTTTTCACATGTAAATCATCATAGTTTTCATATCTTGCCAGCCCCTCATAGACATCACTTTGCTTGGGGCCACACCTTTGCTAAGTAAGAGCGTTGCCCATGAAGCCCATAGAGCTGAACGTATGAACGGCACAGGTAAGCTAATGCAGAGGCGGGCTTTCGGATATAGAAGCTTTAAAAATTATAAACTCAGGACGCTATGTGCTTGTCTTTTTAAAACTTTTTGACCTTATCTAATGTTGAGTGGGGAGAACCTTTATTAAGAGTATGGGATAATTTTGTTAATCTTTTTCAGAGTAATTTGTTTTACAACACTATAAAACATAAAAAACATGTAACCATTACAACAAATGTCAATTTGCTATACAGTCTACAGAGGGTTTTTTTATAATTGACAGTATAAGCAAATATTAAAAGTATGTGATATATAATATTAAACACAGTTATTAACCGGAGGATTTATGTTAAATAGAATATGCGTAGTGGCGATTTGTATTATAATTTCAGCGTTTAACTTTAACATTCGTGCATTTGCAAGCATTGATAAATCTGTGATTGATGAGGCAAAAGATAGCGGACTTAATTGCACGGGTGGGGGCGGCACGAGTTGCTATGCTAGATAAGAGTGCAGATAGTTCGCGCCAATTATTTTCAGCATATTTTTATGAAAATATTTATGTATACGAAGAAAAAAATATTTATAATATTTATATATTTTGTTCTGATAGCATTTGTGCTTATAGGCGTTATGAGTAGCCCTAATAAATCAGATACAGAGCTTCGAGTTTTATTTAGTAGACTGTACAGATTAGGTAAAGATACGCCAATTATTGATCCTTTTAACACCGAGACTGTTGACGAATACTATTTACTTGAGAACCTGACGGTGGGTCTTGTGCGAGATTCTAGCGATGATCTCAGAGGGTATGAACCCGGCCTTGCTGAAAAGTGGTGGCAAGTTAACCCAACAGCGTGGTCGTTTAAAATACAAAATCTTAAGTGGAGCGATGGCCAGCCCATAACTTTAAATCAAATCAAAGAAAACTTGCTGCGATTAAAAACTTCTAACGGTCGCCATATTTTGTACATGAGGGCACTAAAGGATATTTATATCAACTATGAATTGAACGAAATTTTACTGCAATTTTCTGAGCCCGTGAATTCTGGCCTGATACATGAACTCAGTCTTGCTGATAGTGGTCTGCTACATACAAATAATTTAAAGTCTGACTGGAATATTACATCTGGGCCATATGCCGTTAGTAATATCGATCTAGTTAGCGGCCAAATTATGCTAAAACTTAATGAGCATTGCCCATTGACGAGAAAAGCTTCGTATAAAAAGATTAAGCTATTTTTCCCACAAGATGCCAGCGAAATTCTTCGTTCATTTAGCGAATTTCCTTTCGACATTCATGCCTTGCCGCCCTACAAGTTTCGAGAAAAACCACAAATACTTATTAAAAACGCACCGCGCTCGAAACTTAGTACGGCAAACCTCATTTATTTTTTTGCTTTCAATCCCGACAATATTCAAAAAAATAGCATATCTACACGGATTCGTTTTGCATCCGCATTTAGAGAATTTCCCATCATATTGCCGGAAGGAATTAAATCAAATAACCAAATGCTACCATTTGGTTATGCAGGTCATCTCTCTGATTTTACTATTAAAATTAAACGGTTGGTTTCTTATCCAGAAATAAATATTAAAATATTATTGCCAGCGGCACTTAAAGAAACGACCTTACTGCTAGACAGCATTAGGTCTAGTCTCAAAATGGTTGGATTTGCCACTGAAATTACTTTTAATGACTCACAAAAATTTGATTCTACGGTGTTTGCTCAGCTTTATAATTTTAAGGGCAATCAAAGAGAGTCACTGGGCTCATGGGCGTTTCTTTTTTCTGAAGGTAATGGCCCATTATCTTTTTTTAGACCTCAAGTTGAACTATTATTTAAGCAAGTTACCGCTGTTCAAGATGAAAACGCTCGCAAAAATACTCTTTTAGAGCTTCATATAAAGGTACTTGAAGAAGTTTTCGCTGTACCCATTGCTGTTGAGCCATCCATTGTTTTGCATAGTGAGCGAATTAAGTTAAATAGATGGAACCTTTTTGATCTTAGAACTCGTTATTATGAAGTTGAGTAGAGTAGAGACTAATAATATTTGGATGCCTGATTTAACTTTTATCGGTGGTGGGACAAGTTATTTTTTTGATCCTTATACACAGCAGAACGAAAAAATTAGTTGGAAGCTATCAGAACTTGCTATTAGAGGATTGCCCATGACATTTTCAAGGTGCGATATGAATGGTTTCGATCACTCGGTATCAGGTATGGGCGAGGGATTATTTCTTAAAATGTCTGCAGTAAAAGCCTTTGCAGAAGCGTGGGAAAGACTATGGATGATGAGGGTGGGCACAGAAAACGTTTTGCCTGATTTTAAAATTAGATCAAGCAATGGGTTTGCGTCTGGAGTATCCCTTGAAGATGCACGTAATCGGGCAAAGGCTGAATTAATAGAAAGAGCAGCTATGTTAGAGGCCTGGGCGAAGCAAAAGGGTTGGCGCCCTATTAAAACCGAGGGTTTTTTGGTTAAAATTTTAAATTATTGTTTTTTTAGTGCTGGCTGGAGTTCTAATTATTATCAAATAGCAATAGATAATGGTGGATTTGTACTTTGTGGTTTGCTTAGAAATAAAGAAAAAGGGGCGCTCTTCGATTGTTGTTACTTTAATAACAGAAGGCACAGGAGAGATTCTTTTATTAAACTCATTCGATCGCTAGCAAAATCAATTGCTTTAAATAGAGTTATTAAAACAAACAAAAATTGGTCTTTGCCAGAATTTGGTAGCCCAGAAGATCATTCAATTTATTATTCAAATCCTAAAAACTTAGATGCATTTATTTTTTTAGATGAAGCAAGTGATGATAAGTATAATGACATTAAAATTAGATTGCCAAATTTAGATAAAATAGCGTTATTTAATGTAATTGGCGTTTCAAGCTTTCCGGCCGTCGCAGTATCATTTAACGAATCTTGGCCCGAATTAACTTGGGGCAAGCAGTCAATAACTAGAGCAAATCCATGGCCCCACCCACTGGCATAAAAGTCATTAATACATACAAGGTGTGGCTTATAATATCTTTAGTTGCATTTATTGCATATATTTTAAGCGTTTATGTCATGTGCCAAGAGGCTCGCACAGAGGCTATACGTTTAGCTACAGTACAATTAGAAACATCCGTAAGATCTAACATTTTGGATATAGAACGAGGCGACTATAGGGCCTTAGGAGAAAGTGCAGGATCGGATCTCAGTAGGATTAGATACGAAATTCATGTTCAAAACGCTGTATTTGTTTTTGGCGATGCTCGTTTTGCTACCGCATGCGCTAAATCTGCAATTAATTTAGCTAATAAAGAATATAATATTCGTTGGTGCAGACAGGTTATTTTTCCGTATAAAACGATACTTTTTTTTACAGGATTATTTTTAGCACTAGTTATTTTTGCATTATCCTCAATATTATTTTTTGAAAAATCTGCTATTAGACGGTTTTCTGCTTTGCTAGAGGGCGTAGGCGTAGTACTACCGAAAAACTCAGGGCTACAAGATATAATTAGTAACATCGAAGATTTACAAAGCCAGCTTTTAAAAGCTCAAAAAAAAGAGATTGAATTAGCTAAGCAAGCAGTGGTAGGTCAAATCGCTCGCCAAGTTGCACATGACATCAGATCACCATTGGGTGCGTTGCAATTGGCATTTGCCGACACCAAATGGATTTCAGAAGATAGAAAAAAACTAGCCTACTCTGCAATAAACCGTGTTCAACAGATTGCTGATGATTTAATTAATAAATCTAAGCCGACATCTAATGAGCTTATAGAAATTTCTTCTGCGATTGACGAGTTAGTGACTGAAAAGAAAAGTTTACTTAGCGTCCATCATAAAATTAGCCTAGATAGTAAAGTAAGGCCATTGATGGCAAAGGTTTCGAAAACAGAGCTCCAAAGAATTTTATCTAACTTAATTAATAATTCAATTGAGGCGATGCCATCTGGTGGTAGCGTCACAATTTCTACCCGTGAATACAAAGATGTTATTGAAATTATAGTTAGCGATACAGGCAGTGGTATTTCGCCAGAAATATAAAAAAAATTTGGCCAAGAGGGTGTGACCTTCGGCAAACATGGCACCAGCTCTGGTTCTGGTCTTGGGATCTCGCACGCATTTAAAATTATGAGTGGTCTGGGCGGCGCAGTTAAAGTTAATAGTCAAATTGGGCAAGGTACTATAATAACTTTACAATTTCCCTGTTAAAACTTTTTGACCTTATCTAATGTTGCGTGGAGAGAACCAGAAAAATTTGGTAGAGGTTTCGGGATTGGGTTTAGGGCATGATCTAATTGTTAAACCTTCAAAGAGCATGCCTTCGTTTCCAAAATGACGGGATGGCAGAAATGACGAAGCTAAGTAACCAAAACGGCTCAGGGGCAATTTGAAGGGGTTCGCGCCTAAATACCTGATCGCTCAGACACTCCCCCTACTGCCTCCATTAGGCCACCAACCCTAGATTTTAGCCGTAATATATCCTTTAATAAGTATATTATATCAGAATAATACACTATTATCCTTATTTGGAGATACTGCATGAATATCGCAAAATTCATTAAAGCTAAGCGCAAGGAGCGAGGAATTAGCCAAAAGCAATTGGCTGAGTATGCAGAAGTAAGTTTCACATTTGTTAATAGATTAGAAAATGGCGACATAAATCTACGCCTTGTTCCTTTAAATAAAGTGCTGGCGGTTTTTGGTCATGAAATTGGGCCAGTTGAAAAACCCAAAGAAGAGATGCTCTCTAAGGTAATAGATGAGTAGCGAAATTGATTTTAAAAAAATCACTACGGCAAGGGTTTATTTACGGGGCGAGTTTGTAGGGAAATTACATCGCGCCTCAGAAGAAGAGTACATATTTCAGTACGACATAAACTATCTCAAAAAAAGCAAAATACAAATTGCAACTACGCTGCCACTAAAAGAAGAGGCTTATAAATCAAAAAAACTACATCCATTTTTTGATAACATGATAACTGAAGGCTGGCTGTTGCAACATACAGAAAAAGTATTTCATATTGATAAATCAAATAGATTTGCGCTTTTAGTGGCAACCGGAAAATACCCTGTCGGCGCCGTGACGGTTCATCCCGTTGATGCCGATGGCAATGAAATTGATCTTACAAATTTATTTAAGGATGACTTAGATCAGCAGGGACTAAAACCATATCAGAATACGGTGCTACCAAATTTTGCACGGTGTCCCAGTTGTATGAGGCCCACACAACAGCTCGGGACAATTCATGGCAAATGTGCCGCAGAAATGTGGGATACCACCAGAAAGATAAGCGTTGAATTAGACCCCGCGTCGCCGCTTAACTCATTCGCTAGAGTTATTTATGGCGGCTCAATTTCTGGAGCGCAAAAAAA
>MEPT01000053.1:6255-7584 GCA_001769925.1 Bdellovibrionales bacterium RBG_16_40_8
GATAAGTCGAAGGGACTCCTCACGCCCACCCCAGCTGGCGCACAATATATCCTGAAGCCAGACGGAGATTATCCCGAGCTGCCGCAGAATGAACATGTCACCATGGCAATTGCGAAAGAGTTAGCGTTTGATGTGCCCAGTTTTTCAATCCTCCATATTGAAAAAATTGGAGTGATCTTCGCTATTAAAAGATTTGATAGAGAAAATGATATTCCACTCATGATGGAAGACATGGGCCAAGTAATTAATGTCCCAAGTTCAGATAAATATGAATCAAGTTGTGAAAAAGTTGCTAAAGCAATCGCTCAGCACTCCTCTGCTCCGCCGATTGATTTAAATAAATTTTATAGGCGGCTAGTATTTTGTTATTTTATCGCCAATGCTGATATGCACTTAAAAAATTGGTCGTTCTTAGAAAATGCCAAGGCCAAAGGCACGTACATATTGTCACCTTGTTATGATTTTCTCAACACAAGAGTGCCTATACCAAGTGAAAGAATCGACATCGGCCTAACTCTGAACGGAAAATTCAATAATTTAAAACGAACATATTTTAGAGATTTCGGCGAGAAGATAAATCTATCGGAAAAAGCGATTGATAAGGTTTTTTCAGAAATTGATAATTGGTGGAAGGTTACAGAAGACTTTGTAACTCATTGTTTGCTTGCCGAAGAATCAAAAGAAAAATACCTTGAAATCGTTAAGACTCGATACGAAATTCTAAAAGGAACCTAGCGTCTTGCCATTTTATTTTATTTTATAGAAGAGCCGTGAACGGTTACACAAAAATAGTTTTAATGTGAGATTGGCTACCGCCACGTATTGAAGGGGTCCTTTCCACTTGAAGCCACCTCTTTAATTAATGCTTTCCCTGTTTGGCATTTCTGATCACTTTCTCCAACAACTCCTTCATTTCGCCAGATGCTTTCTCCATTTGGGTTTCACAAATCGCGCGTACTTTAGGATGCTGTATGGAATTACTCGTCAAAGACCAGTCAGCGGAAAGTCCAACTCTGAGCTTATCTGTGTTGCCTTTTACTTTTTGGAGCTGCAAAAGAATGATCACCTTTCGAACATAGCGTTCATCGCCGGTTGCAAAGAAGCTGCCCCACAAGGCATCTATAAATCCTGGATCGGTAATTTCCATGTCTAAAATTTCAGGAGGATTTTTATCCATTCGGAGTTCCTTCAAATATTTTTTAAATCCACTAGAGCCATTTTCCTGTTTCAGCGCTTTAAACATCTCCCCAGACTCCTTTGTATTAGCAAGCCATAGGGACAGAGCAGTAAATATTTTTGCATCTTCAGGTAACGCCCTGGCAGCTAAAA
>MEPT01000053.1:7639-7763 GCA_001769925.1 Bdellovibrionales bacterium RBG_16_40_8
ATTGCACGTTGCCCTTTTGCAAGGCGCCATGTTTAGACAAAGTTTCAACAGCGGAGACCAGAAGGTCAGGCCTCGGATGAACATAGTAAAATGTCATCCATTCAGCGAGTTGTTCTTTTGTGGA
>MEPT01000053.1:7781-20165 GCA_001769925.1 Bdellovibrionales bacterium RBG_16_40_8
AATGAGTTCAGGTCTACTTTGAGCCTCTGCATTTAAAGCACCGGTTACTAAGCAGAGATTACTGACAAGTGAAAGCCATAACACAACTTTTCTCATTTTGGACATGGGAAAAAGCTAAAGCTCTTTTAGTGACAAGTCAAGCGGTAACCAAAAACAGTATGGTCAAAAACATGCCTTATCCCTTGGCCGCGATGAATTTGGTAGGGGCTTAGGGAGCTGAATTTTTGGGTTCAGTTTTGCGTAAAGCTCGATAAGATCATCAGTCGAAAGTTGTAAAAAAATGTTCGATTTCATGTTTTTTTAATATACTTCTAGCCGAGTATTCATCGCGAGCCGTCCATAAATGCAACCTTATGCCTAGGCTTTTTAGCCAATAAAGAAGTTCAAGTGCGCCGTCGAATAAGTCGTACGAAAATCTTTCGGCAACTAAACCCCAGTCGGAAATTGCTTCACTTCGCTTGTCGGGCAGGTGACCGTAAAAGCTTCAAATAATTTTGAAAATTCAGGATGAAAATTTTCAATCGATTCTTCGAGCGAGACCTCTCGATCTAACGCTTTCTAGAATACAATTTGATTAATCTTGTAGATATTCTGTCGTGATTTAATGATGGTTCCATCAAAATCGAAAATAATGTCTTGAATGGAAGCTTCTTCAAGTTCGATATAATTAACTCCCTTTGGTTGAAGACTGCTTCGATTTGACTCGATCAAAGACACTAAAGGCGGAGGCGATCATTGAGTTTGGATCGCCGACATTGCTGGGGACAATTAATAGATCAGCGTTAGTAGCCATGTGACCCAATTGTTTCACGTACTCCTCAGCTACTCGGAGTGCGGCAGCATCTTTGCCGCCATCGGTAGCTAATGCGATAGCCACCAATTTCGTTCCATCGGCTGTTGCTTTAGCAACGGATAAAATAGCTTCAGCCTGTCCTTGAGCCTGATTAATTTGTCTTTGCTTATCCGCCTCAGATTGCTTAATGACATCTTGTTTGCGGCCCTCGGCGTTATTGATCATTGAGTCTCGAGCACCTTCAGATTCAAGTACTTTGGCGCGCTTTTCGCGTTCTGCTCTCATCTGTTTTTCCATGGCATCAAGCACATCTTTGGGCGGAGTAATAGACTTAATTTCGTAGCGAAGAACTTTAACTCCCCACGGCTGGGTTGCATTATCAATACCCAAAACTACGGCATTATTAACCTTCTCACGCTCTTCAAAGGTTTTATCTAGATCAATTTTGCCAACTTCAGAACGTAATGTTGTTTGCGCCAATTGGATGATCGCAACTTCATAATCATTAACTCCATATGAGGCTGCTTTGGGATCAATAACGCGATAAAAAATCACACCATCAACTGTGACTTGTACGTTGTCTTTTGTAATACAAATTTGAGGAGGAATATCAAGAACCACTTCTTTAAGATCTGTTTTGTACGCAACACGGTCAACAAAGGGTATCATAATATGTAATCCAGCCTCTAGGGTCCGACTGTATTTGCCTACGCGCTCGACAATATATGCCGCCTGCTGGGGTACAATCCGAACACTTAGTGCGACAAAGATAAAAGCAAATACAATAAATGTAATAGTTAAAATTTCCATAAAACACCTTCTTTATATTAATTTTCGAATTAAAAGTATATTTCCGTCAATTCCCACAATGATTACTCGATCGCCTTTTTTTATATCTTCTGAGTCAAGATTAGTAGCAAACCAGGTGGTCCCTTGATAACTTATACGCGATTGCTTATGTGGCGGCATCGGATGATCAACTAGTATTTCTTTGCCTATATCCGCACTGATGCTGATCCCCTTTAATAGTCGCTTTTGGATTGGCTTTCGCAGGAGCACAACGCCAAGCACAGAAACGATAGAGCAAATCAAACCCTGCGTAAAATATGATGAATTCAATGATGCCGAAAGGGCCGCAGCAAAACAGCCGAGCGCAATAAATAGTAAGAAAAACCCAGCCGTCATCATCTCGCCAATAATGAGAAGAATCCCTCCGGCAATCCAAATGGTTTGTAAATCAAAATTCATAATTTTTTACCACCCTCTGTTTTTTTAAATGCAGCCTTTTCAAGTTTTTGCATTCTTTCAATTTTGCTTTTCAAGAAGGCATGAAGAGCATCTCGAAAAAAGGGCTCAAAATCAACACCTAAAGAACTCGATGCGCCTCAGGTGCCGTCTGATTCAAAATTTTCTCAGTATTAACAACATCTTCTTCTGAAACCAGAATTTCGACCTGAATTCCATTAGCCTCCAGTAGGCCAGCAGCTATGTGCGCGTAACTGAAAAGGCAGAGATAGCACCAACTGCCTGACCGGCTCATCAGGGATGACGTGATCAACCAGAGGGGCCGCAGTCTCGGCCTTGTCTTTGCTGTAGCCATACGTTTTCTGAATTTTATCAGAAATAAGATCTAAATTCCCTCTAAAGCTGTCCAAATCGGCATCCTCAAACTTACTCCAATTTTGAGGAAATTTTACTTTTTATCTGTGCCCACTCAGCTTGTGTATTTGTAGAATTCATTTAATTTTTTTGCTCTACCTTACAACTCTAGTGGAAATGAAACGCTTGCTATCCATGATTTGTTTTTAAGAGTCACACTATTCAAAGCTGAATTTGAACTAAATGGTCCGATCTGCTCCAAGGTGGTTTCACCGTATTTTAACTGCTGATACTCTAAATTTAAGCTTATTGCAGATATTCTGAAACCCGTGCCAATTCGATACCCAGACGCTTTCTTAAAAGCAACGTCGAAGCTTCCGCTCTTCTCAGGGTTTAACTCGCCGCCTAGAATTAGCGCTCCCCAAATACGCAGACCAATATTTGGCATTTGAATACCAACTACAGGACCCCAGTTCGTAGAAACTGATTTAGCATCATAGTTAACTGATGAGTCCTTATATTGGGGCATTGAGTATCGACCATCCAACGCCACAAAAAATGCTTCTGATATGTGAAAGCCAAATTTCGCGCCCAATCCGAAGCCATCTGAACTTCCAGAAGACGTTGACAGTGGTGATGGGTAATCAACAGTTGCTGTTCCCAGTTCGTAGGTCAAAGCGGGCTCAACGAACAAACCTAAGTTCGACCCTTCAGCATTTGCAATCTGACCTTTAATAAGCACCAAACACAGCGTCATTAATACATTTTTTAATTTCATAGCATCCTCGTTTTCAATTTAGTCTACTTTTATCAAAATTACGGAGTGCGATGCTTTGCTTGGATACTGAAGATCATCGCCAGTTGTAGGCAAACCCGCAGCCATCAATGCATTTTTAAGCTTAGTGTCGGGGGTGTTAAACCACTTTGAAAGTGCATTAGGTCTTTCAGCCATATTATAGGTGTCAACATCAACGCTTTTCATTGAAGCAAAATACTTTTTAACAGCTACATTTCTCTTTTCTGCCAAAGCACTTTGTACTTTTGAGAGCTTATTTAGTTTTTTTGATGGGTATTCTTCGTCTGACCATGAAAGAACAATTATCTGATTGATTTCGCCTCTTTGTTTGGCTTGCAGTACTGCTGACTCTAACGATGAAGCTGCGTTTTTTGTGAGAACAGCACTTGCTTGTTTGAAATCAATTTCAACAAAATTGTGGGCATTGACTTCTTTAGCTGCAGCGTTGGTAACCTGACGCCCATCCTCTTCTTCTGTAAATGAAGTCCTTGGCTTGTCTAAGTCAGCTACTTTGTGTGGTGTATTT
Source organism: Bdellovibrionales bacterium RBG_16_40_8 (assembly GCA_001769925.1). Classification (GTDB taxonomy): domain Bacteria; phylum Bdellovibrionota; class Bdellovibrionia; order Bdellovibrionales; family UBA1609; genus RBG-16-40-8. The sequence goes on from MEPT01000053.1 coordinate 11,496, forward strand.
GCGCAGCTAGCCAATGATAAGAACGCAAGCGAAGAGACGAATATTTTAAATTTATGATAAGTCATGTATTTTTCCTTTTTAAAATCATTTTTGTTTTGAATGGCAAAAGCTGTGTATGCAATTTGCTGACCAAGTTGCTTTTTGGATCTCGACATATATATAGATGCAGATGAAAATTATGATTTTTAAAATGAGAGAAATAATATCCCGTATGTGACAAAATGCACCGTACTCCATATTGTGAAAATGATGGCTGTGACTCACAACGGATGCTTAGCTGCCTTCACTATGCGTAGCGTCTCAGATTCGTGACACGGGTTTCCCGCATCCGTCTCTCACAAACCGACCAGCCGAAACTGATCTCCTTTTGACAAGTTAGGTATCACTTGAATCGGTTCATTGTTCAAAATATTCCCACGGTGACCGTTTAATCCCCACCAGTTATTCGCTTGAATCTCTGGCAGACTTTTCAATGGCAATGGCTCATGGTCTGATTTTTGCAACTTTTGGTAGATAATATGTAATGTACAAAGAAAGAGGGAAGTATGAAATTAAATGAAAATGTAGTTAAAGGGAAGTGGTTAGAAATTAGAGGCGAAGTGCAAAAGGCGTGGGGGAGATTAACTGATGATGAGTTGGATAAGACAGAGGGCGACGCGAAGGCGATTGGTGGTCTGATTCAACAGCGCTACGGCGAAGCCCAAGATAAATACGGCAAAAAGCTCTCAGATATTCTCAAACGATTTGAATCTAAAAAGACAGAAGCCGCGACAGACATTAAAAAAGCACTGGGAAAATAAATTAAAACGAAACAACAAACCATAAAGGCGGGCAAAATGGCAACGGCAGCACCTGACACATTAAGTAGAGTAAATGTTCCACCACAGGATTTTAAAACTAAAATCCAAGCGGCTGAAAAGAAGTTTGAAGAGATTTCACATGATGCCGGGGCGAAGGTCGGGGCAATGGCTTCAAATCTCGTTCATGCGGCTAATGAGTACGCTAAGTCTAGTCGACACTATGTCGAAGAAAACCCCGGCAAAAGTGTCGCAATTGCGGCCGCTGCGGGTTTGGTCGCAGGAAGTTTAATCACTTTAGTGATGCGTCGACGAAAATAGTATCAGCATGATCGAGTTTATAAAGCGAACCAATCGTGAAGAAATTTATAGTATAGTTTTTAAAGTTCTGGTGGGCGTCATTCTTGCGACGACAATTGTATATTCGATATTTCGTGCAGGTGACGCTTTTCTAGTTTTGGTCCATCGGCTCAAAAACGGCTATGTTTTTGAACTAATTGGGTTCGGTATTCTAGCTTCTGCGGCATTCACATCGCTTTATTTTTTATTTCAGAGTAGCAACAGAAAATCGGCACGTCGAGAGCTCAGTGCCGATGGGTTGCCGATGCTTGATTACGAACTTATTGCAATAAAATTTGTCGAGGGTTTTGTTGAAGGCCTGATATCACAAACTCAGGATACTCGGATATCCAGCTCAAAGTATAACTAAGCGATCGCCGCGATTTGCTCCTCAAGTTTTAATCTTTTATAAAGTGTCTTGCGGTCGATGCCCAGCTCTGTGGCGGCATGACCTCTGGCACCACCCTTTTTCGCAACCGCGAACTCAATATACTGTCGAATCATTTCATCCAATGGCAGAAGTTGGCCTCTGCACGGTACTGAGAAAGTGTTTTCGTCAGCTTCGACTTCGCCTTGATTTAAGGAGACTTCTCGTTTTGGTGATAAAGGTATTACATCGATTAAAGTAATTTCTGGTTTATCGCTTAGAACAACGGCGCGCTCGAGGGTATTTTCGAGTTCTCGGACATTGCCGTACCACGGATTTTCACATAAAAAATTGACGACGTCTTTTGAAAAGAACTTTGTGGTTGACCCATTTTCAGTGGTAAATTTTCTTAAAAATAACTCGGCTAATGGCAGAACGTCTTCTTGGCGTTCGCGCAGGGGCGGGATATAAATCGGGATAACATCAAGTCTAAAAAACAGATCTTCGCGGAATCGCTGTTCTTTCACCTCGATTGCTATATTCTTATGAGTTGCTGAAATAATCCGACAATTAATGGGTCGGCATACGTTTTCTCCAACTCGGCGAATTTTTCTCTCTTGTAAAACTCTTAAAAGTTTTGCCTGCAAGGATAAACTAAGGTCCCCAATTTCATCCAGAAATAGTGTGCCATTTTCAGCTTCTTCAAAGAGGCCAACTTTTTTGTCGTGAGCGCCAGTAAATGAACCCTTCGCATGGCCAAACAGTTCAGATTCAAGCAAATTTTCAGGAATAGCAGAGCAATTGATGGCGACAAATGGGCCTTTCTTGCATTTACTTTCGTTGTGGATGAACTTTGCGAACACCTCTTTTCCGGTACCGCTTTCGCCTGTAATGAAAATATTGGCACTGCTTGTCGCCACCCGTTTAGCAAGTTCAAGGGTTTTTATAAAGATGGGACTTTTGCCAATTATATCTGTCATTAATGCTCCTTCGTTCGGGATTCGTCGTGGTGTATGATTAGTACGTCTTGTTCAAAAAATCCTCTAGAAATGTTCACAAAACGGACATTTCGCAAAAGATGTATCTTTAAAATTAATCTGATCGCTAGCGCTGCGGCACATATTTTGCTTTCACTATTATAGTATCGGTCACGTTGGCTGGCATTTAGTAGAAAGTTCAACTATCAGAGGGAGAGATTTTTATGATGCGCGCAGCAATTGCATTTTTTGTATTGGCTCTTGTCGCTTTCATTTTTGGAGCAACTGGGATTGCGGGGCTTTCTATGGAAATCGCCAAGATACTTTTGGTTGTATTCGTAGTCCTTGCGCTGATTTCGTTTGCCGTGGCACTAGTTACCGGAAGAAATGTTAAGGGTTTGCAATGACAACTTTATTGCGGTCGGGGCTTGTAGTCGCGATATTCAGCGTAGGCTTGGTCGCATGCGCTGAAGAAACCAAAAATAAAATCGATTAAAATTCATTCAGTCTCACCAAGCGAGGGAACACGACCTATGAAAACAAAAGATGTATGTAATATAGTTCTAATAGTTGCACTTAGCCTTTTTGGCTCAACGCTCGTCACCGGTTGTGGCGCTTCAATCAAAAAGGCGGATGTCGCTAAGACGGCGAACCCCATAGAAGAGATTGCTGAGCTGGAATCGGGCGTCAGTGAGGGTTACGCCAACCACTACGATGTACTCGCCGAAAAGGATTTTAGTCAAAGTCTCAAATATTTAGATAAGGCGAATGAAAGTTTAAATAAGAACCGCGGGCAAGAGGCGGTTTTAGAAGATATTGCCTATGCAAAGGCGTATCTCAAGCGAGCAAGAGTCACTTCTGAAAATCGTCAGCCGAAGGCGCAAGGGGTTCTTGATTCTCGTAAAGACGCGATCGTGGCAGGAGCTAGAAAGCTCCCAGAACTTAAGGACAAACTTCATAAGCTCGATAGTGAATTGAGCCATAACGCAGATGATTTAGACAAGGACCTGTCGCCAAAAGAGTTTTCTAGCCTACAGAGAGGTTATCAGGATTTAGAGCTTGCAGCGATTCAAACTATTCAAGTTGGAAAAACTCGGGCCATGGTCACCGGCGCTAAAGACGATGGTGCGAAACAAAATGTTCCGAAAACGTTAAAAACAGCAGAATTTAATTTGAAAAACGCAGAGAATACTATTCTTTCAAATCGCCACGATCCTGATGTTTACCTGCCAGTTGTCGCAAAGGCGAATGAAAGCGCTGGCTTCTTAATTGACGTCTTAGCTGCGACAAAGCGTAAAGGCTCAAATCTTGACGAAGCCGATGCCGTGAAGCTGGTTCGTCAGACTTACGAAATTCGCCGACTTAAAGGAAAAGTGGGCGAGGCTCAAACGGCTATGAACGAGATGGATATAAGCATGAGTGAAAAGAATCGACAGCTGAGTCAAGCCAATCTGGCTGCTGACATTCAGGGGGCGTTAGAAAACGCGCGAACCCAATTTAGTGCTGATGAGGCTGAAGTTTATCAGCAGGGCGACAAATTGCTCATTCGTTTGAAGTCTATGGCCTTCCCTAGCGGTCGTGCAGACATTCCGGCCGCTTCACTTGGTATCTTGGCCAAAGTGAAAACGGTTGCGGACACATTAAAGCCTTTAGAAATTATAGTCGAAGGCCATACGGATGCCACTGGGGATGCTCGAATCAATCAAAAACTTTCAGAGAAGCGTGCGGCCGCTGTGGCGGAATACTTTCAAACTAGCGGTGTGAAGTCAGAGAAGATCGATTCCGTCGGTTATGGCTTTAAGAAGCCGATTGCTACTAATAAATCAGCAGAAGGCCGCGCGCAGAATCGCCGCGTTGACATCATTATAACTCCTGACGCAGCCTTAGAATAAGCTGACCTTTGTGAGCGCCCAAGATCTGTTGTTAGGGGAAAAACCCATATACACCGAACCCTATCTGGATTTCAAGCTTAAACCATCTCTAACCAATAGCACTTAGGCTTCATGGCGATTGGGTATCGATACAAAATCAACTCAATTTTTTTATTTTTTTCTCTAAAACTTCAACTCGTTCTTCAAGCTCGGGTCGCTTAAGAGATTCTCTTAAGGTCCGATTAATCAAAGATTGGTATTTATCACCAGTCTTAGCAGCTTTATGTCTATAGGCATCCAGCACGTCTTGATCTACCATTATGGTTATACGCTCTTTAACATTTTTTGGATCAAATGCGTCTTCTGGAATCTCAACCTTGCCGTAACTAATTTTTTTATTCTTGGTACTCATACCAGGCCCTCCGAAGAGTTTCTTGCCGCTCTTTTAAATATTAAACTTTGCTTCGGCCTCAGGTCCTATAACATGAACGTGTGCGGGTTTATGATCTTTCGGATAAACTATTACCCGCAATTTCCATATCCTAAAAACCGTTGGTGCCATTCTTATTATATACATATTTTATATGTATAAGTACAGGCAAAAGTTCGTTAGACAGTTGTGCAGATGTTTTACAAGGATAGACTAAGTTATCGTTATCGTTATCGTTATCGTTATCGTTATCGTTATCGTTATCGTATTTTTGCGCAAACGTTGTACGTGTCAATTTGAGACGTTGCTTTAAAATCAGCAGTTTAGACAGTGGCACCGCGTTTGCACTAATAACCTTGTGTTAAGTTTATAAAATTTAATTAAAGGGGGTTTTTATGAAACAGTTATTTTTGATCGCATCAATAATAGTAGGAGCTGCATGTTACGCAAATGCTGGGGTGGATTATATAGCACCTGTAAATAGCGACGCAGTCATAGTGCTTTCTTCCGCGTCGCTAACCACGAGCTCTGTTACGATATTTCCCGGCTCTAGTACTGATATCCTGCTAGAAGACACGACGAATGGCACGCGCTTTCTTGTTAGGTTAATAGGATCTGCTGCAAACACAGCGGCTTTAATAGAAGGTAAACTCAAATTGTTAAAGGGAGGAGATAAAGTGCAAGATCTTCAGTTCATTTGCACTGAAAGCCCATCACAAAATCTTGACAGCTCCACCACAACGTTTAGAGCGTCGCCACCTCTTCCAATATTCTATATATTTAACGTAGTTACAATATCTACAAGTGCCTCCGCTCCAATTAATGGTTGCAAAATAAATTCTGGCCGGTTTTAAACTTTAATTTTTTTTAATATCATAAGATAAAATACCCTTGTCATGTTTATTGGCAGGGGTGTTTTTTATACGGAATTACTGAACTCTGACACTTCAATAACCGGACCGGATCCCCCGGTATCTCGAAGGTGATGGTGAGAATCCTAGCGCAATAGCACAGGTTTCACGTAAAATCTGACATTCAACTAATCTCTCAGCCTAACAACGCCGAAATTTAACCATACGTACCCATAAAAAAGCGCGGCGATATGCTTTATTTTACTTATACCCGGGCCAAAGCCAAGGGGTGAAGACATCATTCTTGTCAATCGCGCGAAGACCAATCAGAATCGCAATATGATAAAATTCAGGCCTGAAAAAATGTTTGGGTCCAAGTTCGTAGGCCTGCCAATTTTTTTTGTAGTTGTTGTGGTCGCTACATTTTACCCTGACATCGGTGGCGCCAGTAAGTTGAGAAACAATGAAAGCGAGAAGAAGACCATGACAGGTACAAATACGAAGGCAACGTGGGAAGGGGTTGAGCAGCTTATTTCTGAACAAAAACTTCAGGCCGCACTTGATGAAACAATACTGATTCTTATAAAGAGTCGAAAAGCCAACGATAATTTAGTGGTGACGGATGCATTGGTGCGCGCCACGAGCCTGCAGATCGGGTTACATGGTTATGAAACCGCTGTTCGTTTTTTAAAAACAGAAGCGTGGCCAAAAGACAGTATGAGCAAGGCTTTAGTTGAGCTCTTTTATGTCCATTCGCTAATGCGCTACATGGGTGTCTATCAGTGGGAGATTTCACAACGCGAGAAAACTGTTTCAGGTCGTGAGATTGACCTGAAGGCCTGGACGAAAGATCAAATCTCAGCTGCCATAATGGCGGGCTTTGATAATGTTATCAATTTGGGCGACGAATTAAATAGGCCCTTGTCTTCACATTATCTTAGCTACATAAGCAAAAATAACTACCCAGAAACCGTTCGCCCGGTTCTTCGCGATGCCGTTGTCTACATGGCGACCAAACATCTGAAAAACACATCCTACTGGACACCCCAGCAAAACAATGAATCCTATAAAGTAGAGGTTATCAGTCTAGCCACTCATCCCCCAACAGAGCGGATCGGCAAAGATAAAGATGCGCACCCCCTTGAGCGGATAGCAAGCTTGTTGGGTGAGCATCAGGCGTTTCATGCAGCTAATCATCGACCAGAAGCGGCTCTTGAGGCGCAGTATGAGTTAGTCAACGCCCTGTGGACGGGAATTTCTGACGAAGAAGTCAAAAATGGCCTTTTAGAAATTCTTAAGAATATTCAGAAAAAAAATAAATACCTTGCTTGGTGGGCTAGGGGTCAGTATTTGCTCGGCCATTTTATTCGCGAGCAAATTAAGCCCGGCCATTTGATCGAAGCCCATCGCGAGGCGCAAGCGGGCGAAAAGGCCTACCCCAATTCAGTGGGCGGTCAAGGGTGCAAGTCGCTAATTTATGAAATTGAGCAACAAGACTTTAACTTTCAAGTTATGGGCAGCGACACGATAAAGAGACCGTCGTTGACTCTGCGTTATAAGAACATCAGACACGTCTACTTTAAGGCCTATGCTTTTAATCTTGAAAAAAAATTAACCACAACAAAAGATTTGTACAATGCGTGGCAGCTCGATAACGCCGAACAGTTCGCGACGAATCGACGGAATAAGCCCGTAGCCGAGTGGTCAGAAGTTCTCAGCGAAACTAAAGATTATGCTTATCACCTTCATCACGTGACTCCCCCAATAAATAAATTTGGAACGTATTATATTATGGCCTCTAGTGAGGCCGATTTTTCGAATGGCTCAGGTCCCGTTATTGGCGCGCCATTTATCCTCACTGATCTGGTGATGCTGTCGCAAAAGGTAGCGGCCAGCACCCATGAGTTCAAAGTGCTTTCGGGTAAAAACGGAACACCCGTCAAGGCCGCTCAGGTGACCCTGTATAAGTACCAATGGGACCAAGCCCCCGAAGTGGTTGCGTCTCAGAACACCGATGGTGAGGGTGCCGCTCGTTTTAAGGTTCGCGCAAAAGAAAATTACGAACGCAATTATTTTGCAGTGGCGCGCCATCAAAAAATGTTGGCCTTTAAAAAAGATAATATTTATTTTTACCCCGAAAGCGCCGCCAGAAAACAGAAAAGCTCTTTGGTTTATTCGGATCGATCAATTTATCGTCCCGGACAGAAGATTATGTGGAAGGTTGTGGCCTTCGAAGCTAAAGAAAAGGCCGAATTTCTTACGGCGGCGAAGGGGGACTCTTTAGAAGTTCACCTGTATGACCCCAACTACCAATCTGTGGCGAGCGTAACTGTAAATACAAATGAGTTTGGCACGGCTTCGGGGGAGTTTACAATCCCAGCAGGCCGACCATTGGGGTATTGGCAGATTCAAGTCGCAGGCGTATATACAGGTTCGTCATCTATTCAGGTTGAAGAGTATAAACGGCCAACATTTGAGGTCGAAATGAAAGAGGCGCTGTCGGCGCTTCGTCTTAATCGCAAAGTAAAGGTTCGCGGCGAAGCCAAATATTATTTTGGCCAACCGGTTACTCAGGGTACTGTGAATTGGCGTATTCAACGCAGCCTCTATATACCATGGTGGTATAGTTTTTGCGGATGGGGTTTTTCATGGTGGGACTATGGCGCCTACCAAAACTCACCGCAAACGGTTGCAGTTGGCAAATCTAAGCTAATGGCCGACGGTAATTTTGATATTGAATTTACCCCAGAGGCTGATGAGAAGACAGGCGACGTTAAGTCGAGTATTTTCTATGACTATCAAATTTCCGCAGATGTCTCTGATGAGGGTGGTGAAACAAGATCTGCTAGTCGCAGTTACAGAGCGGGATTTGTAACGGTCGAAGCCAGCCTTGTTTTAGGCGAGCCTTACCACCTATCGCAAAAGTCATTTGAACTGCAGGCTACACTCCACAATTTAGACGGAAAGCCGATTGCCGGAGAGGCTCAATACAAGATCATCAGATTGAGGCAGCCGGACAAGACTCCCATGCCAGCTGA
>MEPT01000053.1:20176-20544 GCA_001769925.1 Bdellovibrionales bacterium RBG_16_40_8
GGCTGATCGTTGTGCTGATTTGGAGAAGTTTGCAAGTAAGTCAGATATGCTACGCGGCCGTTGGGAGAACTCTGCCGATTGGCAGACAGTTGTCGCCGCTTGGCCAGAAGGTGAAGTCGTTGCCAGAGGAACGATTAAGCATGAGCCTAGTGGCCTGGCGAAACTGACCGTAGCGCCGCTTATACGTGACGGCGTCTACCGAATTATTTATGAAACTAAAGATTATCTAGGAGCTACATTCAAGATGGCCGTAAATTTTATTACGGTATCACAGCACCTAGATCTTCACTTACCGCTACTATTTATGGCCAAGAAGTCATCAGGTGAGGTCGGCGAGAACTTAGAGTTACTTATTCATTCAGGGATTC
>MEPT01000053.1:20574-22155 GCA_001769925.1 Bdellovibrionales bacterium RBG_16_40_8
CCGACAAGCGGATTCTCAATGCGGGTGTGGATTCGGTTATTACGAATATACCATTAAATGAAAATGATCGCGGTGGTTTTTCGTACCGTGTCTACGTGCTAAAAGATTTTCAGATGTTAGAGCAAGTGGCATCGATATATGTGCCGTGGAGTAATAAAGAACTCGACGTTAAATTTTCAAGCTTTCGCGATAAGCTGCGGCCTGGGCAGGATGAGAGTATTCGAATTACGGTCAAAGATAAAAAGGGCAAGTCGCTGGGGACGCACACGGCTGAAGTGCTGGCGTATATGTACGATAGAAGTCTAGACGCCTTTGCTTATCACCATTTTGCGACGCCGTTGTCACAATTTCCCAGCTATACGCAAGAGAGTTCGCTTCAGTCAACCCTGTCAACTCTGCGCGCGACCAGTCTTTACGGCGGTTGGAGAGATGGGCCAGGTTATCCATATCTGCGCCCGGACTCATTGGATTTTCACTATGACTATGGCGTTGGCGGCCCCGGTAGACATGGTGGGCCTTATGACGCGGAACCAATGGCTGTAAGAATGTCTGAAATGTCTCCCCCGGAGGAGGTTGTAGCGCAGGAAGCCGATTCGTTTCAGAGAGTAAAAAAGGCCATTCCCGCCCCCAGCGTTGATGGGGGAATCGGGGGGGCCCCACAAGGAAAAGCACAAGCCGCTGGGAACGGAGAAACTGTACAGATGCGGTCTGACTTTTCTGAGACGGCATTTTTTAAGCCGCACCTGGTGATTGATAAAGACGGCGCAGTCGGGGCAGAATTTCAGGTGCCTGATTCGGTAACATCTTGGCAGGTCTACGCCCATGCCCTGACTAAGGATTTTATGAGCGGCTTTGTCAGCCGAGAAACCAAAACCGTAAAAGAACTTATGGTTAGACCCTATGCCCCACGATTTTTGCGTGAAGGGGATGAAGCCGAAGTGAAAGTGGTGGTCAACAATGCATCGAATGCCGACTTTTCGGGGGAACTCAGTTTTGAAATCGAGGACTTGTTGAGTGGCAAAAGTGCGTTGGCCGATTTTGCCTTAGCTGGTAAAAACCGGAGCCAATTTACGGTCAAAAAACAGGGGTCTGAAACTTTGGGTTTTATCTTGAAGGCGCCAAAGAAAATTGGTGAGTATGCTTTTAAGGTGATCGCCAAAACAAAAAATTTCTCTGATGGTGAGCGGCGACCATTCCCGGTGCTGCCGAGCCGGTTGCATTTGGCGCAGTCGCGTTTTGTGACCTTAAAAAACAAAGATCGTAAAGTTATGGAGTTTAAAGATCTGGCGATCAACAAGGATGTAAGCCTTATCAATGAGAAGTTAGTGGTCACTCTGGATACACAGCTTTTTTATAGCGTTCTGACGGCACTACCTTACGTAATTAGGTATCCTTATGAGTGCACCGAGCAGACCCTTAACCGTTTTTTATCAACGGGCATTGTCAGCTCCGTATTTGATAAATACCCTGCTGTTGCGGCGATGGCGAAAAAGTTCTCAGCACGTAAAAGCGTGGTTGAGCAGGTTGACGAGCTAGACTCCAATCGGCGCATGACTCTCGAAGAAAGCCCATGGCTGCGTG
>MEPT01000053.1:22184-27318 GCA_001769925.1 Bdellovibrionales bacterium RBG_16_40_8
GGATCTAGTCAACGTTTTGGATTCTCGCCTCGTCAAGGCAGAAAAAGAAAGAGCCTTGAAGCGCTTACAAAAGATGCAACTCCCGGGTGGGGGCTTCCCCTGGTTTGAGGGGGGACCGCCCGACGAGTATATGACACTTTATCTGCTGTTAGGCCTAGGCCGGGCGCAAGAGTTCAAAATCGATCTGCCTAAAGAGATGGTGGTTCGCGCTTGGAACTTTACCAAGCTTTGGTTAGATGACAATTTGAAACGATGGATGTCAATTGGCTGTTGCTGGGAGGATGTGACTTTAATCAATTACTCAATCAGCCTTTACCCGGATAGCTCGTGGACGGGTGGTCTTTTCACCGACGAGTATCGACGTGAACTACTAAACTATAGCTTTACGAACTGGAAGCACCACGCACCGCTATTAAAGGGCTATTTGGCACTGACACTTCTGCGTATGAATCGGCAGCCAGATGCCAAGCTGGTGTGGGACAGTGTTATGGATTCAGCCAAGTCGACAGAAGAACTGGGCACCTACTGGGCCCCTGAAGATCGCTCATGGCTTTGGTACAACGACACGATTGAGACCCATGCCTTTAGTGTCAGAACTTTGCTTGAGCTTGAGCCTAGCAATAAAAAGCTCGACGGTTTGGTACAGTGGTTATTTTTGAATAAAAAGCTCAATCACTGGAAGTCGACCAAAGCCACGGCAGAAGTGATTTATGCTTTGGTTCATTATCTTGAGAAGACGGCTTCACTCGGGATCGAAGAGAAAATTTCGGTGGACGTGGGGACGCAAAAGACTGACTTTACTTTTGATCCGCAGAAGTACACCGGTAAGAAAACGCAATTAGTTTTACCTGGGGATAAATTAGATCCAATAAAAAATTCAAAAATCATTGTTGAAAAGCCAACTCGGGGTTTTGCTTTTGCCTCGGCAACCTGGCATTTCTCGACAGAAATTTTGCCGCAAGAAGAAAGCGGAGATTTTTTCTCGGTGTCGAGAAAATACTTTAAGCGTGAGAACAATGGCAAAGAGTGGATATTAAAACCCTTGACGGGCGGCGAAATACTACTTGTTGGTGATCAAGTCGAAGTGCAGATCTCACTCAGGGCTAAACACGAAGCTGAATATGTTCACTTGCGTGATCCGCGGGCTGCGGGTCTAGAACCCGAAAAAGTGACTTCGGGTTATCGCTGGGACTTAGGGCTTTACTGGTACGAAGAGATTAGAGATAGCGGTTCAAATTTCTTTTTCAGCAAGCTACCGGTTGGCGAGTATACGTTTAAATATCGTCTGCGCGCAAATATGTCGGGCCAGTTTCGCATTGGACCATCCACCGTGCAGTCTATGTATGCGCCTGAGTTCAATGCCTATTCGACGGGCGAGCTGATGAAGATTTCGCCAAAGCAGTGAGTCAGTCCTTGGTTTGACCTAAAGGAGTGGAGGCCAATGAGCGCAGGCCATACAACTGCGTGTGGCCTCTAAACGATTGCGTACTGCAAGAAGCCTTTCTTTCAATACGGATGCGCTCGATGGAGAATCTTTTTGAATTTCTACAGAGGCTTCATTTATCACGGTCTCAATTTTTTCAGAAATAGTTTTTCTAAATTTGATTTCAGTAAATAAGGAGATAGTGCTTATTAGACCTGCCTCTACTGCGCCTGTAGCGGTCAAAAACATAAGCGGATTAAACTGAAAAATTTGCGGCCAGCTGCGATCATGCTGTTCAAGAAGTGTTATTAGGCTTTCTAAAACATCGATCGTTTTTGTAAATCTGCGATCCGCAGCAACTAAACTCTTCTCGTCCTCGCGCTTGTCATTAGTGACCATCACCATAGCGACAATTAAACCTATTGCGGAGAGATCTTTTCTTTCACTAGGCATTTTAGCAGATGAGCCGATCTCTTGATTTGGATTTGTATGCGGTGTTCTTTTTGTTCGGACACCTTCTTCGATTTCATTAGCGGTCGCAGTAATATAATACGTGCTAGGAGTCGTTAACCAATAGCTTGTAGGTTTTATTAATGGGATCTGTCTCGGCAGCAAAAAACTAATAAAACTAAGTAGTATAGGTAGAGCTGGTATAGTTAGAGCTACGCATAAAATTGAAAATCCTCGCATACGAAAAATGAGGGGTGGTTTTTTTTGTACGACCCCTCGTTCTTTTAATGAAAGAAAGATTACAAATGCAGCCCATGTTAAAGGAAGCATAAGATAAATTTGAATTAGAAATTTACTCGGTTGAAGCGAAGGATAAATATCTACTAAGCGCTCGGCGTAACCCACCTTAACAGGCCATCGCGAAATATATATTTGCGATAAAATGAGAAAAACTAAAGCAAAGGCTTGAATCTCTAGACAATTTTTTTGCCAACCAATTCCGAAAAGTACCAGTGATAAAAGAATTGTCGATATTTGCACAAGCAGATGTTTTTTTAACTGTCCGAAAAATATGATGGGGTCGATTGGAACTAGAGGTTGCGGCTTATCTGACGCCATGTGAGTGTGTCGGCGGGCAACCCAGAATTCTTTAACTAAACAGTTAGTGTTATCGGGGACGTAAAACTGTTATACATTATTTTCAAGTTCGACAAAATTTTATGCTCACTGTGTATTGTATTTGTCAACTTGGGCACATCGTTTGCGACAGCAAACAATTGAATGCTTACTTTTACTAAAGCTTTTCATTATGCAGTCTCATTTTGTTACATTCTAGTGATTGCGGTTTTCTTTCAGAGCTGCGAAATGATTCAGGACGAATCTTTAGAGGAAAAAGAGCGACGCTTAGACTCGATTTACCAGAAAATTCGAGAGACATTAAACACCAGCTGCACATACGATTCTGACTGTAGACAAATTGCTTTAGGCAGTAAAGCTTGTGGCGGCCCGAATGCGTATCTCGTGTATTCCGTCAGCAGTTGTTCCCCTGATGAGATCAATCTACTGGTGAATTCTTATAATCAACTTGAAAATCAAATTAGCGGAGAAGAAGACATTATCTCCGACTGCGCCCTCGTGGAACCCCATGACTCACTTGTTTGCGACAATCAGGTTTGTAAAGGCCTGTCGTATCACTGATTTTAACGCGTTCCTAGTGCTTGTAAAAACGAATAACAGGTTTTACAATGAGTTAGTAGTAAGTCATGTGGACTAGTTTTTTTTATACAGGTAAATCTAATTGGTGGGCACTAATGAATTAATGGATTGCGAGAGGGTAAAATGAAAATTAATAATCTAAAACTTCTGGCTGCCACTACTATTATTTCACTTTCACTGGCCGCACTTGCGACGTTTCAAAACTGTGCGCAAGATTTTAACCAAGGTGGCGCCAGTTCCAAGCAAACCAAACAAATAACCGTGGATGCTTCTAAAAGTTTAGGCGAGATGTCGGAAGTATTTAAGGGTGAAAACGCTAGGGATTCGCTGGCATCTTGGAAAAATTGCCTTTAAAAAATACTGGCTTCGGCAATGGTTTTAAAGGTTGAGACAAATTTTTCTCCCGGCGTGACAAAAGGACTCACGATTTGCGTGGAAACGCATTTACAAGCATGTGATCGTGGCCTTGCGCTTGCATTTCTGACGAATGGATTCGTGTATGACCAAAGGTTTTGTGCGAAGCCCCAATTATTATGGAGTTTAAAATGAATGACCCTTCTGGAATGCATCATATGTTTTGGGGTGGAGGTTGGATGTTCTTGTGGTGGATTTTGATAATTGTAGTCATTGTGGGCGCAGTATCTTTTTTTGTTCGCCAACAAGGGAATTCAATCCGTGAAAAATCAGCTCTTGATCTTTTAAAAGAACGTTATGCGCGTGGAGAAATTTCCAAACAAGAATTTGAAGAAAAGAAGCGAGACATTTTATAAAAAACTAACTGCCGACAGGCAGAGCGGAATCATATGAAATCACAAATAATCATAACTATTGTGTGCTTATTTTTGCCGCAAGCACTTCATTTGCCGCTGAGACAAAGGTATCAAAGAAAGATCGCCAAAAAATGGCGGAGATGCACACGAAGATGGCAGCCTGCCTCAAATCCGATAAACCTATGAGTGAATGCTAGCAAGATATGATGAGCTCTTGTCGGCAAATGATGGGTAAAGATGGCTGCCCCATGAGGGGAATGGACCACATAACAGGAATGATGAAGGGCAAGGGCATGATGATGGATCACGATGAAGAAAATAAAAACGAAAACAACAGCAAGAAGTAAAAAGAAAATCTTTCAAAGCAGACCGAATTCAAAGATAGCGCATTCAACATCAGCCCAACAATTCGATCGGCACGCCAAAGACTACGATCAATGGTTCGATAAAAACCCTGATGTTTTTAAAGCCGAAGTAAACGCCATTCTAAGCCTTGCCCCGCCATTCGAAAATAGTTTGGAAATCGGTGTTGGATCGGGCCGCTTCGCAGCCGCTCTAGGTATACGGCACGGAATAGATCCAGCACCACAAATGCTCTCACTCGCGCGAGCCAGAGGTATAGACGCCACAATTGGAGAAGCCGAACATCTGCCCTTCACCGACGAACGGTATGATTCCGCTTTTATGATTACTTCGCTTTGCTTTATGAGGAACCAGCTTAATGCCATGAAAGAAGCACATCGTGTACTTAAAGCTAACGGAATTCTGGTGATTGCATTCATTCCTAAAAATTCTCAGCTCGGCATCAAATATCGAAAAGATAGAAGCAAAGATTCGCTATATCGGCTCGCGGATTTTTTCAGCTATTCAGAATTATTAAAGAAGCTTAAGACGACCGGCTTCAGCATCCAGAATTCAAGCCAGACCCTTTTGAATCCCAATCTAAGTCTCGATGTTTTGCCGGGCCATGCGAGAGGTAGTTTCGTTGTGGTTTCCGCAAGAAAGCTCACCTGCAGCAGGGCTTGACAGTACGATTACTGGCCCAATTGACGAGAGCAATATTGTTGGCATCACTCGTGCCCCGACCAAGGGTAAATCTTTCGAGATATCACGGACTATTCGCGCCACACGCAATACTTGCCCCAAGGTGTGAGAATCCTGGCGCAATAGCATAGGTCTCACGTAAAAGCTGACATTCAACTAATCTCTCAGCCTAACAACGCCGAAATTTAACTGCAAATTGAAATTTTAAGGACTTTTACGCGGCAACCTCCGG
>MEPT01000053.1:27350-27693 GCA_001769925.1 Bdellovibrionales bacterium RBG_16_40_8
ACGTGTCCAACGATTGAATTAAAAGATCTCGGATTCACACAGACCGACACCCAAGCTGATCCTGCTTTACAAAAAAAACTTGAGGACCGGCGGTTTTATCTTCGCCAACATCAGATATGGGGACTGGTGACAGCAGGAGCAATGGCGGCAGCCTTTCTCAGCGGAGCAGACGAAGATGATTTGCCCCTGAACACCCCTTCCTTGCAGGCTTGGCTGTCAGCAGCTATGCCGCCGCAGCTTACACTTCTTGGGCAGCACCTGAACTCCCAAGTAGCGCAACATACGGCACAACATTATGGCACCGCCGATTGGTATGGATTCACCTCCCTGGAATGATTCTGAC
>MEPT01000053.1:27701-31432 GCA_001769925.1 Bdellovibrionales bacterium RBG_16_40_8
ATACTTGGCTATATTGCCGCAAAAAAGAATGCCCGCGATGAAAAATTGACTGGGCTAGAAAAGCGCCATGCCGACATTGCTGGCATTACTGCTGGCACCGTTGCTCTTTCTGCACTCATTGTTTCTTTCGAATTTTAGATTTTTGAGGTTTATATGAAATTTTTTATCATCCAAATTTTAATATCAGTATTAACAAGTCACGTGGCCCTGGCAAAATTACAAAAATCCGTGTGGTCAATCACCAATGGAGAACTGAGTTACCACGTTCACTTTCCTCTAAAAAACATCATTGGAACCGCAAAAAATGTTAAAGGAAAGGGCCAATGTCAGTCTGGTGATTGCACATTTCTCATCGGAGTGCCCGTGAAGGATTTCAACTCTGGCGACGGCAACCGTGACAACCATATGCTTGAAACTACAAAGGCGGCACTACAACCTGTCATCACTGTTATAGTGAAATTTAAAGAGCCTACAGAAATCAATCAATTGGAGGCCACAGCTCAGGTGGCTTTCGCAAACACAACCCACACCTATGAACATGTAGCCATCTCGGCCAAAATGACTGGTGAAAACATTGAAGTTAAAGGGCAATTGCCTTTAGTGCTGTCGCACTTTGACATTGATCGACCATCTCTTTTAGGGGTCAAAATAGATGATTCTGTACCATTAGATTTTACCTTATTCTGGAACTGACATATTTCAGATTTCCGTTTCATGCTTTTATTCTTTCGCTGTTCCCTCGGGTTACTCAAAGTTTCCCACTTTGTTTATTTATCCCAATAACTCGGATAGCGATAATAAGAGCGATAACAATAACGAAAACTTAGCCCTGGAAATTTTCATAAAGCCGTAAATAAAATCCATAAATAAACCGATAAGAAGATCGGGTGGCGAGTCTTTATGTCAGTAAAAACTATCGTGCTATTAATCTCTCTTTTTCTTCTGCTTTTGGCGGGAGCCTTCAACGCCTGTCAGACTCAAAAGGTCGCTGGCTCCAAAGCTGGTGTCAGTAGCACATCCACGTCATGGGTATTGGTTGCGCCGAGTGGTCGGAGCCCAATAGTTCACCCGATTAATGAATTTCGCTATTTGAAAGTCGCGAAAAGCTTCATTGAATGAAGTCCACCCATAGGGGTTTTCGCTAGAGATGGCCAGAGAAATATTATTCATATTCAATGAATTAAACATGAGAATTTTTTGTAAAAACGCAGGGCCTAGGCGGTTGAATAGATTTAGAGCCTGGCGCGGAACTTCAACGCGACGTCGATTGATTTAAGATTTCATAACGGTAAAAATTCATTCTTGAGATTCAATTTATTTAATAATCAGCAGTTTATCAGAAGGCCTCATGTCAACGGATATGCTTGGGATTCATCAGACTTCGCTTTTCAGTCTTACAGCGGGAGTGTCGGTCACAGTTGGGACGGATTCACAATACCGTATTTTGTCGCAAGTGATGCCCTGGCCGGAGGCGGCAGAAATTGTGAATCGATATCGTGCTATGAAAATAGACATCGACAATGGCAGGATTTTAAATTTGCGGGCACGCTACCACGCAGGAGTTCGTTTACTTTGTGGTCTGGAGGGCACAACGACGACGATGGATCGCACTCGAATCGAGGCCTTTCGAAATTGTGTCGGCCTACCTAATCTCATATTGAGACAAAAAACGGGCTTGATTTTAACTACTACTCTGTAGTATATTCAAAGTTGATGAGACGCATTTTTATTTATTCACCGTTGATATTAAAGCGACTAGCGGAGTTCGCTGAGCCCGAGGACAAGGCTCGGCAGATTGAGAATGAGCTTCTTAATAACCCAGAGTCTGGTGACGTTGTACCCGCCACGGGTGGCGTTAGAAAGTTCAGACTCCCAGATGAGGGGCGGGGGAAAGGTAAGCGTGGTGGCATTCGGGTATTTTTCTTAGATTTGCCTCACGTCGAGAAGATCCATTTATTGTATTTGCTTCGCAAAGGTGAATCTACAGATTTAGCGGCTGATGAAAAGAAACTTTTGAGAGACTTGGTATTGATTTTAAAACGGGAGAGTAAACCATGAAAAATAAAAAAATATCTTTAGGTCAGGCGCTTATTGAAAGTCTAAACTCAGCCATTGCGCATGAGCGCGGAGAAGTGAGGCTAGAAACAGTCGAGCGAGAACTTGCGCCACCGGCCCCAGAATTTTCGAAAAATCAAATCAAGCAATTGCGAACACAAATTCTTCACTATACTCAACTTGAATTCGCTTCGCTTTTAAATGTTGATATAGGGACTGTGCGCCATTGGGAACAGGGTTTGAGAAAGCCTTCAAAATCTGTTTATCGTCTGCTCGAAATAATTTTAAAAAAACCCGAGATTGTTTTAGAGCTGAAAGGCGCATAAGTCAGTGCGGGTAACAACTTAAAATCATTGAGGTGACTTATGCGAGGTGTTCGACTCCGCCACGAATTTACGCAAAAAGAAATGGCTAATAAAATTGGTGTTAGGCAGGGAGATCTCTCAAAAATGGAAAAAAAGTGAGCGCCCCATCGGGAAAAAACTCGCCATGCGTATCGGTAAGGCGCTAGTAGCTTTGATAAAAAATACGAAAATATCGCTTATTAGAAATGGTCTCATTAGACGTAGTGGCATTAGAAGTAGCGCTTTCAGCGGATTTTAGATCTTTAACGACAATAGGCTCACCCGGATCATCGACGACGACAAGGTTTTCAAATTTTACATTTTGCGGTTTTGAATTCAAAAGTGTGGACCGATTTGGTGATTCAATGGCTGACCACTCTGAGCTTTGCAATTTCGATGGCAAAATTTCGGGCTGCAGAATTGTTGAGAAAAGAAAATATCTTTTGCTGTCAGCCTCAGTCGGAGCCCAATAGTTCACCCGATTAATGAATTTCGCTATTTGAAAGTCGCGAAAAGCTTCATTGAATGAAGTCCACCCATAGGGGTTTTCGCTAGAGATGGCCAGAGAAATATTATTCATATTCAATGAATTAAACATGAGAATTTTTTGTAAAAACGCAGGGCCTAGGCGGTTGAATAGATAACTAAAAAGCAGCTGTGCTTGTCCCATCTGGGCTATGGGCGAAACCGCATTCGGTTTTGTTAAAGACACGGAAGCATGTTTAAAATATTGCAAGACAGGCTCGCCGGAAAGACGACCAGTCACAATATATTCACTGAGATAAGCGATCCCTTCTTCAATCCACATGTCTGCAGCTTTGTGGTTTTTAAAAAACCAATGATGGGTCAGTTCGTGCGACAACAGTCGAGTGAATTCATTCGGTGATTCTAACGATTTGGCAGAAAAAAAGAGAGTCACTGCTTTCTCGGGATCGATTTGATAGCTACGGCAATAAAGTGCACCGACGCCGCTTCCTAAATTTGTTTGAACGATATTTATAACTTCAGGAAAATTTGTCTCATTAAAGTAAGCTTTAAAAAATTTAAAAATATTGGCTGTAATTCGATTAAAAAGCTCAGACTGTAGAGTTAGGCTTGGGCCATGGTCGTTCCCATCCCAGAAGAAATGCAAACTGGTTTTGGCACTATTGGGGCCATTGGGGGACACATCTATTTTATATTGGCCTGATAAAGACGAGAGACGCACGGTAGGGCAAATAAGAGAGTAATTATGAACATCATTATTTAAGACATCCGCAAGTAAAGGGAATGAAATAAGAGAAATTAGAATAATTGAGCCATAGATCCCCATTTTTTCCATAAAGATCAAAT
>MEPT01000054.1:0-3192 GCA_001769925.1 Bdellovibrionales bacterium RBG_16_40_8
TGTTTTGGGCTTCTGTAGTAGTTACAATAATACGTGGGCCTTCAGGTGGCAGTCTAACGCTTGCTTTGGCCGCGCCTTCTTTAATCGCCGCAAGCATTGCGTCTAAATCTTCTGGCATAAGCGACTTATCAATTACTATGCATTCTAAAGAATCAATTCTTTCTGGATGTCCAGATCGTAGTGGCGATTTATTGTCAGGTGGCCGAATATTTAGTCTAACTACTTTTGAATCATTTTCTGGGATAAACTCAATAGATACGCTTCTTTTTTCTCCGGCCGCTGTTTTCATTTCAAAGTTTTTTTGCACACGTTTTTTGTTGCCTAAGATATAAAGGCATTCAGCAAGAAGATTGCGCGAGGTGCTATCAAAAATTAAGAGCCAAGATTGGGGTTCAGAAAATATTTTTTTTGCATTATGCCCTAAAATTAAATCTGTGTCAGAAGGTGGGGTAAGAGCCATTTTCATGTTCATGTCTACTGCGTCAACCAGAATACTTATTGTATCAGCATAAAAATCACTACTTATAGCAGGTTGAGTACTATTTGTATCTTTTTCTTTGGTAAGATATTTTTCGAAAAAATCGTAGTAGCTGTCAAAAGCAACAGCTTCAAGATTGCCGATCTCTTTTTTTAGATAATCAACACTATTTTTAGCATTGGTCTCTTCGACATCAAGTACGGCTACAGTTTTGCGAGTTTTTTCTTCATCTGTGTAAAAGATATTTTCTTCATTAAAGGTGAAATGCTCTGGTTTGAGATCAACAAATGGTTTGTACCCAGTGTCACGCGCCAAATAAGCCCTTACCTCTTTATTCATAGCTTTTGTAAGTCCAAAAAAACTAAAAAATACAAGGTATTCGCCCTTGCGCTCTGGGTGTTCAATCGAGGTTGTAACTTTACCGTAGACATCAAGTAGTGGCTTTTGCCCCGGAAAGCGAAAATAAAAATGCCCAGGTGTACCAGGGGCTAAAGGTACCGGATTTGGCATCGCAAATCCCAAATCGCAAATACGCTCAAGATTAATTTTTTTGGCAACTTCAATGACGTCATTTGCCTCTTGCACAAAAAGAAAATTTGGAGAGATTTTCTTCGGTAAGCCTAAAGCAAGTTCAATTTTTTGTAAAAAAATAAGCCGATCAAGTGGAACACAAATAAGATCATCAATAAATGGGTGGTGGCACTCAACCTTTTCTTTAGTGTCGTTTTCGTAGCGTACGGCAATAAATTTTGGTCGAAATTCAGCAGGCCATAACTTGTCTTTTTTTAAGCGCACGGCAGTTTTTGTGACCCATTCTTTACAGTCTTTTACTTTAACACTTAATTGTTCAAAAATAATAAGATCAATTGATTTAATTTTATTTTTATTTTCTTCAGCATTTTTTTTTGCTAAAAGTGAAGTGGCTGAGGCAGTTTGATCTACAAAAGTTAAAACGTAGTTATTTTCTTTAACAATCCCGGTTGTTTCGATAATCCAAAGCTCATCATTTTGATATTTAAAAGCGATATGGGCTTTCGCACTATTAGCGCTATTTTTAATGTTATCAATTAAGGTTTTAAATACGGTTTGATATTGGCTTGGTACAAAACTATCAAGTGTTGTACTACCTTTTATAAGGTTAATTTCTGTTTGTCCGAATAGTTCACCGCCGTCGACACGCGTGATTTGCAATTTGTCTATACTTACCGCAACTTCAACTTTTTCTTTCGCAAATGGTTTTTTAATAGCTCCATGAGATGTGCTTAAGAAGTTTACGATGTCAGCGGTAAGCTCTTGTGAAGGGTACTGATGTCCCGATACTGGAGGTTGAATCTGAATGGGCTCAGGAAAAATGACATTTTCAAAATCTTTCGATGTTGCAAATTCGTGCACAACCTCAGCGCCCAGCTCTTTTAGATACTGAAGCATTTCGCGACGTATTTTCTGATCTTCTGCAATAACAGCAATACTAGCGATGTAAAAAACCTCGAGTTTATGACCAGTTAGACTTCAAACTATTGTAACTGATTACTAAGGGTAAAGTCTGTGCCCACGCCACTCATTCTCGACCTTTAGATAGGCATAACGATCATGAAAGCGACCATCGCGACCAATCCAAAACTCGACGTAGGTTGGGATAAAAATATAGCCACCCCAGTTTTTAGGTAAAGGGATCTCTTTGTCGGCAAATAGCGCCTTGGCGGTAGCTAAATCGCGCTCTAAACGGGCGCGACTCGTTACTGGTTTAGACTGCTGCGAAACCCACTGGCTTAGCTGACTTTCACGAGGCCTCGAGGCCCAGTATTTTTGCGATTCGGCACGAGAAATTTTTTTGACCTTACCATGCCAAGTAACTTGGCGAAAAAGATGATCCCAAAAAAAACTAAGCGCTACTTTTTTGTTGGCAGTCATCTCTTGACCTTTAACACTTTGGTAATTTGTGTAAAAAATCATGCCGTTTTTGCGAATTTCTTTTAATAGTAACACGCGCGAATTTGGTTGTGATTTTTTGCCAACAGTTGAAAGCACAAATGCGTCAGGAAAGCTTAGGCTAGAGCTTTTTGCTTCTGCAAACCACTTCGCAAATAATTCTAGAGGAGTATTTCTATTAAGAAAGTTATTAGCTTCTACAACGCGTGATTTTTTTTTTATCCCATCCATGTTGAATCTTTCTGTGCCGCCCATTTGGTAGTTATTTTTTTAACATCAGACCAGAGATCAAGGCTGTGAATGCCCGTTATATCACCTTGGCCGAATTTAGACTCATAAATCCCACCAAAAGAAAAAGGTTCTCTTGGTACTGGTACACCAATATTTATGCCCACCATACCGGCTTTTCCACTACGTGCCACCTCATCAGCAAATGCGCCATTTTGTGTAAATATAGATACAGCGTTGCCATATGGGCTTGAATTTTGAATAGCGACTGCTTCGCTTAGGGTTTTACAACGTATAATTGCTAGCACTGGTCCGAAAAGTTCTTCAATGGCTGCGCGACTACCGGGTTTAACACGATCAAGTATTGTGGGGCCTAGCCAATTACCTGCTGGGTAATTTTTTGGTGGTTTTGATTTTCGACCGTCTAAAATAATTTCTGCACCCTCGACGGCAGATTGCGTAATGGCATCTTCAAGGTTTTTAAGAGCAGCTTTTGAAATTATTGCGCCCATATCATCACCAAGAGATATTTTTTTTGCTTGTAGTAAAATTGATTG
>MEPT01000054.1:3203-15724 GCA_001769925.1 Bdellovibrionales bacterium RBG_16_40_8
CGATTTTTTTTTCTTCGTCTTCTGAGGCGGCCACAGTGCAGAGAACGCTGGCGGCCATGCAGCGCTGCCCTGCGCATCCGGTAAAAGAATCGGCTATGCCTTTACCTGTCAAAGTGAGATCTGCATCGGGCATAAGTATTATGTGATTTTTAGCGCCACCAAGGGCGAGGACCCGTTTTAAATTATGCGATCCTCTGCGGTAAATCTCTTTTGCGATAGTGGTTGAGCCCACAAAACCCACTGCGCGAATTTCTTTATTATCAATAAGCGCTTCGACAGTTTTTTTGCCACCTTGAACAATATTAAAAACCCCTTTAGGCAGTCCGGCTTCTTTTAGCGCATCTGCTAATAATAAAGAGGTTAATGGAGTTTTATCTGACGGCTTCCAGACGATACTGTTACCTAAAGTAATAGCAATGGGGATCATCCATAGCGGCACCATTGCCGGAAAATTAAATGGCGTAATTGCGGCAACAACCCCGAGTGGTTCTCGTCGGTATTCACAAGATACACCGCGAGAAACCTCTACTTTGCCACCGCAATCAAGATTTTGTAAAGATAAGGCAAATTCGATAACCTCAACACCTTTATTTATCTCGGCATGTGCTTCGCTTAATGTTTTGCCGCACTCACTAGAAATTCGATTGGCAATTTTACTACTATCGCGAAGTAAAATTTCACGAAAACGAAACATAACTTGTGATCGCTCTTTAATTGGCAGACTGCCCCAGCGAAGTTGCGCACGGTTAGCGTTTTCTATTATTTTCTGCAGGTCTTCAAGCGTTGTTTCGTGGCCTGAGCCTATTTTTTGATTGGTGTATGGGCTTACAACTTGAAATTCAGCACCAGAGGGAGTGAACCATTCGCCGTCACAGAAATCAGGGCAGATAATAACATCTTTAGGAATCTCAACGACTAAGCTCATTTTTGTCACCTCTTAGCCGTCAAAATAAAGGAATTTACCCAAGTCAGCAAGATTTTACGTAATAATTTCAGGGTACTTTTAGCTATGTCGCAGATAGGCTAAAATAGCTGTCTACACTACTGCCAAAGGCTGGATTAAATGGTTCTGCGTTTCAATCAGAGTGTGCGTCAAATTGTTTCATTTGGGGTTATTTTTAGCCTCTTGGTGCCCTATTCTGTGCTAGCTCAAGAACTTGAAAAGCCAAAAGATTCTACTAAAGAGATTGCTTCAATTATTGCGCAAGAAACTGCTGAGTGGAGTGATAAAAACGAATCTCTTGTAGAAAAATTATTCGAGTCGGCAGAACGACTTGAGCGCGAAGCTGCGCGCATAGCAAGCTTGCGTGGTGAAAATTATCTTAAAGATCTTATCGATAAAAACCAATTTATTCTTGAGGATTCTGTATTTGGTATCAATATGTCTTATCGCATAATCGACAATCATCGCGTGCCAAGATTTTTAATAAATAACGAAACATATATAATAATAGATGAAAAAATAATTACACGCGAGTCAAAGCATTTAAAGCAGTACATTGCCCGCATACATATTGAGAGCGGCCAAAATCAAAGTAAAACCGGTAGAAATTTGACGGTAGTTTATATTAATGACGATGTGACTAGTGTTGAGCATCTTTCTAAACCAAAGCCTACTCAATGGAGTTGGTGGAAAGAATATTTTATCTCAAAATACAAACGACCTACGTTAAGTGATGTTAGCATGGCAGTAGTTACCGGTATGCTAATGCAAGGGGCACTCACCATTGGCAGCACATGGGTTAAACATAAAATGCAAGGCACAGAATTTTCTATGATTCCGACATACTGGTCAATGGGGTTTGCCCTAGGGATAGGATCATTTCTTTCAACCTACCGTAACTGGGCGGTAAACTCTGGGACGCGCCTTACCAGGGTGCTGAAATCACAGCTTGTCAGCAGCTTATATGCTGTGGGTTTAGTTATGGCGGTAACCGATGGTTCTATAGGGGATCGTCTATCTACCATAAGTATATTTACGGCAGAGGGGCAGGCTAAAGATATAAGTTTGCTTGCAAATGGCGTTATGAATAATTACGCAAAAGATTATTGGGCACAAATTAGTCGTCTTCGTGAAACAACTAGAGAAAACGCTGGTAACATTGCAATTAAAATACCACTGATAAATAAACAGATTGATTGGCGACGAGCTAGTTTTGAATACAGTGTTCTTTATTTAATTCCATGGACAATCAATGTAGTATCGCTTATCGCATTAGCTTCAACAGATTGGTTTCAAGTGCCAGGTACAAACATAACTGTTCCGATTTTGCAGTTTGCCGGTATACCTGTGGCTATGTATTGGTCTAAATGGTACGCGCGTCGGTTGGCCGAGCGTGCAAAGTCAGATTTTGACGCCGCTGTTTATGCCGATGAAATTGAAAAGCTTGCGCAGAAATATGAGTCTGTTTGGGATAAATATTTTGGTTTAAAAACCTTTCGAAAAATTGGCCGCAAATGTTCTGATTGGTTAAAATAGGCCAAAGCAAAGACATTAAAAAAGCAAAAAAGCTCTTCGACGAAATCAAGGGGAGTGGTTTTACCATTTTATATTTCAACCACAATGCGGTCGTTAGTTTGGCGCGGACAATTGTTTGAGCTGATGCCGAGAAGGCTTACTCCGCGCAATACAAGTGGCATCACTGTAGTTTGCAGTTCGGCACTTTCGGCAAGACCACCGCCAGTTATCAGCACAAAGTCACCTTTTTTAATGCGGGCATCGTTATAAATTAAAACTTCATTTTCTTTAAGAGCGCGAGGTTTTTGCTCAATAAGCTTTGTGCTAATGTTTTTATTTTCTTCGGCGGTAATTAGTGATTTCATGTGATGGTGCCTATTTTGCTTTTTTATATGCTCTTATTTTTGTTTACGCCAGCAGTATACCATATGATCGTCTACTAAACCTGTAGCTTGCATATATGCGTACATTATAGTGCTGCCGACAAATTTAAAACCACGCTTTTTCAAGTCAGTCGCTAAAGCGTCACTTTCTTTAGAGCGCGTGGGTAGGTTAGAACGAGTGCGTGGTTTGTTCACAATAGTTCGGTTTTTGACAAAGCTCCATATATATGTGTCAAAACTGCCAAACTCTTTTTGAATTTTTAAAAATTCACGAGCATTTGTAATCGCCGATTTTATTTTTAAGTGGTTACGAATTATTTTTTTGTTTTTAGATAATAACTTTATTTTCTTTGTGTCAAAACGCGCTACTTTTTTAGCATCAAAATTAGCAAAGGCTTCGCGGTAACCTTGCCGACGAAGAAGAATAGTCTCCCAACTGAGGCCAGCTTGAGCTCCTTCAAGAATAAGAAATTCGAAGTGCTTTTTGTCGTTATGAACCGGTACCCCCCATTCTTTATCGTGATACCTATCATAGTGGGGTTTATTTTCTCCTACCCAAAAACAGCGTTTTTTTTTCATACGAGGTAATTTATAAAAAAAAATATTGGTTTGTCTATAAGGGTAATTTAGATGACTGATTTTGAAGGTTATTTGGAGAGTTGATTTTGAAGGTTATTTGGAGAGTTGATTTTGAAGGTTATTTGGAGAGTTGAAATTGGTGTGAGAGTTGAAATTGGAGTGAAAGTTGAAATTGTACTGGAAACAAAATTGAAAACGCAGCGCAACACCAACGCTGGAGCAGCATTGCATCACAAGACACGCTTAAGGTAGTTTGGTGTCCTGATTGCGAAGATACTTAAGTCTGAGCTGCGAAAAAATTTAAGATTGCGCTGCGAAAAAAATAAAAAATATTTTTTATTAGGCTTGACGACTTTTCTTTTTTCTACGTTTTGCAGACAAATGATTTTAATTGTAATTCACCTCCGATCCCGCGATGTAATTTTTTTTGTAACCTGCGCCCCGATAGAGGGTAACTAATGGCATTTAATTTCTCTTTTCTGTGCCCACCAAAAATGCAAAATTTGTCGAAAACTCATATTTTAAAATGTGTGTTAGAGTAACTTTTATGAATAAAAAAAGAAGGTTATATAAAAATAACCCAAGAAAAAAATAAACCAGCATATATAAAATATGTCTATATAAAATAGGAGATTTAATGAATATCCGAGCCCTGTCAGATAGCGAACTTGAATTCTGTCTTAGGAGTAAAGTTTCAGAAGAAAGAAAAATCACTGTGGAGGTGATTAGGCTTCTTGAAGAGGTGAATTCTAGAAATCTTCACCTTGAACGTGGATATGGTTCGCTCATTGAATACTGCATCAGGGATCTAGGGTATTCAGAGTCTAGTGCTTACCGGCGAGTGGCGGCAATGCGGGTAGCGAAAGAAATTCCGCAAGTGACGGAGGCTCTAACAGAAGGGCGATTGAGTCTGGTGGTTGTGGCACAGGCACACACGTTTTTTAAGAAGACGGCAAAATCGAAAACCGAGTTGGGAGAAGATAAAAAGTGTGAGGTGTTTAAAGCGCTTGAGCAAAAGAGTGCGCGCGAGGCCGAGAAGATTCTTTTACATCTTTTGCCAGATCTTGCAGCTAATGAAATACCCAAAGAAAAAATTAAAGCCGTAACCGCAGAGTATACCCAAGTAACGATGGTACTGCACGAAAAACTTCGACTGAAACTTGAGGAGTTAAAAAGTCTTTTTTCTCATAAAAATTCAAACCCAAGTTATAGCGAACTTGTAGAATTACTTGCTGATTTTGCATTGAAGAAGTTAAAACCTGAACCAGCGAGAATTGGAGTGGAAACGATAATTGAATCCAATGTTAAATTGAAAACGCAGCGCAACACCAACGCTGGAGCAGCATTGCGGCACAATATAAGTGCTGACGCCGAAATCAGCGTTGACGGTTGTGGAGTGAGAAAGCATATCTCAAAATCTTTGCGAGTAGAGGTATGGCGTAGGGCAGATCACAGATGCACATACACTGATTTGATCACAGGTCGTCGATGCGAGTCGAAATTTCAGTTGCAGGTGGAGCATATAGTGCCCGTAGCAAAGGGTGGAACAAACGATTTGCAAAATTTAGAACTGCTATGTGCGGCACACAATAAACTTAGAGCAATTCAAACGTTCGGGAGAAGTCATATGCAGCAGTTTACCTGTTAAGAAATATAAATTGTTAAGAAATATAGATTGTTAAAAACTCTCAATAAACTAACAAACAAAATAGAATTTATAAAGCTACCGCAGCTTTACTGCTGGCACTCCGCCCCAGTGTTCTCCAGGTGGGATGACAGTTTTTGGTAAAACCACTGAATGGGGCATTACCCTTGCGCTATCGCCAATTGTAACTCCGCCAAGTACTGAAGCCTTAAGCCCAATGGTAACTTTATCGCCTATTTTAACCGGAGCTATTATCAAGTACCCTTCTTGTCCGTAGTGAGCACAAAGTGTGGCTGAACCGCCGATTGTCACATTGCGCCCCATCTCAATTAACGAAGGGTCAGATATATTAGATGTATTTATTTGTGTGCCATCCCCAATTTTCATTCCCATAAGGCGAAAAAAAAGCAAATTAAACGGAGTTGGCGTAATGAGCTCAAGAAATGTGTAACGTACCAGGTAGGTAAGCGCGTTATGCATGTACCATTGCAAAAAATCTACCGAATAATAGGGGCCGCGAAAAATTTTTGGCTTTGCACGAATAACGAAATTTATAAACGGCACTATTATAACGAGGCTTATGCCATACAATATATATCCCGTAGCTATGCAAACTCCTATGACGAGATCTTGTATTAGCCAATGTGAGTTAGCGGTTAGAGCGGTAAAATGGCGAAAGATAATAACGCCGGGGACAAGTGCTATGCCCAAAATCCCCGAACTTAAAATGTAAATGGGCAAAATGGTTATCAGATAGACAACTGTTTTAAAACGGCGAAAAGCGGTCTCATAAAATCCAAGTAAGCCAGAGTGCGTTGAAGTTTGTGCGTCGACATCTATTCGTTTCTGACGAGCCCGCGCTTGTAAAAAAATCTGACGTTTTTTGTGTTTTGGTGCAGCCATATGACCGTCCGATGCTTTTTTTACGAGGAGATGCGTCAGCCAATTAGAGCCTAATGATGAAAAAAAGTGCAGTCTAACTGCGTCAAAATGAAATTAAAATTTCATAAATCCAAAAGTTAGTCATACGATTTTACGTACAACTCAAGGAGGGGTTAATGAATAAAGTAAAACGAAATCTATTAGTGGTGCTTGCCGGGTTGGGATTTGCTCTCGTCGGTTCGCATGGCTACGCTGGCGAGTTTCTCGTCAAATACAAAAATGTAGAGGGGATGAGAACAGTTCAGCAGATGGCAAGTTTTTCTGCTAACAGTATGGCGGTGATGTACAAGCACACGCCTGGCAATTACATGCTGGTAGATTTAGATAAATCTAATGAGGCAGTGACGCTTGCAAAATTATCTGCAGACCAGAACGTCGAATGGGTTGTGCCGAATTTTCAACTTTACGCTTTAGGTAATACTGAAGTAACGCCAGCGCAGCTTAAAGATCAGTGGGCTATCGTTAAAGTTCAGGCGCAAAAAGCCTGGGATAGGGCATCAAATAAAGGCCGTAAAGGCGTTGTAATCGCGGTTATTGATACAGGTGTTGATTACAATCACAAAAGTTTAGCGCCAAATATGGTGCCTGGTTATGACTTTAAAGGTAACGACTCTGACCCGATGGATGAGACGGGCAGTCAAAACCCAGGGCATGGTACCCACTGTGCTGGTATTGCTGCTGCAACGGGGTTGATCGATGGCGGTATAATCGGTATAGGGCCTGAAATTTCAATTATGCCACTTCGATTTTTAGGTAGCGACGGTTCTGGAGATTTAAACTCAGCAATTAGATCTATCGACTATGCTATCGAAAAGCGAGTAAATGTGATTTCTGCCAGCTGGGGTGCGGCGGTACCACGTTCACAAGCAACAGCGTTGATTGAAGCAATTCAGCGGGCTGACAATGCAGGAGTTATTTTTGTTGCTGCTGCAGCTAACGACGGCAAAAGTAATGATACAGTTGATATGTTCCCGGCAAATGCTGGAACTCCTAATATGATTTCAGTAGCTGCTTCAGGATCTTCTGACAGCAAGCCTTCGTGGTCTAACTACGGTAAAGCTACTGTTCATTTAGCGGCTCCTGGTGAGAACATCATGTCGACATTGCCAAAAGATCAGTATGGTAACTTGTCAGGTACTTCTATGGCGACGCCATTAGTGAGCGGTCTTGTTGCGTTTTTGAAATCGCAAGATTCGTCTTTAACTGGTGCGCAAATCCGTGCGCTTTTACAAACATCAGGGGCAAAGGTTAGTATTGAGACAGCTTGTAATTGCCGTGTAGATGCATTTACTGCTGTAGACCACTTTTTAAGCAAAAAAATGTGGCTTGTACCTGCCGCAAATTCAGTTGCTGAAAATTCAAGTTTTTCAGTAAGTGTAATGAACGGTAAGGCGCCGTTTAAGTTTGCTTCTAGCAATCCGGCGATCTTGACCGTTAATGATTCAGGAGCAGTTTCAACTGTTGCTAAAGGTACTGCAACAATTACGGTGACTGATGCAGATGGTGCCAGTGTTACCTCTCTTGATTATAACGTTGGCCTTTCTTCTGACAACGGCGGCGGCGGTGGCGATTGCCCATTGGGTGATCCTATGCTTTGTCAGATTGCCTGCCAAATACTGCCACAGCTACCGTTTTGTAATTAATAGTTTTTAATATTTATAAATATGAAAACTTAAAAAGGGGTTTAATAACCCCTTTTTTTTTAATACATTATAATAGAATGCAATTTCTCAAAATGATAAGTGACAAATGATAAATGACAAGCCAGTACTTTTTGCCGAAGAGCAGGCCGGAGAATTTGGCCTCGGGGTAATACAACTTAATCGCGCGAAGGCTTTAAATTCTTTAAATTTAGAATGTTACAAACTAATTGAGCCTAAACTTCATGCGTGGGCAAAAAATCCGAAGATCGCCGCGATAATTATAGAATCTACTTCTGAAAAAGCTTTTTGCGCGGGCGGCGATGTGAAAGCTCTCGCTCTTGTAGAACAATACAGAAGACTTGACGTAACAAAAGAATTTTTCACTCATGAATATTTTGTCGACTATCTAATTCATATTTACCTAAAACCTATAATTGCTTTTGCTGAGGGCATCGCTATGGGTGGAGGGTTGGGGCTTATGAATGGGGCAAGTCACCGCATTGTGAGCGAAAAAACAGTACTCGCAATGCCTGAGATAGCGATTGGTTTTTTTGCTGATGTGGGCGCAACGAATTTTTTATACCGTTGCCCAGATGGGTTCGGACTATTTATGGGTCTTACAGGAGCGCGAATTTCAGGGCGAGATGCGGTTAAAGTTGGCCTTGCAGATTTTTTAATAGATAAAAAAATTGACGAAAAATTAAAGCATCAAATTCGTGCAGATTTACTTAGACTTTCATGGCGAGAAAATGCCGCTACTAATCGCGCGTTAATTACCGAGTATTTTTTGAAAAATTTGGCTTCACAAAATATTCAAGCAGAAAATTTTGCAGCCTATGAAGAAGTAAGGCACATATTCTTACAAAAAGATTATCAGAGTTTGTATGACCAGTTTATTTGTTATGAGCCTAAGTCTGATTTTATACGTGATGCAAAAAATCGCTTTATCGCTGGGTCGCCAACTTCAAAACAAGTTTTTTTTAACGCCTATAGCAGACACAAAAATAAGTCATGGAGCGAGGTTTTCGTTGCGGAGTGGGAAATGGCAATAAGATTTTCCAAAGAAAATGAGTTTTTTGAAGGTGTGCGCGCCGTACTGATTGATAAAGACAACAGCCCTAGGTGGAACCCAGCTGATGAAAAAAAGGTCAAAAACATAGAGCGATTTTTCGCCTGCGGAGAAGCCAACATGCTGGCTGAGAAAATTCGTATCTTTCAGGGGTGACAAGTGGCGCGTGTTAGAAGCGGCGCATTAAAAATTTTGTAGTCATTTTAGGCAGCGCAGAAAAAACTCGACCAGAGTCGTAGTTGTTGGTTGAATGACTAGATGGGTGTTGTCGTACATATTGATAAATTCTCTGGGCCGCTTGCGCTATTGCTGCATTTGATTCGTCGCGAAGAAATGGATATTTTTGACATAAATATCACTGAAATCACCAAGCAGTTTCTTGAGTCAATTCGTGCCATGAAAAAGCTTAATATCGAGATGGCCGGTGATTTTATCGCAATGGCAGCAACTCTTATTCAGATAAAATCAAAAATGCTTTTACCTCAATACAATGAAGATGGCGAAGTTATCGAGCAAGAAGACCCACGTAAAGATCTTGTTAAGCGACTGCTTGAATATCAAATGTTTCAAGATGCAGGCAAAGATCTTTATAAGCGAAACCTTATGGGGCGAGATGTCTGGGCACGAGGCTTGCGTGAAGAAATATCGGTAGATGAAAGTGAAATTATTCTTGATGAAAAAGGAGCGCTTTATTCGCTGATTTCTGCCTATCGCCTGACTATAAAAAATGTAAAAAAAGCAGTGCATCGAGTGACGCATAGTTTGCAGTCTGTGGCTGATCGTATATGGCAAATGCGTGAGCGCCTAATCGTTGGTAGACCGACAAAACTTTCAGATTTTATTGATGCAGAGACAAATCGTAAAGATCAGCTTCTCATCACTTTTCTATCACTTTTGGAGTTAGCAAAGATCGGTATTGTAAGTCTTTTTCAAAGTGAACATTACGCAGATATTCATATTGAAACTAAAAAAGAAATAGATAAAGATTCGCTTTCAAAAGTAGAAAGCTATGAGCTTTTACAGAAAGATGCTTATGCAATCGAATGACACAGAAGAAGTGCCTATAGAAGAAATGCCGATTAATAATATTGAAGGTTCTGATAATGAGCTTACACAATTTGACGCGGCAGAAATCGAAAATATCGAAGAGCTTACTGAAGATGAGATCTTGTCGGCTGTTGAAAGTTTGCTTTTTGCGACCGATAAGCCACAAAGTGTAGCGATGCTTAAATCAGCATTTCAAGGTACTAAGGTGCGTTCTGCGCATATTCGTGAGGCTCTTGAAAAGCTCACGCTCGAGTACAATAGTTCTAATCGCGGAGTTACTCTTGAAGAGATTGTGGGTGGTTTTCAACTGCGCACTAAAGTGGCCAACCAAAAATTTCTGCAAAATCTGGTGAAGACGCGCCCATTTCGTCTTTCTGGCCCAGCGCTTGAGGTGTTATCGATTGTCGCCTACAGGCAACCCTGCACTAAGGCAGCAGTCGATGAAATTCGTGGTGTAGAGTCGGGGCATTTAATGCGCGCGCTAATGGATAAAGGGTTGCTGCATTTTGCCGGTAAAAGTGAGCTCCCAGGACGCCCAATGCTTTATGAGACAACAAGGCGCTTTCTTGAAATATTTAATTTAAGAAATATTAATGAACTACCTTCTCTTAGTGAAATTGATCAATTGATACCAGAGGGTATAGGCGAAACCGTCGAAGAAGAAAAAACTCTTGCAGGTTTGACCACTGAGCTTTCTAGCGAAGTTGTAGCAAAAAGTTATTCTACAGGAGAAGAAGAGCTGACTGATATTTCATCAGAACTTAATACTATTCATACTACGACCGAATATTTCGAACAAGAAAAGCTTAGGCAAAAAGAAAAACGTGAAGCTGACAAAGCTCAAGATATTCAAGAGCGTCTTGCTGTCGGTGAACCTGTAGATGAAAAAGAGCTTAAGTGGTTTAACAGTTCAAAATTTTCTCAACAACCTTAATACCGTCGCAGGCGGCGCTGGTGATTCCTCCTGCATAGCCAGCACCTTCGCCGCAGGGATATAGTCCTTCATGGGTAATTGACTGCAAGGTTTCTTTATCTCGCGTTATACGTATTGGACAAGAGGTACGTGATTCTACCCCATGAAGTTGCGCTTGATCTGAAATAAAGCCGTGCATGTTGCTATCGAACTTTTCTATTCCAGATTTAAGTTCTTGAAAAATATTTTCAGGTAAAAGTTCATGAAGATTTGCAGCCTTTACCCCTGAAGGCGATGACGAGGGTAAAGTTTGCCCCGCACGCTTTGCTAAAAAATCAATTAAGCGCTGGGCTGGTATTTCGTTAGTGCCATGAGCAACTCTCACTTGCGACATAGCTTTTTCTTCTAGTTCGCGTCGAAAATTAAGCCCACCCCATATATTACTTCCGAAGGTTTTTTCATGATCAACACTTACAACAATTGCGGCATTAGCAAATTGTGAGTTGCGGCTATAATTGCTCATACCGTTACAAACGACACGGTTTTCTTCGGTATTGCAAGAAAGAACATAACCGCCAGGGCACATGCAAAAGCTATAGATGCCGATGTCAGTTTTTTTGTTATGATAGGCGAGTCGATAGTTGGCGGCACCCAGTTTTGGGTGTTCGGCAGCTTCACGATATTGAATTTGATTGATAAGTTTTTGGGGGTGCTCAATTCGTAATCCTACAGCGAAGCTTTTACCTTCTATTGCTACATCAATTTCAGCCAAGTGATAAAACATGTCTTCGGCCGAGTGACCGGTAGCAAGAATAATTTTATCAGTATGAAATGTTTCGTTATTTAGAGTCTTTACCCCGATAACTGATTTTTTTGCGGATATAGTGGTGGTTAAAATTTGTGTTATTTGAGTGTCAAAAAAAATTTCACATCCGTTTGCTAATAGAAATTCGCGAATTTTTGGTATTACTCTTCTGATTCTATCAGACCCCACATGGGGGTTTGCCAAGTACTCAATTTCTTCAGGGGCGCCAAATTTTACCAGACGATTCATCACATAAGGTATATAAGGTGATTTGATGCGAGATATGAGTTTGCCGTCAGAGTAAAGGCCAGCACCGCCTTCACCGAAGCAAACATTATTTTGCGGGTTAAGCTCACCGTAACGCCAAAATCTGTTGATGGCCTTCATGCGGGTTACGCTATCTGAACCCCGTTCAAAAAGTCTGCAGGGCACACCTCGTTCTACAAAGCGAAGGGCCGAAAAAAGCCCAGCCGGGCCTGAGCCAATAATAATAGGCTTTGGGCCTTGGTAGTTGACTTTTTCTACAGTAATTTTTCTTTCTTGCGGAGACTCTCCGGGGCCATAAACTTCAACTGAATACATAAAATGGGGGTTATGACGGTTACGGGCATCAACTGATTTTTTTAAAATCCTGTATGAACTATAGCCTGGCACTAGCCATTTCAGCTCTTCGGCAAGATCTGCATCTAGCCCGATTTTTAAGGTATGGGGTTTCTTCTGGTAAGGCATTGCGTCAGATGAAATTGTAACATAAAATTTCTTTTTCTGCATAGACTTGTTGTGACAATGACGAAGACGATTTAAATTCCTTTTCTAAATGGAATTTTTAAAACTTTTACCAAAAAACTTTTTAAGCCAAGTAGTTGGTGAGCTTGCCAGAATTGAAAATCCACCGGCAATGGCAATTAAGGCACGAGATTGGTTTATTGATCGTTATAATATTGATATGTCTGAGGCTGAGTTTCCTCTTGAAGAGTATCCTTCGATTGCCAAGGTTTTTACCAGAAAATTAAAGCCAGGGCTTCGGCGTATTGGTG
>MEPT01000054.1:15735-17852 GCA_001769925.1 Bdellovibrionales bacterium RBG_16_40_8
CACTTACTCAAGCAGAATTTTTTGCCTATGATACGCTAATTCAGGCAAAGGATAAAAAATATAGTCTCAGTAAACTTTTATTTGATTCATCAATGGCGCAAATTTTTGCCGGCGGCACACACCTTACATATTATTTATGCCCAACAGATTACCATCGTGTGCACTCTCCAGTGTCTGGTAATGTGATCAAGATAGTTTATGTGCCAGGGCATCTTTGGCCGGTAAATGAGTGGAGCGTAAATAATATAGATGAGGTGTTTGCTGTTAACGAAAGAGTAGTATTTCATATTGAAACTTTGCATGGGCCAGTAGCGCTTGTTATGGTAGGAGCTACAAATGTTGGCAAAATCACGGTAAGTTTTGATGCAAAAATTATGACAAATTATGGGCTAAAGCCATTTACTAAAAGTTATAAAACTCCAATTGAAATAAGAAAAGGCGAAGAGATCGGAGTTTTCAATATGGGAAGCTCTGTAGTAATGATTTACTCTAAAGCAATGGTAAAAGCATTGCCAAAACTTGGGCCTGTAAAAATGGGTGAGAGTTTATAATGGCAGACAAAAAAAATAAATATTCAGAGAATGTGTCGGGTAAATATTTTGTTGATCGCGAGTGTATTGCTTGTGACGCCTGCGTTATGACAGCACCTAATCATTTTGGCATGGATGAAAATGACGGACATGCCTTTGTTAAAAAACAGCCGATAACCCTTGAAGATGAAGATCTTTGTCGTGAGGCGATGCAGGGGTGCCCTGTTGAGGCTATCGGCAATGATGGTGAATTAGGTAAATGAATATGACAAAATCTGACGAAATCAAACGCCGCAGAACTTTTGCCATTATCTCTCACCCTGATGCTGGTAAAACTACCATTACGGAGAAAATTCTTTATCTGGGTAAAATTATTCGAGAGGCTGGTGAAGTTCACGGCAAAGCTGGAAAAAAAGCAGTTACCAGCGATTGGATGACCATGGAGCGTGAACGTGGTGTTTCAATAACTTCATCAGTTATGCAATTTGATTATCGCGGTTTTCGCATTAATTTGCTCGATACTCCAGGTCATAAAGATTTTGGTGAAGACACATATCGTACACTTATCGCTGCTGATAGTGCTGCCATGTTAATCGATGCCGCCAAAGGGGTTGAAGAGCGTACGCGTAAACTTTTTGAGGTTTGCCATTTGCGTGATATCCCGATTTATACATTTGCAAACAAAATGGATCGCGAGGGCAAAGAGCCACTACAACTAATAGACGATGTCGAAAAAACTTTGGGCCTTCATTGTTATCCTGTGACCTGGCCTATCGGTATGGGTGACAGGTTTAAGGGGCTTTATCACCGACTTGAGAAAAAACTTTATTTATACACTAAGGGCATTGAAGCGCCAAAAATTGTGATAGTTAGCGGGTGGAATGACCCCAAAATTAGCGAGCTCATTGGTGATAATGAATTGATACAAAAATTTAACGAAGACATTGAGCTTCTCGAAGGAGCGCTTTTGCCATGGGATCAAAAAGCTTTTTTTGCGGGTAAAGTAACTCCTATGACCTTTGGCAGTGCTAAGTATAACTGGGGAGTAGATTTATTTTTAGATCTGTATGCGAAATATTCTCCTGAGCCTTTGCCACGCCATTCAAGTGTGGGCATGGTTGATCCGCATGCAAGTTATTTTTCAGGATTTGTGTTTAAAATTCAGGCTAACATGGATAAACGTCACCGCGATCGAGTAGCCTTCGTGCGCATTTGTAGTGGTGAATTTCAACGTGGCATGAAGGTTGAGCATCAACGCCTTGAACGTGAGCTGCGTCTTGCTTATGCCAACACCTTTATGGCGCGCGACCGTGAAACTGTCGACCAAGCTTTTGCGGGCGATATTGTAGGTCTTATCGATACAGGAAATTTTCAAATCGGCGACACAATCACTGATGGCAAAAAGCTAACATTTGATGAGATGCCACGTTTTTCACCAGAGTGTTTTGCCAGGCTTTTGATTAAAGATCCGCTAAAGCGAAAGCAAATGCAAAAAGCCTTATCGCAACTTTCTGAAGAGGGAGCAGTGCAAATTTTTATTGATCCGAGAGTTGGCGAGCAAGATCCGATAATTGGGGTTGTCGGCGA
>MEPT01000054.1:17911-19099 GCA_001769925.1 Bdellovibrionales bacterium RBG_16_40_8
CGCGCGCTGGCCGCGTTACAAAAAAGATGTGCCTGGAGTGAAAGAAGGCGACATTCCCAAATCTATTCAAAGCGGCAGTATTTTATATCGCGATCGCAAAGAGCTCCCAGTAGTTCTTTTATCTAAAGAATGGGATTTACAGTGGCTAACTAGAGAAAATCCCAATTTAGAATTTCACATCACCGGCGCGTGATATAGTCATACTTTGCTCTCGCGCTACGCACAGCGAAAAACTATAAAATGACGGTAGACGCCCGTTTTAAGCGATTTGAGATGGCTTTCTGCACCTTTGACAAAATATACGACTGTTAAATTTTGAAAAAGTCTATTGTGAATACTTGGACTTCTTCAATCGCATGTCGCTCACCCGATCTTTTGGCAACTGAAGATATTCTCTCAGTGCTTCGCGAGTTTGTAAGTTTTCAAAACTAACAAGAAA
The DNA here is from genome assembly GCA_001769925.1 of Bdellovibrionales bacterium RBG_16_40_8. Taxonomy (GTDB): domain Bacteria; phylum Bdellovibrionota; class Bdellovibrionia; order Bdellovibrionales; family UBA1609; genus RBG-16-40-8. The sequence goes on from MEPT01000054.1 coordinate 18,351, forward strand.
TTGACTATGGCAAACCCGAAGCAACTTGGATTTCTCGACGGCAAACACCCAACCAGAGCGCAAACCATACGCCGGCTCGACCAGATGCAACTTGCCAACTTATGAAGTAGAGGTAGAATTTACAGTTTTCTAGGGGGTAAAACTGCCAGGCGCCGCCTGGCACCATTTATGATTATACTTACGTCACATCCGAGTCAGATATTTAAGAAATCAGTGCCGATAAAATGGGGAGAAAAAACCGCTGCAAAGCGTGGGCCAGTGGTGGCGTCGCTTACAGATTTGGCCTCAAGAAATGCTATTGGCACGCATGGCGGGGCGTATTCGGTTTACCGTGCACTTGCAACGGCTGCAGGTAGGCTGCAGTTCGAATTCAAACCGGATTTAACAAACACAGCGCCAGTAGAGCCAATCGGGCCGTTTTCTAGTTGGAGCGACATAGATAAAATCGTAGCACTTGATCCTTGGGGGTCAAATGTTCATGAAGACTTCAAGGAGTACTTTAAGAAAGGTTATGATATTCGCCCATCTATTGCCGTAACCAGAGCTCATATTTTTATGCCCGAGATAAAAGACGCCATTGAGGCCGGGCGAATTAAACAAGACGGTCATATTGTTGGTAAAAAAAATGATGTGTCAGTAACAAAGATCGCGTTCGAACCAGTATGGTATCTGCCGGGCATCGCCAAGCGCTTTGGCATATCTGAAGGCGAGCTGCGTATGGGGCTTTTTAAGCACACAGGGGGAATGTT
>MEPT01000054.1:19115-20377 GCA_001769925.1 Bdellovibrionales bacterium RBG_16_40_8
GTTTTTTTGCCGCCCATTGGTGGCATGACAGCTTATGTGTTTGGGTCAGTTAAAAATGTCGCTGACCTTAAAAAACCACTAACTTGCCGGGTGCACGATGAATGTAATGGCAGTGATGTATTTGGTTCTGATATTTGCACCTGTCGACCCTATCTTGCGCACGGGATAGAAGAGGCCATTAAGACAGCGCAAGCCGGTGGGTCTGGCTTGATTGTGTATTTTAGAAAAGAAGGCCGCGCACTCGGTGAGGTAACAAAATTTCTCGTTTATAATGCGCGCAAGCGACATAAAGATGGTGATACGGCTGCAGAATATTTTCACCGAACAGAATGCGTGGCAGGAGTGCAAGACATGCGCTTTCAGCAGATAATGCCAGATGTGCTACACTGGTTTGGCATTCAACGCATAGATAATTTTGTGTCAATGAGCGATATGAAATATAATGCGATAGTTGATAGCGGCATTAAAATTGTAAAGCGTGTGCCTATACCAGATGAGCTAATTCCGGTAGATGCGAGAGTAGAAATGGAGGCAAAAAAAGCCGCTGGTTACTTCTCGCCAGAAACAGCGAAAAAGAAAGAAGATTTGAAACACGTGCGAGGGCGTGGATTTAATGAGTAAGCTTGACCCAGAAGTTGAATATTTGCTTTCGGCTCAAGCTGTGCGTGAGCGCGCACGCAAAGTGTTTGAATTATCGCTTAAGGATGACGGAGAGTACACGATTCATCTTGAAAAACTCGATGAGGTCGCAGATTTTGTCGTCGGTATAATTAAAGAAAAATACCCAAAATTAAATGTTCCTTATCATACGCGGTTTAATCATTTTCATGTAGGCGGCATAGACCGCGTTAAAATGTTGTTAGACAAATTAGTAGATGAAACTTCTGAAGAGCGGGCTCGCGTGATGGTGGATCTTGTAGTTGTTAGTGTGCTTCTTGATGCAGGGGCCGGCAGCGAGTGGAAGTATAAAGACGAAGATAATCATATGTATTCGCACTCTGAAGGTCTTGCTGTTTCTAGTTATAATATGTTTATTAAAGGTAAGTTTTCATCAGATGTAACTGTGCCGCTTCGTGCAGATGGGCCAGGTCTAATTCATATCACCGAAGAAAATATAAATAATTGTTTTCAGGTGTCAGTCGGTAACCCTCTACTAGGGGCAAAGGGGCGGGCTGAACTACTTCATAGGTTGGGTAAGGTTATAGAAACAACTCCTGAGTATTTTAAGGGGCCAAAAATAAATCGTCCAGGCCATCTAGTTG
>MEPT01000054.1:20391-23331 GCA_001769925.1 Bdellovibrionales bacterium RBG_16_40_8
AAAAATTGAAGCAGCATTGCTATTAAAAATCGTACTTAAAGGTTTTGGCGCTATTTGGCCGGGGCGTGTAGTAATGAACGATGTTAATTTAGGAGATACTTGGCGCCACCCAAAAATAGGTGAAGGGGCAGATGGCTTTATGCCGTTTCATAAACTTTCGCAGTGGCTTACATATTCATTACTTAATCCGCTTGAAACTTTGGGTTTTAAGATAACAAATTTAAATGCACTAACAGGGCTTGCCGAATATCGTAACGGCGGTCTTTTTTTAGATTCAGGTCTTATTGAATCAAAAATGGATCTACGTGAAAGAATACATCACCCTGATTCAAAAGTTGTTATAGAGTGGAGAGCGCTTACCATAGTACTTCTTGATGAGCTTGCAAAAGTAATTCGTAGAAAATTAAAATTATCTGAAGAAGAATTTCCGCTTGTGAAAGTCTTAGAGGGCGGCACATGGTGGGCGGGGCGAAAGCTTGCTCAAGAAAAACGCGGTGGCAAACCTCCTTTTGAAATTATCAGCGACGGAACGGTGTTTTAATATGAAAAGAAAAAATTTAACAATTATTGATCACCCACTAGCTCAAGATAAACTTTGGCATTTACGAAACAAACATACTGCTCCTGATAACTTTCGTAGACTTGTTGCTGAACTAAGTCACATTATGGCCTATGAGATGACCAGAGATTTTAAAACCGAGGTGGTTGAGGTAGAAACTCCGGTACAGAAGACAACTAATAGAAAAATTGTCGAAAATATGGTGCTAGCACCAATTATGCGAGCTGGACAAGCTATGGTCGATGGGATGCTTGACCTAATGCCTACTTGTGCTGTTGGCCACATCGGTATTTACCGAGATAAATTCATCAACAATACAGTAGAGTATTATTTTCGCCTACCAAAGGGAGTAAAAGGTGTGCGTGTGGCAGTGCTTGATCCGCTATTAGCAACAGGTGACACAGCTATTGCCGCAGTTTCGCGACTTAAAGAATACGATGTCGGGCCGATATCATTTGTGGCGCTTTTAGTAGCAGAGGTTGGGTTAAAGAAATTTTTAAAAATTCACCCTGACGTGCATGTATATACTTTAAGTGTTGAGCCTGAGGTTAACTCTGCAGGATATATTCTACCAGGCATAGGCGATGCTGGTGATCGTATTTATGGCACGCTTAACACCTAAGGTTATAGGTATAGCAGGTGGTAGCGGGTCGGGTAAAACAACTTTTGCGCGACTAATTACTGAAACACTTGGCCACGACAAAGTAAGCCTTCTTGAACAAGATAATTACTATATAGATCAAAGTCATAAATTTGATCGTGACGGGGGCAGCGTAAATTTCGATCACCCTGAGGCTATCGACTGGAAGCTTTTTTCTGAGCACTTACAGCTACTCAAAAAGGGCGAAGGCATTAGTCGCCCTACCTATGATTTTTCTTCTCATAAACGTAAAAAAGAAATTGTACCAATAGAGCCAAGACCATTTATTTTACTCGACGGGATTTTAATTCATGTTCCAGAAATCGTGCATATGCATATTGATTTCAAGATTTTTATTCAGGCCAGCGAAGAAATTCGTTTTTCAAGACGACTTAAGCGTGATGTTACTGAGCGTGGCCGAACCGAAGAAGGTGTGCGTGCCCAATATTTTTTACAAGTTAAACCTATGCATGATATGTTTGTAGAGCCATCAATGAATATTGCCGATCAAGTTATCTCTGGCGAGATTGATTTCACAACAATAATTGAAGCTGTTGTGAAAAAACTTACCTAGTTGGCATTGATTCTACAGCGATTCGGCATCAATAGCATGCAGCCACTCATTAGTGGGAGCGATAAGTTTTCTAGTTTTTAAATCAAATAACCCAAGTTTTATTTCTAACGTAGCGGCCTCTTGGCCTTGACTATTAATCATGCGTTGAAAAATTTTACCAATTTTTCTGCGATATTCTGTACATTCTGTTTCGATTGTTATGTTTTCACGAAGAAGAAGCTCACGGTTATAGTGAATATGAGCTTCTAAAATAGTCGGGCCAATTTGTGTGGCAAGAATTTTTTTGAGTCCGTAGCCGCGTTCAGTGACAAGCTCCCAGCGTGCTTGTTCGAAAAGCTGCAAATAAGTAGCATGATTCATATGAGAAAAAGAATCGAGATGATCTTCAAGTACCGTAAAATGCCAAATGTGTTTTTGATGTTTAGACATGTTAATTTACTTTTTTGTCATTCCATGGTGTGTTCAAATAAGAAATACGCGAGTGAATTATACCACTAAGAAGCGCAAATGCAGAAATTAATGCCCCCACCATAGCGGCGTAAGGTGCCCAGTTTGCTTTGTCAATTAATCGCCAAAGTACTTCGGTACACATAATTACAAGCCCTCCTAAAAAGAAAATTATATACCAAAGGTCAGACCGTTTAACGTTTCTGTTTAACCCCACATCAGTGGTGGTCCATTTGTTATACTGGGTCAAAAGTAGAAGCCCAGGTATTGCAAGTATTGCAGAAAATATAAAATAATTTATCCACCCTACAAGGGTAACCAATCTACCGGCCTGAGCTGAAAAAATCACACGCGTAACTGCAGTTAAACTTGAGAATAGCGCAAACTGAGTGGCTGTGTATTGCAGACTACACACACTCATTATGAATCCTTGTATTGCAGATATACCAAGACCGATCATAAAATTTTCTGCAAAAATAACTGTAATCATGGCGACATAGTTTTTTCCAAGTAGTGTTAGAATAATAAATGTTAAAATGCCTGCTGACTGCAGAATTCCAAATGTCCACAATGCTTTTTTCATACCATAGCCGGTCATTAATACTCCACCATATAATGCTCCGAAAATTGTAGCGATGAGACCGACCGATTTGGTTATTGCTCCAATTTCAGTAAGAGTGAATTTCAATGTCAGCAAAAAAGTTGTGGTAAGTGCGGTAC
>MEPT01000054.1:23341-25907 GCA_001769925.1 Bdellovibrionales bacterium RBG_16_40_8
TCATCGTTCCTAGTTTGTAAAGCATAATAAAAGCTAAAATTTCCCAAGCTCCGTGACGGCGAAAAAAATCAATAAATGGTCGGGCTACATTTTCGTGAAAACCCTTATTGTGTTTGACAGTAATTTCAGGTTCTTTAGCAAAAAAAATAGCAATAAGCCCAATTGCCTGAACACAGGCCATAACAATGTACACCAGGCGCCATGGCATATGATCTGCCATGCCTAGGGCTACAGATCCTGATACAAGCATAGCAATGCGATAACCTGTAATATAGACTCCAGCTCCTAATCCATACTCTTCTTTTTCAAGAATCTCTGTGCGAAAAGCATCAACAACGATATCTTGGCTGGCGCTAAAAAAAGCGACTAGAAATGCTCCCCAGCCAACCCAAACTAGTGAAGAGTTAGGGTCAAGGCCCGCCATAAATAATTCGCTAGCGATAAGACATACTAAGATAATAACAGCCCAGCCACGACGGCGGCCCAAAAATGGCGGCGAAATACTGTCTAGTAGCGGTGACCAAAGATATTTTACGGTGTACGGAAAGCCCACCAAGGCAAATATACCGATTGTTGTGATATCAACATTAGAGACAGTGAGCCATGCTTGAAGAGTGCTACCTGTTAAAGCAAGTGGTAAACCAGAAGAAAACCCTAAAATCGTTACTAGTAACATTTTAGGACTTGTAGATATCTGTTGCCATGTTTTCACGTGAATCACCCCTTCGTCTGTAAGTGTAACAAGGCAATTTCTAATTGCAAAAGTTCTTTATTTGAATTGACATATAAATATGAAAAATATGGAACATTTAAATAGAAATGATTGGTTTGACAGAATTGCTAAACACAATAACAACCGACAATATAAGGCTATGTTCTCATCTTGGGTAGGGGGCGTAGTCACCGATCCAGCGCTTATGTTAGTGCCTATTGATGATCATATGGTGCATCGGGGCGACGGGGTGTTTGAGGCCATTCGTGTCACAGCGGCCGGACCTTATTTGCTAAAACCCCATTTAGAACGACTTTTTGCCTCGGCTGAAAAAATATCGCTAAAAGTTTCTCTAAATATCGGCGAGATCAGCCAGGTGTGTGAAAATATACTTGAGATTGCAAAAATCCCTGATGAAAGTTCGCCAGGCGAAGGTATGTTGCGAATTTTTATCAGTAGGGGATTTGGTGATTTTTCGCCTAACCCTTATACGACACAAGGTAGCCAGCTCTACATTGTTGCAATGAGTTTTACGCCACTTGCGTTAGAAAAATATGAAAAAGGCGTAAGTCTTATGATTTCAAAAGAGCCTGTTAAGCCAGGCCGATATGCGCAGGTGAAGAGTTGTAATTATTTACCAAACGTTATGATGAAAAAAGAGGCTATCGATAAGGGATATGACTTTGCCATGAATTTAACTGCTGAAGGCTTTGTGACCGAGGGGCCAACTGAAAATTTATTGATTGTTAATTCAGCAGGAGAGCTTGTGGCGCCAAAGTTTGATTATACTTTGCGTGGAACAACCTTGGTGCGAACGCTCGAGTTAGCTGAAAAATTAAGTCAGGGTATGGTATCGCGTGTATATTTAGCCGATTTGAGTGTAGATGATTTGCGCTCAGCGCGCGAGATTATGATGGTAGGTACAACGCTTGGTGTTTTACCAGTTACAAAATTTGAAAATGCTTTAATTAGCGGAGGCCGCCCCGGCCCCGTAGCTCAACAATTACATGAACTATTGGGGCGAGATATGGGATTATCCTATTCTTAACGTTTATCGTCGTCGTGCTTTTCTTGATAAATTTCTTTGCTAGCTTCGTTTTGTTCGTGGCGAATTTCTTTCATTTCTTGTTTATCAATATGACCATCATCTTTGCGGGCCTCTTTACGCATTTTATGAATTTTACGTTGTTCTTGACGAAGGCCTTTCGCTTCGTCTTTGGTCAATTCTCCTGAGCGAACGCCTTGGTGAATTCGTGCGCGCTGTTTACCCTCTCGGTACATAATTTTTTTATTACGTGGCCCCGCTTGTGCCTCACTTGCTATAAATTGCGTTACTGAAAATGCTAACAAGCTAACTACTAAAAGTGCTAATTGTTTCATAGTTTCTCCAATAAAAAGTGCTAAGGTTTATTATCTGCTACTTAATAAAAACACACAAGCGCCAAGAAAGTTGCGTTAATCTCTTATTGACACAAAAACTAAATTACTCTCCAAATATTGCTTTATATTCAATGACTTATCGTAAGAATCGATATATTTAACAACTATAGAAGTAGATCAGTTTGGGAGAATTATGACTATTTTTAAAAAAATAATCGATAAAGAAATACCGGCAAAAATTGTGTACGAAGATGAGCTTTGTCTGGCATTTCATGACGTTCACCCACAGGCTCCTACACATGTGTTGTTAATACCAAAAAAAGAAATACGCTCGATGGCAGAAGTTAAATATGAAGACAAAGAGCTTCTTGGGCATATGTTCTGTAAGTGCGCAGAAATTGCGACAAAACTCGGTGTTGCTGAAGAAGGCTATCGCCTGGTTGTTAATACCAACGAATTTGGCGGTCAGACGGT
>MEPT01000054.1:25929-31507 GCA_001769925.1 Bdellovibrionales bacterium RBG_16_40_8
TGGAGTGGCCACCTGGCTAGTCTTTAGCCTAGGTACTGAACCGAAATACTGAAAATTCCGATAGATGATTTATGCGGTCAGCTATCGAATGTCCTATTTGTGCGAGCCCAAAAGCTAAAAGTTTGTATCTAGTAAAGGGTGCAGACGTGGTTGAGTGCTATCATTGCTCAATGATTTATGTACCAATACCGGCACCTGAATTTGCAAAAAATAATGATTCACTCGGGTATTATAATTACCGTTCTGAATTTACCAGTCATTTAATGACTTTTAATAAACGCTTAGAAGAGTCAGAAAAATATTTGGGCCGAATGGGGAGAATTTTAGATATTGGCTGTGTGCTAGGACATATGGGAGAAGCCGCACGTAGACGAGGTTGGGATGTTTATGTCACCGACGTGTCAGAATTTACAGTGTTAGAAGCGCGAAAAAATTTTGGGTTGAATGGGTTTATCTCAGCACCTGACAAACTCGCGGTAAAACCTGGTCGATTTGATCTTATAACGATGTACGATATGATGGAGCATTTGAGTCACCCGCTTGATCTTTTAAAAGATGTACGTAAAGCCCTATCTAGCTGCGGGATTTTACATATATCTACGTCTAATGCGCAAAGCTGGTCGGCTAAAATTATGGGTCGACATTGGTATCATTTAAAACCCAGTGAGCATTTGCTTTATTTCACACCAGAGACTTTGCGTTCTTGTCTTGAGCGGACTGGATTTGAAGTGCTAAAGATTAAGTCTATTTGCACCTACATGCGAATTAATGATATTTTGCTACGCCTTGAGCGATACTCTAAAAAGGGAGCCCGTTTTTTGCGCACCATAGCGCGAACTTTGGGGATTTCGGATTGGCGTGTTAAAATATTTACTGGTGAGATGCAGGCCTGGGCGCAACCAGCAGGCATTCGTAAAGAACAAAAAACTCAACCAGTAAAGGACATTTTAGATATTGTTTGTTGCTCGAACTGCCGTTCTGAGATTCAATTGTTTGAGGAGAGTGAAGCAATTTGCACTCAGTGTGAGCTTTCATTTGAAGTTGTAATGGGTGTAATTAATTTTTCAAAATATGCGAAACACGGCAAACAAAAAGTCATCGGTTCTTCCTAAAGATATAGTTCGATATGATTTAATTCAATTTTGGGCATCTTGGCCTGCGCTTGCAGCTTTTTTTATTACGTTTTTTATTTATGCACTAACAGCCCCTCGCTCTGTGACCTTTGAAGATTCTGGGTTATTTATACTTGAGGGGTATTATTGGGGGGTTTCGCATCCACCAGGTTATCCTATTTATACGTTTTTATCGTATTTATTTTCATTGTTACCGGTCGGTACAATTGCTTTTCGCGTGAGTTTGCTCTCAGTGCTATTAGGAGCCTTGAGTGCTTGGTTGATGTATCTAATTTTTCAAAATATCACAAAAAAAACTACGCATGCATTTTTTGCTTCTTTGGTTGTGGCATTTTCTGCAACCCTATGGAGTCAAATGTTAGTGCCAGAGGTATATGCCCTAAATACTTTTTTATGCTTAGCGTTTTTTTACGCGTGTTTAATTTTACGTGATTTAGGCGATAAATTAAACGCGAAGCATTTTTTTATTCTTGGTCTGATTGGGTCACTATCTCTTGCTAATCATTGGCCTATATTTGTGCTTTGCGGGCCAGGGTTTCTATTTTTGATTCGTAAAAATTGGCTAAAAATAAAATTTTTTATAGTTTTTTTTGCAGGTCTATCATTTTCTATTTTTGCGTATCTTTTCATGTGGTGGCGATCACTGCAAAATCCTGAAATATCGTTTTTAGGAGAAATTAAAAGTTTATCGATGCTTATTGATTTTATTGCGCGAAAAAACTATGTCGGCGGTGATGTTTCAGTGCTGCATTCATGGCGCGACGTTATTAATTTTTATAGAGAGTTTTTTAGTCGATTGTTCTACAAAGATTTTTTTATTTTAGCTGCGCCGGTATTTGCGATAGGGGTATGGTTTCATTTTAAAAAGTCATCGCGATTTATTGGTTATTCTTTTTTGCAATTATTAGCCACTACTTCGCTGATACTGCCTTTTCTAATGCGATTAGAATACAATGATCTCACAGAAAACATTTTTCGCGTATTTTGGCTTGTTCCGTTTTTCGCGTATGGGTTTTTTGTTTTGCAAGGCGCGATTTGGCTTGAAATAAAAAGGCGGCATTTGGGAGTTATGCTTCTTTTTGTATGTGCAGTTGCCGGCTTAGCTTTAAATTTTCGTGAAAATAATTTGCGTACAGATCATTTTGGCGAAGATTATGGCAGAATTATTCTAAGAAGTATTCCCCCCGGAGTGCCCCTTGTTGCCTCTGTTGATGGTGATGTCGGGCCTGTAGCGTATACCAATTTAATTTTAAAAGAAAATCCGACCATAAAACTTTATACCGGTCCTGGGGTTTTTTTTCGTAATCGTATAGTTGACCCGCAAACCAAAGGGCAGAAAAGATGGCTTCAACACACGATTAACTTTGTGCGCGAAAATGGGCCGATTTACTCTCTTAAAGGACTACCTATTTTTGCAGGTCAAAAAGAACTTCCGATTAATTTTGATTTTAATGGGATTACTTACCGATACACTGTAAATCCCGAAAAATCTGAGCCAATATCTGATACTACCTTGGCGGCTACTGAGCTTGCGCTAAAATACTATGTAGATGAACTTCACCTTAATAATTGGCCCTATCATCGTGCGGCTATGGCGGCTAGATTGTGTAATATTCTGGTTCTTAGGGGAGTTGAAAAACACGAAGTATTTGAGCGCTCTCCTGATTGTCAGCAGGTTTTGGCAAGGCATATGGTAGCCACCGGCCGTCGAGAGCAGGGGGATGAATACTTTATGAAATGGATTAAGGCTATGAGACACCCTATAGTTAGTGAAAAGCAGGAATTTTTATTTCATTTTTTTATTAATCGTCTTGAAATAGTTAATGCTTTGAAATCTCATGAGCGCCAGCAACAACTATTTAAAGAGGCTCTGTCTATAGTTGAAACTTCGCTCTTTGATTATCCGCTTTGTGACAACAAACTGTATCCCGTACTTAACTCAATTAAAAATCAAGTTAAGCTCTCTAGCGCGGCCCTAGAGCAGCTTTCTGTATTTGCTAAGTGCGAGTAAAAAGGTGCCAGGCACTTTTATGTGTCGCAGCTGCGTTATAATTAGCTGTAATTTTAACAAGTTGTAGCTACACATGAACATGATGACGATCGTGTAGTGGCCACAGTTTCAAAGTATACATCATCTGGAAGTAATAAAGATAAAAAACAAGGGTGCAAAAATAAAAAGCATAAGCACTGTTAGTGTCACGAAGGTGGCGAAACTCAAACTACTTGTGATGGCACACTAAAAGACGGTATAGCTATTGACAATGTAAGAGGCGTTGCTACACCGCTAACAATCGATGGGCCTGGATATGCACTTTACGTCATTAGGCATTTGTAAGATATACTAACTAGAGCCTGGCGCGGAACTTCGATGCTACGTTGATTGATTTAAGAACCAATTCAACACAAAATTTTCTCTGATGAATTTGAATTGCGATTTTTTTCATTCATGGGGGGCATCATGTCGACAGACATGCGTGGTATTCAACAGGCGTCACCATTTAATACTGGTAAGAAATATCGATCTGGGTGCCAAGTGGTGGCAAGGCAGCAAACGTTACACGATTACCTGATACGGTGAAAGTGGTAGAAAAACTTGGCGTGAATGTTACCGTAACAGAACCAACTAGTGGAGTGGTTGCTAAGTCATATGATTTGCTCATCTGAGTTACATCATTTCCAATTTGAGTTAGTGTTATCGAATAATCTGGTTCGCAGATACTCACTGACATTCCACCTGTTAGTGTTGAAAGCTGAGTTAGTAGATTGCCATAGTTAGCATTGCCGCCAAACTGTGCTTGTTGTGTGTTGTAGCAAGCTGTATCTCCAGGTTTAACTATAATGCCGTAGCTAGATAATTTTTTTGCTGTACCCCAAATAGTTTGAAATGCGCTAACTACAGTACTTGGCTGAGTGGCAATTATTGGTCCAGTAGATTGCTCATCTTCATCAGATAGAAAAACCACTGCTAGGTCGGCGTCATTTCTGAAAAACCCTACATTATCGGCGTTACGCAAATTAAATGCTTCGATTGTTGATTTCATACCCTCTTCGCGTCCTGATGGGCAAGTCCCAGACATTAAGCAATTAAGCGTTTCGGGGCGTTGAATAGTATTTTGAAAAACAGTTGTGTAACTTGGAGTTGATGGAGAGAGGATATATTCTCCAGCCGGACGGCCTGTTAGATCAAATAGTTGACCGCAATAGTTATTTGTACTGCCAACTGTACAATCAGTGGTAATGATGCCGGCCTGCCAGTCGACGCCCGATAAAGCAGTGGTGAATGCAGAAAAGCGTGTGCCAAGAGCGGCTTGTTCTGTTTCCATAGATGCTGAGTTATCGTCGACAAACAATATATCGACTTTTCCGCCAGGACCTTTGGATATATATGTTTCAGTTGCTGAATTTATTGCAGAACGAATAAAATTGCGATTATCAGTACCAACATTGTTAGCAATATCAGTTTGTGAAACAATAATATTTTTTATCCCGTCTATGGCACTGAAATTAATAGCGGCATTAAACGTACCAGATGTACACGAAGTGGTACTTGGAGAGTCAACATCTCCGTATATATTAACAATTAAACTATTTTCGCAAGTGCCACTAATAGTGATTGCTGTTGGCGAAGATGAATTTGCAGCAGGGCTAGTTATCATTATAACAGGCGCAATACTATCACGAATAAAATTGCGGTTGTCTGAGCCTGTATTGCCAGCGGCATCAGTTTGTGATGCGATGATGTTTTTTGTGCCTTCAGCAGAAGAAAATGTGACAGGTAGACTGAACGTACTAGCCGAGCAAGTCGTAGTTTGTGCAGATGCAACGCCAGTACCCGAGATATTAACAATTAGTCCATCTTCGCAAGCTCCTGTGAGTGTTAAATTTGTACGAAACACTGAATCTGCGGCAGGAGATAAAATCGACACGATTGGTGTAGTGCTGTCACGCACGAAGCTTCGCGAGTCAAAGCCAATATTGCCAGCGGCATCAGTTTGAGAAGCGGTTGTTTGTTTTGCCCCATCGTCTGACGTGAAATTAACAATTGCATTAAACGCGCCAGCTAAGCATGCGCTAGTGACTGGGCTTACGGTGCCAGAGCCGCTTAAGATAACGTTAAGACCAGTCTCACATGTGCCGCTAATTATTGTACTTGCTCCAACGTAGCTGTTAGCAAGCGGAGAAGTTATAGCGACAGCCGGAGCCACAGTATCTTTTATAAAATTGCGTATTGATGTACCGATATTGCCGACTAAATCGGTTTGCGAAGCGCGTATTTCTTTAACCCCATCTCCAGCACTAAACGTTATTAAATCAGAAAAAATTCCTGCTACGCAAGCGGTACCCACTGTAGAAGAAACCCCGGTGCCCCAGAGAACTACAGTAATTCCAGTTTCGCAAGTACCTGATACAATCAAACCAGTTTGCGCAGCGGTGTTGACCAAAGG
>MEPT01000055.1:0-119 GCA_001769925.1 Bdellovibrionales bacterium RBG_16_40_8
TCCTTGCTGACTGGTATTTCTGCTTCATTAATTACTTCCCAGACAAGATTATCTATATCACCCAATGTGTCTACTGTCTTACGAACAAGCGCTTTTTGCAGCTCTAGGGCATTTGGGTT
>MEPT01000055.1:145-638 GCA_001769925.1 Bdellovibrionales bacterium RBG_16_40_8
TTTCACTGAAAGCGGTTCCTAACTCGGCGTTTACGTTATTAAGAGGATTCCATACGACTTCGGGCCAACCACTTGAACCTGGAGCACCCCTCATGGCATTACCTGAGCCAAAAATCATTATTGCTACATACATACCACGATTAGTTATTTGAAGAACTCTCTCTCTCATTAAGTTAAAATAATTCTGATCAAATTGTGACACATCGAACTTCAAACCGCCGTCCCATGCATTACCAGGGCCTGTACGCTTCCATGGAAAGGGGCCATCAAGATACGGCATATTCACCCAGACTCGCTGAAAGTTATGCCCAAAAGATTCTACCCAATCGAGATAATCTTCCATATGTTGGTAACTAATATCTGACTGGCCCCAGGCATCACGTTTTTGTATAAGAAACCACGTGTGCGAGCCGGTCATATAAATTGGCTCTCCGCTGTCGTCAGTAAAATATCTTTTATTGGTAGGGTGCACACGCAATACTCCACCCCTGAT
>MEPT01000055.1:650-2649 GCA_001769925.1 Bdellovibrionales bacterium RBG_16_40_8
GACGCTACACTCTCCTGCGTCGGTGAAGCCGCATTTATCGCTTTAATACTAAAATAGTACGTCATACCAAGAGTTAAATTTAATCCCGTCCTGGTTACTGACGTTACAGCTTCAATTTTTGTCCAGTTTACCGTATCTGTTCCACCAGGGGTCGTGCCGATTGCATATTTATATCCAGAAATTCCACTTTCAGCGTCTATCGCTGTATCCCAGTTCGCTGACAACTGTGTTCTTGACGACGTGTAATTAGAATCAGCTCCCCAAAATGCTCCGTCTCTCACCACAGAAGGTGCGGCCGGCGGAGTTGTATCTACTATAGGTCCTTGCATTCTTTCATCAGCCCCAATGTCCCAGCCGCTACCGGTCTGTCGCGATTCTTCGTCTATATCAGTATTAAATGCTATCTGTGCATCAGCAGATAAATTAACACCTTTATCTATCGCATTCGCCGCCTGACTTGTAAGATGAAAATTACCACTTGATGCGCTACTTACAAAGATTGATTGATTTCTGAATTCAGAATTCGGAGAGGTATTATCTTTTGAGATATTATTTACTGATGCCGCGTTATAACCTCTCATCTTGTAGCCATAATCACCAAGGTTGTTATCAAAACTAAGATTATTTTTTAGCAGCACCATGCCACCACCATCTTTACCAACCCCCGTGTCCGCATCAAACATTATCCCGTACCCACTATTGTAAATGGTATTGTTATAAATATAAACACTCGCACTGTACTCGCAATAGTAAATGCCGCGACTTTGAATCTTGCTACCGCCCATGCCATAAATGATATTGTTCCATATTTTAATCACTCGGCCGCTGCCTGATACAATGCCGGTATCACGAGACGAGTGCGCAAGTCCGGTACTTTTTATGATGTTATTAGACAACCACACTTCACCTTTAAGTAGATAAGGGCCTAGCCAGCCGCCGCCAATACTAATGCCAGCAGAATAATTACTGCCTGCGTTCGCATTGTCCGACCCGGTGAAGCTTATCTGAAGACCATCAATTCGCGTATTTTCTTCTCGAATTTCTATAACAAAATTTCCCTGAAGAGAGGCCTCCATGCGATATTTGGTATCATCCCACACCCCTTTGTGTCTTGCCGTACCTGTTGTATAAATATGTATATAATGATTTGCGTCTGTATTCCATCCGTCAATTACTATGCGATTTGTATCTGGGTTTGCCCAGTTTCCGCTGATCTCTGCTACTGCAATTTCGTTTCTTGAAACTAAGTCCCCTCGGCCCGCTGCTAACTCTCCTGCCTGCCAAGCAGCTAGCGACGTATAATCCCCACCTTGGCCTGCAGGTTTTATAGTTTTTTTATTGATACTTGCCCCAAAAGCAGTCGCGCCCCAGAGTGAGACTGCCAACAAGAATAAAATAAATACTTCTTTTGCATCGCGTGCCATAAGGCTCCGCAGTATATTCGCAATAGATAAAGCAGCTTTTTTCGATTTTTCCAATCCACAAGTCATACAAGCTTATCGGCTAAAGGCCGTCTCAACTTAAGTCGGTTGCTCAAGGCTGCGCTAAAATTCGCTTATGAGGAGTGGATGGAATTCATTGAGCCTTTTATATGATTGAAACGAGCTATGGAATTTTAGTGTTTCATGGGTTTGAAAAGAAAACTCGTAAATCACCACAGCATGAAATTGAAACTGGCCACAAACGAATAAAAGAAAAAATTATTCTGTAGCCAAAACTTCAATTGAATTGGCTGAAGTTTTGGGTCTTAGTCCTGCTGATGCAGTTTTAATGGAGCATAAAGCGCAACTTTCAAAAATAGCTGTAAAAGCTATCAAACAATCTAAACTTACAGTGAATGAAATTGTTAAACTATCTGGCATTGCTCGATCCAAGGTGTCAGCAATTAAAAATGGTGCCGTTGCAAGGATTTCTATTGATCTCTTTGTGAAGGTCATCTCTGCAGCAGGTGCTAGGACTGGAAATGTACACGTTAAGTTCTAGATAAATGATGACCCGG
>MEPT01000055.1:2680-4912 GCA_001769925.1 Bdellovibrionales bacterium RBG_16_40_8
GGACTACCGATCCTTAATAGAACGCGAACGTTTTTGAGAAGTATTTCCTCAACGTCCCTTCCAGAAAACTTCCGCCTTCAACATTGCGAACCGGTACAGTATAAAATCGGCGGATGGCTAGTACCAATACAATAACAGAATTTTTTTAGAAAAATATCTCCCAACGCTCATGATAAAATGACGCGCGTGCGACACATAAAAGCGCCTGGCACCTATTTGAAGATGAGGCCGAGGTCGTGAGCCTCGATGGTGATGGTTTGGCCTGAAGTGAATTCGCCGGCAATAAGGCCTTTAGCTAAGGGGTTAAGCACCTCGGTTTTAATCACACGCTTAAGCGGGCGCGCACCGTAAATTGGGTCGAACCCTTTTTTTGCCAACCACTCTTTGGCTTTTTTGGTGAATTTGAGTTTAATTTTTTTCTCTTCAAGACGTTTTTGCACGTTTTCTAATTGAATATCTACAATGTTATCTAAAAGTTTTTCACTTAAACTGTCGAAAACAATAATCTCATCAACGCGGTTTAAAAATTCTGGGCGAAAGTGATCTTTAAGTTGCGATAAAACTGCTTCGCGCCTCTGCTCGTTTGTTAATTTTTCATCCATTATCGACTGTGAGCCAATATTAGAAGTCATAACAAAAACGGTATTGCGAAAATCTACGGTGCGGCCTTGACCGTCAGTAAGGCGACCGTCATCTAACACCTGCAAAAGCACGTTGAAAACCTCATGATGGGCTTTTTCAATCTCGTCAAAAAGCACCACACTGTATGGGCGACGGCGCACGGTCTCGGTTAATTGACCACCCTCTTCGTAGCCAACATAACCTGGGGGCGCGCCAATTAAGCGTGATACTGAATGTTTCTCCATGTACTCTGACATATCGATGCGCACTACGGCCTCTTCGGTGTCAAACATGAATTCTGCAAGTGCCTTTACTGTTTCGGTTTTACCCACTCCGGTTGGACCTAAAAACATAAAGCTACCGATCGGCTGATTCGGGTCTGAAATTTCAGCCCGCGCGCGACGAATAGCATCTGCTACAGCCGTAAGCGCTTTGTCTTGCCCGACCACGCGTTTACGAAGAACGTCTTCCATGTGCATAAGCTTTTCAGTTTCTCTTTCAAGCATTTTTTGCACAGGAATGCCTGTCCATTTGGCGACGACTTCGGCAATTTCATCAGGCGTAACTTCTTCGCGCAATAACTGATTTTCAGATTTATTATCTTTAGCTTTTTCGTTATATACTTTTAGTTTTTTCTCAAGTTCAGGTAGTTTACCATATTTAAGCTCAGCCGCTTTTTCGAGGCGACCTTCTCGCTCAGCTCGCTCAACTTCTAAACGAGCATTTTCAATATCTTCTTTTACCGTTTTTAAACCCGTAATACTTTGTTTTTCTTTCTCCCATCTAGAACGCAAAGCCTTATTTTTTTCGTCAAGCTCATTAATTTCTTGTTTAATCTTCGCTAACCGTTCTTTGGCTGGCTCATCTTTTTCTTTTTTTAATGCTTCATTTTCAATTTTAAGTTGAGTTATCTTACGCTCGATCTCGTCAATTTCAGATGGCACACTGTTAATTTCAATAGAAAGTCGCGAGGCTGCTTCATCCATCAAGTCTATGGCCTTATCTGGTAAAAACCTATCAGCAATATAACGATTTGAAAGCTTTACCGCCGCCACAATTGCACCGTCAGTAATGCGCACTCCATGGTGAACTTCGTATTTTTCTTTAAGTCCGCGCAAAATAGTAATAGCATCAATCTCATTTGGCTCTTGCACTAAAACGGTTTGAAAACGTCTTTCGAGAGCTTTATCTTTTTCGATGTATTTTCTATATTCATCAAGAGTTGTGGCGCCGATACAACGAAGCTCCCCTCGAGCTAGTGCTGGCTTTAATAGCTGGCCGGCATCCATGGCACCATCAGTCTTGCCCGCACCAACTAAGTTATGCAGCTCATCGATAAATAAAATAATATGTCCATTAGCGGCAGTAACCTCTTTAATCACTGCTTTTAAGCGATCTTCAAATTCTCCGCGATATTTAGCGCCGGCAATAAGTGATCCCATATCAAGAGATAATAACTTTTTGTTAAGCAACACCTCTGGAACGTCTTTATTGATAATGCGCAGAGCAAGCCCCTCAGCAATAGCGGTTTTACCAACGCCTGGCTCGCCAATTAAAACTGGATTATTTTTAAATTGGCGAGCCAGGCGTTGGTAAAACCGCTATTGCTGA
>MEPT01000055.1:4985-6628 GCA_001769925.1 Bdellovibrionales bacterium RBG_16_40_8
TTCTGGATTATCGTCAGTCACTTTTTGCTCTCCTCGTTTGCCTTTCAACGTAACTGAAAAACTATTGTAGTTCACTCCGCACTTTTCGAAAATTCTGGTAAGTTCACTCGATTTTTCTTTCAGCTGGCCAAGTAAGAAATGCTCAGTAGAAATATAGGTATCACCCAGAGATTTAGCCTCAATTTCTGCCGATCTATATAGAGCTGCAAAATTTTGCGACGCTGAAACCTGCGCGTTATTGCCCTTTGTGACTTGCGGCAATTCACGCAATCTTTTTGTCAAAAGGCTAATTATCTCAGATACATTTACCCCTTGTGTTTCAAGTACTTGGGGCACTATTCCACTTTCTTGCCTAACGATCTCAAAAATAATATGGTCTGGCTCAACGTGCGTATTACAGCCGTCTTCGGCCAGTCGCACCGCAGCTTGCAAGGCATCTTGGCTTTTTCGAGTCATCTTGTTTAAGTCGATCATGATATGATAATAGTGTGGTTAATTATGAATTTGTCAAAACGTAATAATACTCGGCCAGACTTCACACCGCTAAGGCCAGAGATTCCTCATGAAAAAAGGCCTAAAATTATTAATCAGCCTGAACGCCGCAGCATTATTTTAGACGGAGTTAACCCCCGCGACCTACGTGAACTAAGCCTTATATATTGTTGCGAACAGTGCAGTTATTTTAGCCATTCACTAAAAAAGTGTGCCATGGGATTTCGCTTTGAAAAACATACCCGCGAAAACCAGCTCAGACTTTATGATCTTACTGGTAAAATGGCTCTATGCCGGTCACAAGAGATAGACTAGACCTTACTCACTTTTTTTTGTGAAATGATATTGTCATAAAATCGTACTTTGCTAATAATTGATTAATATGATGCAAAACTCAGACGGCTGGCGCAAGTGTAGTACCTGCAAAAAAATAATAGGCTTTGAGCAAAAATATTATGAGTGTAGTGTTTCAACCTGCAACGGCCAGAGAACTGGTTATGTTTTTTGCTCAATTGCATGCTGGGATGCTCACGTGCCTGGCGCCAAACATCGCGATGCTGCGGCAGTCGAGCAAAAATCGCCGCTAACAAATCGTGTACCTATAGAGCCCGCCCGAAGAATAATTTCTCAACAGCCAAATATACCTAAAGATATTTTAATCGTCGCATCTAAGCTTAAGGACTACATTCGTGCTCGCTCTGAAATGAATACATCAGCCGACGTTATGAATGTTCTATCAGATTTTGTGCGACTTAAATGCGATCAGGCTATAGATAAAGCTCGAAGTGACGGGCGAAAAACGGTGCTAGATCGAGATTTTAAATAAGTGTTAATGCATTTTACTTTGGTGAACACCATTAAAATCGCTTTTGGATTAATAACTTTTTGTCTAGTCTGCTGGCTTTTCTATAAATTAGTACGATGGGCAAAGCAATACCTAAGGCTACCTCAGTCGGTACCAGACTCTATATTTCCTGATTCAAAATTTACGGATATTGATGGATTTCGTATTCGCTATATTCAGCGCGGAGATAAAAAATCGCCCAACCTTGTGCTAATTCATGGTATTGGCGCTTCAATTTTCAGCTGGCGACACATGATTGAAGAATTATCCCACGACTTTCGTATAACGGCTTTTGATCTGCCAGGCT
>MEPT01000055.1:6667-7819 GCA_001769925.1 Bdellovibrionales bacterium RBG_16_40_8
TAGACGAGCAGACCCTTCGTATTTTTCAATTTCTAGATAAACTTAAAATAGAAAAATTTTTTTTAGCAGGCCATTCGATGGGTGGAGGTATTGCCGCCTGGATGGCAAAAACTTCTCCGGCCCGAGTTTTAAAGGTTGGCCTACTAGCCCCAGCAGTAGATCATCGTCTGGTTCGTTTAAATCCCCGCCTATGGTGGTGGGGAGTTCGATTGGTAAGAAACTTTATAGTAACACCAGCACTAGTAAGACAAATATATCTTCGAATATGCATATTGCGGCCAGCAGAAAATATAGAAAGTGTAATCGAACACTACTACAGGCCCTATCACCAAAAACCTGAAGCCGCCGAGACCTTCTTCAAGCATTTACATCTTATTCGCGACCATAGGCTAACACAAGAGGTTACTGCCATTGAATGTGAGGCTTTGATTATTTACGGCGAAAAAGATCCAATTGTGCGAATGAAGAGCTTAACACTTTTTCTTGAAAAAAATCCACGTTCGCGACTTGTCACTATCGCCAATGCGGGCCACTTAATTGCAGAAGAGACTCCGCAAATTGTGACAAAAAAACTGCAATTTTTTTTCACTACTCGCACATAGTCTTACGATGATAGTATTGAATTCAATACTCCTGTCTGACAGACTCGATCAGACTTAAAAACAGATTTCTAGATCATTAGTCCAAATTGGTCTCTTGTCCTGTCAAGAATCCGATGGCTACGCCGATTTTTTTATTGTCACGCAAGAGTTGAAACACACAATCACTCTCGTGACAACAGGAAGAAATAGGACGTTACGAGTTACAAAGGAGGCAGGCAAGGATGGCAAATTAGGTACAAGAAGTATGAATCGGGGTTTGTAAAATTAAATGGCTTGGATGCCGGTTCTCAAGTGACCCCAGAGAACATAAAAAACTAAGGAGGGGCTTATGAAATTTGAATTAAAAATTTAAACGGAGGATTATAAAATGGGAATGAGAGTATCAACAAACGTAGCCGCGATTAACGCGCAAAGAAATCTGGTGGGAAGCCAGACGAAGCTAAACGATAGCTTCGCAAAACTTTCTAGTGGTAGCCGTATCAACAAATCAGCTGACGATGCCGCAGGGCTTGCGATTTCAGAAAACTTGAAAGCGCAAATTCGTTCAGCA
>MEPT01000055.1:7838-15694 GCA_001769925.1 Bdellovibrionales bacterium RBG_16_40_8
GACGGTATATCGATGGTGCAAGTGGCTGAAGGCGGCCTTAATGAAATTGGTAACATCATAGTCCGTATGCGTGAACTGGGTATCCAAGCCGCATCTGACACAGTTGGCGCCAACGAGCGAGGCTTTATCAATACAGAGATTCAGCAGTTAAAAAATGAATCTGAACGTATCTCCAAAGTGACAACTTGGGGCAAATCAAAGCTTCTTGATGGAACTTCGCCAGCGTTTGACTTTCAAGTGGGCCTATACAATGACTCTTTTGAAGATCGCATCACTTTCGACGCTAGTCAGAACGTTGCAACACTAGATGCACTTGGACTGTCTGGTATAGACTATACACAAAAAGAAGGTGCTCAAGCGGCACTAGAACAACTGGACGAAGCGCAAGTTCGTGTTAACGAAATGCGTTCTAATCTTGGCGCTCTGCAAAACAGGTTGCAGTCTACGACTAACAACCTCTTGATTTCAGAAGAAAACTTGTCTGCAGCAAACAGCCGAATCCGTGATACGGATGTGGCCGAAGCTTCAGCCGAGCTGACCCGTAACAATATCCTCCTGCAGGCTGGAACAGCAGCTCTAGCCCAAGCAAACCAAATGAATAGTGTGGCACTGAACCTTATCAAAGGCTAAGTGTAACGGTAGGTTGGAAAGCTGGACCCGGTGCCCTACGGCATCGGGTTTTTTATTTTTGTGTTGACCTAGTAATCGAATCAATTAAAAACTGCTAGATGTGAATTACTAAAATAAACAGGGGTGGATGTATGGCTAGAAAAAAAGCAAAAAAAACAACTAAGAAAAAAACAACTAAGAAAAAAGCTGCTCGAGGCGGAGCCCGCAAGGCAGCAAAAAAAGTAGCAAAACACGGAGCAAAACGCAAAGTTGCAAAAAAACCAAAAGCAGTTGCTCGCAAAAAAGTCTCAAAGCCTAAAGCTGCTGGCGCTGGCATTATGACAACTGCCGCAACTTCAGCCTTTTTGTCAGATCTAGACGATTCGGAGGAGGAGCTCGGCCGCGGTTACGACGGCGAAGAATCTCAAACTAATAATCAAGCCGTTGACCTCGACGAATTAGAGCCAGAAGACACAGAAGACGAAGATGAAGATGCGCTAATCGTTAGTGATGAAGATGATGAGGATGAAGGCGAAGCAGGCGGCTACTTCTAGTTAACGTAATGTTCTAACTTTAATAGCAAATTAATAAACTCACTGCTCAAACGAAGTCCTAGTGTGGCACAAAAGTCACATTAGGAGGGCTGTTTCAAAGACTTAAAACCAAGTTCTTTTTAATATCACTTATGTAATTATTGCTGCCATGACCTCGCAAACCGTGAGCTAAGTTTTTAATGCCATTTTGTTCAACCTTTAGCTTCAATCTACGCACTTGCCTCGCGCTTAAACTTAATTTTTCAGCGACTTCAATTTGTTTTTTTCTTCATGACACAAAAAGAGACAGCTTAACGCATCGCTTCAAAAAGTCCCAAAATAGGACATTTCTACTTAGCGGCGACACCTTTGCAATACTTTAGTCAAGTTTTAACCAATCGATGCCGATAGGCCCTATGAGAAAAATAAATTAATTGTTTAAACGTAAACCGGAGAAAATATGACTCGTAAAATAATATCTTTATTTGTTCTTAGTTTGCTGGGATCACTCATATTTTATACTCCTAAGTTACATGCTCAATCTATTCATGGGATACTTCGTGTTGTAAAAGGCGATGTGCGAGTAATACAAAATTCAAGTAGCCAAGAAACAAAGGCCAAAATTGGCCAGAAAGTTTTTGCAAAAGACACAATTATTGCTGGTAAAGATTCGCGAGCCAAAATCGTAATGGTGGACAATAATGAACTTAATGTTTCACCTGATACAAGAATTCAAATTCAAAATTATGAGTATAAGCCAAGTGAAGATAAAAAAAATGTTTTGCTAAATGTTTTATACGGTAAGGTGCGAGCCAAGGTTAATCAGAAGTACGATGGCGATAACACGTTTCAGGTAACAACCCCAAGTGCGGTAGCCGGAGTACGGGGCACAGACTTTTTTACATCTTTTGACAAGAAAACACACGAAACAAAAGTCGTAACATTTGAAGGTCGTGTGGCTTTTGGTCAACCTGGCCCAAATGGGCAAATTTTAAACTCAGTTATGGTAAATATGGGGCAGACCTCTGCCGTAATTGGTAGCGCAACTCCAGATAAACCCGCTGATGTGCCAAAAAATGAGCTAACTCATATGGAGAAGCAATCTGACGCAACAAAAGCTGCAGACACCCCAGATTTTGATAAACGCAAACCCGCCGAATCAGATAAAGAGAAAAAAGAAACTGCCAAGGATGATAAAAAACAAGCAAGCAGTGAGCGCAAAGAAATAAACGCAGGCACTGCAGCTCCAGCTAGAATGCCAACAGCCATTGGCGGCGGATCAATGCTTTTAACTGGTGACCTTGCCGGGGCACCAAACGCTAGCATGCCACCAATACTACCTGTAATGGGCAGCCTGCCAATTGGTCCAGCACCTGTGCCAAACGTGCTGCTACCTCCCAAAAATGATTTTATACACGAGATTGTAAACACGAAACGTAAACTGATTATCAACACCTGTATAACCGGCCACACAAACTGCCCATAAGAGTCTTAAGTTGCGCGTACTAATTTACTTAGATACTCTATACGGATGTCAGTTCTAATTAACTTATTTGCCGTGGCGCTATCTTTTGCGCATGCGACAGAGTCACCTACAGCTAGCGTTAAAAGTTTTGATATTAGCTATGCTTCGGCTGAGTGGAATAAAAGTAGCAAAACCATAGACTCGGCTTTTATGTTTTTGTTAGATAAAAATACCGGTAAAATTGCCAAAATTTCTGTTGATGAGACTGAACCTGACTCTTCTATTTTTTCAGGACGCTTTTCATTGAACTGGACTGAAGCTGGGCAAATTGCCCCTGAAGTATATATTCCGCCTAAGAATTTACGTAATGATAGTCGTGCTGTTGAAAGCTTTAACGCAATTCTGCAAAGCGGTAATATTAAATCTCAGCCACTAATAATAAAACGAAATAAGGGCGTGCAAGTTCTAGAGGTATATGACACTCCTGAACAGGCAGCTAAAGCGCGTGAGGTTTATAATCAAGAGTTAGCCGCCAACAAAAAGGCCGAACAAGCAAAGCTCGTAAAACCACAAGCATCTGAAAACTCTGTACAGGTGGCGCAAATGGCTGCACAGGCTTCAGCTGTGGCAAAACTTGCTCAAGAGGCCGCGCAACGCGAAAGCGATCGTCTACGCCTAGAGCAACTAGAGCAGCAAAAAATGATAGCAAAACGTCAAGAACAAGCAAAAATGGCAATGGCTGAGAAAATGCGGCGCCAAGCTCAAGCTGAAGATTTGTCTCGTCAAGCTATCACTCACTATATGAAGGCTGAATTTAATGAGGCTGAAGATTTATTTCGCAAATCTGTAGAGCTCGACCCTGATAATAAAGAAAACTATTATATGTTCGGAGTTTCTCTCTACAGAGTTAATAAATTTGACGATGCTTTGATCACTCTTAAACTTTCAGAACCTAATGCGAAAACTGATCTTGAGAAAAAATACTACATGGGTCTAATTCACTACCGCCTAAAAGAGTTAGCCTCTGCACAAAGTTATT
This sequence comes from Bdellovibrionales bacterium RBG_16_40_8, assembly GCA_001769925.1. Classification (GTDB taxonomy): domain Bacteria; phylum Bdellovibrionota; class Bdellovibrionia; order Bdellovibrionales; family UBA1609; genus RBG-16-40-8. Next base: position 11,485 of record MEPT01000055.1, read on the forward strand.
TTGCAGACGTAAAAAAAACCAATGATCCAACACTATCTGTATCTGCCGCATTTTATGAGGGGCTTATTCTTTTCGCTGAAGATAATCTTATAAAAGCACAGGCTTCGTTTGAATACGTGCTTGATAATTCTAAAGACCCTGCTCTCGACAAAAAAGCTGAAGAATACATCGAGAAAATTGCCCGTCTAAGCGAATTTAAAAAAATGGCTTCAAAAAAAATTATCTTACACATGCATGGCGGGCTAAGTTACGACTCAAATATTCTATTAACGTCGAACAACGATACCTCAACAAGTACCCCCAGCAATAAAGGTGGCGAGCGATGGACTTTGAGCGGCGATGCCGAGTACAGATTTTTTTACCGCGAAAATTATGACTTAAGCGGCAAGTTTGCAATAACTAATACTCAATCATTCAGCACCGATTTTGTTCAAGCAGATCCGCTAGCTTACACGCTAACCATGCCGGTGAATTTTAAAGGCATGTGGTTAAAAAAGGGCTATAAGCTTGGTCTAGCGCCAGGTTACGAAATGGTTTATCTTGATGCCAATGCTACCGGTGGTCGACCAAAAATACTAAACACCGCTATGATTAATATTGATTTTATGCAAGTCATGAAAGATGACTGGTTTTCAAGTTACAATATTGATATTAGAGATGATGATGCACTTCTACCGTCTGACGTTGTTACCAATGCCGATGCACTAAAGCTAAGTTTTAAAAAAACCGAAACCGTATTTCTTGATAGTTCAAAAAAACGTGCGGTTATAGGCAGCTTGGGATATGTCGCAAACAACGCAAAAGGTGATGAAAAAAAATATTCACGAATTGAGTTAAGCGCTATTTATGCCGCCCCAATAGTAAAATTTAGAAATACTACCTGGAACGGTGGTTTAAACTATTACTTACAAAATTTCGAAAAAAGTGCTGATAGCCGCAAAGATAATAATACTTCTATAATTTTCGGCCTAAATAAAATCGTAAATGAGGCATGGAGTTATACCGCTAACGCTAGCTATACTACGAATACCTCAAACGTAGAAACTTCAACCTATGATCAGTATGTGCTTATGGGCTTAATAAATTATACCTGGAGCCACTAACTAGTTAAGTGGCTTTTTAAACCCAAAACGCCCTTGTTTCACGAATGTCTCTAATGCCCATAAGGGCCATAAACAAACGATCAAGCCCAAGAGCAATACCGCCACTCGGGGGCAACCCAACTTCTAAAGCCCGCATAAAAGTCTCGTCAATTTCTAGATAAGTTCGCTCATAATACTTTCGCAGCTTTTGATCTCTCTCAAAGCGTACTCGCTGCTCTATAGGATCAGTTAGTTCAAAAAAAGCATTGGCGATTTCTATTTTATGCCAAAAAAACTCCATTCGCTCGGCCCAACCACGAGAATTAATTTTCGCAAGTGCTGCCTGAGAAGGCGGAAAATCAAATAACAAAAATGGCTCAGCTGTCATTGCTGGTTCTATTTTAGCTACCCATAATAAATGAAACAGGTCGTTCCATGTAAACTCTTTTGCAGGCATTAGTTCTAACTTATCTGCCAGTTGTAGTAGTTCTTGTTTATCTGTCACAGGGGTCATCTCAAATTGTAAAACAGAATAAAAAAGCTCAGCTACTGAATATTTTTTTATACTCGTTATTTGGCTTTGACGCACAAAAACTTTCTCTTCAATAAATTGAATGTAAGCACAAAGATCTTCGACAATTAGCTCAAGGTCGCCAAAACCTCGATACCATTCTAGCATAGAAAATTCGGGCTGGTGATAAGACGTTAACTCACCGTTGCGAAAAACTGTTTTAATTTCAAAGATATCTGTAAAACCATTAACAATCATTTTTTTTAAATGAAGCTCAGGAGAAGTTGGTAAAAAATATTTATCAAACCTATCCCCGACCTTAAACTCTGTGGCAAATGGTTCAAGCTCAGGCTCCATACCTGGGTTTTTTACTAAACTAGGTGTTGTCACTTCAAATAACCCCTGAGTGCGAAAAAAAGTTCTTGTCGCAAAAAGAAAATCAGACCAAAGTTTAGCCGTATTAGCATTAAATGGAGATCGCTCCATAAAATCTGTTTGCGAGCGAAAAACGACATCATGCTTCATGATTTTATTTGGTCTGGGTATGCCCGTTGAAAAGTCAATTTTACCTTTCTCCACAATTACGGTTATTAAATCGCCATCTAGTGCCCCATAAAGCTCAGCTGGTAAAAGAAGGTCTGCGCCAGCGCTGCCAATAACCGCGCTTGCACCCCTTTTATGGTACCTTCCGCCGACTTGCACAATATCTGGTAGGCGGTTTTGCGCAGAAAGGTTTAGAAATCGTGTGACTGACAAAACTTTCATCGGGCTTGACTTTATGTACATATTTAACGAAAGTCATTCGCAAATCATCTAATTTTCATAGGAGATATTATGTCTACTCAAAATAATGAAACAGTCACTAAAGCTGAAGGATCTAATACGCAGCAAAGCACCAATCCTCATCACGAAGACAGCCGCTGGCTAAATCGTTTTGAGGAACTTCTAAAGGTTAAAAGTATCGATGAACTAAAATCAGAGCTAGGCAAAATTGCTTCTGAAATTCAAACAGAAATCAAAAATTTCAACATTCATGAACACCTAAGCTCTGAGGCGAATGGCCGCCTTAAGGCGCTTGAACGTCGCTACAATGAAGCAACTCGCGCCGTACATAAAGCGCAAAAACAATTTGATCGTGAGTTCAACAAAAGCCTTAAAGTTCTAAAACGTACAAAAAATGATGCTGAAAAACATTTTAAAAATATCAAAACTAAAATATCTAAGCATCGCGTAACCATTGTAAAAGCCTCAAATGACTTAAAAAATAAAATTAAATCAACAGCAGGCAAATCTGTTAAATTAAAACGCCCGAGAAAGTCTGCAAGTAAAGTTAAGTCTGTAAGCAAAATTCACTAATACGAAGGTTGTTTTTGCATGGAACGTTTTGTCTCGCGGCATGTAGGGCCGTCTGCGGAAGATTTAAATGCCATGCTCAAACTGTTGGGCGTAAGCGATCTCGAAGAGATGGTCGTAGCAGCGACGCCCAGTGCTATCCACAATAAAAAGCAGCTAGATATCGGTAAGGGACTAACTGAAAATACATTTCTACAAAGCGCTCGCCAAATAGCTAAAAAAAATAAAATTTTTAAATCCTACATTGGGCAAGGATACTATGGGTCTTTTACTCCTCCGGTTATTTTACGTAATATTTTAGAAAATCCAGGCTGGTACACAGCCTACACACCTTATCAAGCTGAAATTTCTCAAGGCCGCATGGAGGCTTTACTTAATTTTCAAACTTTAATAGCTGACCTGACCGGACTTCGTATTGCTAATGCCTCGTTACTTGACGAGGGCACTGCTGCAGCTGAAGCCATGACGATGAGTTTTCACGCGCAGAAAAAAAATATACGCCGTAAAATCTTTGTCGACAGCGACACATTTAAACAGACGATCGAGATCATGAAAACGCGTGCTCACCCTATAGATATTGATGTCGTAGTTGGTGATATACATAAAGCAAAAATAGATAATTCTTTCTTTGCTGTTTTTGCACAATACCCAACTGCCACTGGCAAAATTTGCAATTACGAAAACGCAGCCAAGCAATATGCAAATGTGGGCGCCCATTTTATTGTTGCCTCAGACATTCTTAGTTTATGTTTACTTAAACCACCTGGCGAATGGGGTGCAGACACAGTAATTGGCAGCACACAACGTTTTGGTGTACCCATGAGTTTTGGTGGGCCACATGCTGCCTATATTGCTACAAAAGAAGAATTTACTCGCCTATTACCAGGACGAATTATCGGTATATCAAAAGATGTATATGGTAATCCGGCACTAAGACTTTCTTTGCAAACACGTGAACAGCATATTCGTCGCGAAAAAGCCACCAGCAATATTTGTACAGCGCAGGTTTTACTCGCAGTTATGGCGTCGATGTATGCCGTCTATCATGGCCCTGAGGGACTAAAAAGAATTGCGAAAATAGTACATAATCTAGCTTCACTTTTATGCGAAGAGCTTGTATCGCTTGGCTACCAGGTGAAAAACGCAGACAGTTTTTTTGATACACTTTGTATAACACTCGCAACTGAATCCGAATTACAAAAAACCCTTAATTTATTTACGAAGCACGAAATTAATTTGGGTAAATGGGACGATACTACTCTAA
>MEPT01000055.1:15703-22270 GCA_001769925.1 Bdellovibrionales bacterium RBG_16_40_8
TAGCTGACGTTGAAAAAATCTTGCAACTTTTTGCTGAACTAAAGGATAAAAAGTTTATTAATCTAAAAAATATTAAGGCGACGACGCGCTTGCCAAAAGAACTAATCCGCGAATCTAAATATCTCGCACACCGAACTTTTAATTCCTACCACTCTGAAACTGAAATGCTTCGCTACATTAAACGACTTGAGCAGAAAGATTTAACCCTCTGCCAAGCAATGATACCACTTGGCTCATGCACTATGAAGCTTAATGCCACAAGTGAAATGATGCCTATAACTTGGCCAGAATTTAGCGATATTCACCCATTTGTGCCACTTGATCAGGCACCGGGTTATCTTGAAATTATTCATCAACTAGAAAATTGGCTTTCACAAATAACTGGTTTTTCAGGTATTTCACTGCAGCCAAATGCTGGCTCGCAAGGTGAGTATGCAGGCCTTCTAGTGATTCGTGCCTTTCATGAAGCTAAAAAAGAATCTCACAGAAATATTTGTTTGATCCCGACAAGTGCACACGGCACCAATCCGGCAAGTGCCGTTATGGCGGGCTTTAAAGTGATACCAATTAGATGTGACGATCTTGGCAATGTCGATGTTTCAGACATTAAGGCGCGGGCTTATGAGCATCGCGAAAATCTTGCTGCACTTATGATCACTTACCCATCAACTCACGGTGTGTTTGAAGATTCTATCAAAGAGATTTGTGAAGTTGTTCACCAAAACGGCGGGCAAATTTATATGGACGGGGCTAATTTAAACGCTCTTGTCGGTATCGCTAGCCCCGGCGAATTTGGTGTCGATGTCTGCCACTTAAATTTACATAAAACATTTAGCATACCCCATGGCGGGGGCGGCCCAGGTATCGGGCCTATAGGCGTTAGCGCGCACTTAAAACCGTTTTTACCAAAACATTCTATAGTACCAGAATGTGGCCCCAAAAGTGGTATCTCTGCAGTATCTGCAGCCCCTTGGGGATCGGCAGGTATATTACCAATTTCTTGGGCTTACATTGCTATGATGGGGTCTGAGGGTTTAAAGAAAGCCACTCAAGTTGCAATTTTAAACGCTAATTACGTGGCTAAAAAACTTTCTTCTCACTACAAGGTTTTATATCAAGGAAAAAGCGGTTGGGTAGCTCACGAGTGCATTATCGACTGTCGACCGTTTAAAGTGTCTGCTGATATAAATGTCGATGATATTGCAAAGCGCTTAATTGACTACGGCTTTCATGCGCCAACTATGTCATGGCCCGTTGCCGGCACACTTATGATCGAACCTACAGAAAGCGAATCTCTTGCTGAACTTGACCGCTTTTGTGAAGCTATGATTTCTATTCGCGAAGAAATTCGCGAAATTGAAAATGCAAAGCTCAGCCGCGATCATAATAATGTATTAAAAAATGCGCCACATAGTCTTTCACATGTAACTGGCGATAAGTGGGAACATCCTTATTCTCGCCAGAAGGCTGCATACCCATTACCGTGGGTACATGAACATAAATTTTGGCCTACTGTCAGCCGCATCGACAACGTCTACGGCGACCGCAATTTGGTATGTATCTGTTAGACAAATTAATATATATTCTATGCTCCAACGTGTTCAAGTGACTGATGGAGTATGATTTGGGTCGATCACCTTTCTGATTGCACCCATTTGGCGATAGTTGTTTGATTCAGCCTTTGAAAGAAAAATACACTCATTGGCGCCAACCTTCACCAATTTTAAGCCTGACGAAGCTAACCCAAATGGAGTATTTCTGTCTAAATTCTTAATAACTTGAAAGCCATCGAACTTTTCAAAACCTGAGCCTCCTATGATTGCGTACACTCTATCAGCCCTCCTCGTTTTATATCTTCAGTAGTGTAAACACCTTTGTCTAATATCCATGCCGAAACAAGCGCCGCAGGCGTAACATCAAAAGCCGGATTAAAAACTGGCGTTGCCCTAGGCGCCCAAACAACTTCACCAAAAGCGCCACACACTCCCCTAACCTCATCTGCTGCGCGTTCTTCAATAGGAATATCGGCGCCACTTTCACAATGCAAATCAATTGTAGTGTAGGGGCCGGCCACATAAAATGCGATGCCGTGATGACGAGCCAGCACTGCCAACCCGTATGTACCAACTTTGTTGGCAAAATCTCCGTTTAGCGCAATACGATCACAACCCACAATAACTTTTGTAATCCGTTTTTCACGCATAAGAATAGCAGCGGCACTATCGCAAATTAAGGTGTGCGGTATTGCCAGCTCTGCCATCTCCCAGGCAGTAAGACGCCCGCCCTGAAGAAGCGGTCTTGTCTCATCTATATAAACATGAATTTTTTTCTTCTCTTCATGCGCGCGACGAATAATACCCATAGCTGTGCCAACGCCAGCGGTAGCTAGTCCCCCGGTGTTACAGTGAGTGATAATGCCGTCACCGTCTAGCACAAGCTCTGCGCCATACTTAGCAATATTTTCGCAAAGCTTTTGATCTTCTCGAAAAAATCTTTCCGCAAGTTCAACAATATCACGCACATTCATTTGACCAGGGCGAAATGCTGTAAGCTTATCAACTGCGTTCATAAGATTAACTGCTGTTGGGCGCGACGCGCGCAAACTCTCAGCCGCCTTGCGGTATTCGGCTTCAGTTTCGCCGCTCTCAGCTAACCGTGCAAGGCAAAAAGCTGCAGCAATACCTATTAGCGGGGCACCACGCACTTTTAAAGCCCTGATATATTCAATCATTTTTTCAGGAGAAGTTGCGTCTAACCAAATTTTTTTTTGCGGCAAAAGCATTTGATCAAGAACCCATATTTTCTCTCCGTCAAAGCGAAGAGCCAAAGATTCAAATTTGCGCATGATGTACCTCATCTACTAATGGTTTATATGATTGCCCCTGATATGATCCACGCTCGGCCATAGTATTTAAAAAAATTTGATATATCTCCATTTTTTTACTGGTCCATTTAGGCGCAATTAATTCTTCACGGCGACTTGAAAGGGCTGCCAGACGATGAATTGCAATACGTGGGTTAAGATGCTGCAAAAATAATATCGCACGGTCTACGTAATCAGAAAGCGAAATTGGCACGAATTTGCCAGCAGTAAAATCTGCGGCTAATGAAGTATTTTTTAGCACGTGAAGATTATGAAGCTTTACATTATCAATTGGCAAAGAATTACATATTTTCGCAGCTTTTATCGCGTCAGCGTCTGTTTCGTGTGGCAGCCCAAACATTAGGTGAATGCCTAAATTTACTTTTGGGCAGGATTCACTCACACGAAACAATGCCTGCATAGATTTTTTTGCGGTGTGTCCCCTACGCATCCAAATAAGCTGATTCTCGTCAAAAGACTGCACGCCAAATTCGACCGACACGTAACATTTCTCAGAAAATTCACGTAAAAGATCAATAAGTGCATCAGATATACAATCAGGTCGTGTACCAACCACAATGCCCACAATTTTATCAACTTTTAAAGATGCAGCTATTTGCTCTCGTAACTTTGCAACTTTCGCAAAAGTCGTGGTGTAGGCCTGAAAATAAACTAAAAATTTGCCCGCATTAATACGCCTAAGAACGCGCTCACGCGATTCTTCAATTTGCGAAATAAGCTCTAGTCCTTGTAAATCTGGATAAGCAGATGAACCCCAGGTATCGCAAAAATTACAGGTTTGCATACCACGAAATCCTTCACGGTTAGGGCATGTCACAGCAACACTTACAGGAATTTTATAGACTTTTTCGCCAAAAATAGCTTTGTAATGCTGGCCGATAGAGTGGTAAGGAAGACCTCGCCAATTAGATTGCGATATCATATAACATGCTGATAATGCATTGAGGCTAAATGAGCAAATTAATTGTTGAGGGAGACTCTAACTACGAGTTCTTTACCACTAATGATGGTAGCCCCTCTATATGTCTTTCAAGTGATAAATTTCGCCCTGAGGCTATGCATCACCGCGATGGGGCCTTGGCCGAAAGTCTTTTCGTATACAAGGGCGTGTTGCATGAGGCACTAGAGCTCGGCTGCCCGCCTCGTGTGCTTTCATTGGGCATTGGATGCGGCTATAATGAAATGATTGCCGTCGCCTATATACTGCATACAAAAAAAACACTTAGTGATTTTTATCTTGAAAGTTTTGAAGGAGATACAAATTTACGCACTAGCTTTACTAATTGGCTATTAGATATGACTTCTGCCTCAGAATTACAAAGCGAGATATATGGCACTTTAAATAAGGTATTAGACTGTGTTGCCAATGAATTTACTCTTAAACCACAATTTATAAAATCTCAACTGCTTGAATTATATGAAAAAAAACAATTTATTTTACGTGAATGGTTAACTAGCGATACTGATTTTTCTACAATATTTGGAGTTATTTTTTTTGATGCATTCAGTAGCAAATCTACTCCAGAATTATGGACGGAAAATTTTCTAAAAATGTTTCTTAAAAAAGTAGCTGCCCCAAATTGTGCACTTGCCACCTATGCCGCAACTGGCTCACTTAATCGGGCGTTAAAAGAATCTAATTTTATACTAAAAAAACAAAAAGGATTTTCCGGAAAGCGCGAGTCCACTCGCGCTTTACGCCTGACAAATAGCGTTAATCGACCAATCCCAATGACTATGCTAGGCTCTAACCAATGATTTCAAATTTATTAAAACTATGGCCAGAATTAAAAGTTTATCGAGGCCGCATTTTACTAATAATAGTTCTTGGAATATTTACAAGTGGACTTAAGGGTCTTGCCCCAGAACTCGTTGATCGTCTTCTAACCGCATGGAACTCAGAGGATCAGAAATCTGCCTGGATAATACCGCCACTACTAACAATCGTTTGGATTATAAGTTGCATCACACGTTTTTATCATCTTTATTTAATGAAATACACCGCCGATCAGGTTTCAGTCAGTCAACGCCGAAAGCTCATGGATAAATACCTAACCCTTAATCTATCTTTTTTTCAAGAGTTTGAGCGCGGTACTGCCGGGTTAATTTCGCGCATGATTAACGACATCGCAATAATTCAGACAGGCATTCACCGAGTAGCCGATGTGTTTCGCGAGCCAATCATGGTTATCGGGAAGCTTAGCTATCTGCTGTACAAAGATTATAAACTAACTATTTTTATTTTACTCGCACTACCAGTAGTAACGGTCGCACTTAGGCGAATTGCTAGAAGCCTCAGAAAATACGCCAGACAAAGCCAAGAAATTATGGAAGATCTCACCCGCACACTCAAAGAGTGCTTAGATGGCACTCGCGTTGTGCAGTCGTTCGGACTAGAAGATGAAATTCGTCGTAAATTCAACAAACAGGCTGACGAATTTTTATTAAATCGCCGAAAAATCATTAGTCGCGAAGAGGCGGCCGGGCCTATTTCAGAAGCTCTCACCATGGTTTTTTTATCTGTTCTTTTAGTTTATATTGGTACGCAAGTTTTTAAATCAAATTTTACTACAGCCAATTTTATGAGCTTCATGGTGGCAATGGGATTATTACAAGATTCTATTCGTAAACTTCAAGACAGCTATATTAAAGTGCAGCAAGCAGGGGTGGGCCTTGATCGGCTACACGCAATTTTAATTTCACACCCTTCTGTACAAAACCCAACGAAGCCTGTGCCCTTTCCGCAAAATTGGCGCACGATAGAGTTTCGTAATGTCTCATTTGCCTACAAAGATGAGCATGTGCTTAAAAATATAAATCTAATAGTACGCCGAGCTGAAATATTAGCACTAGTCGGCTCAAGCGGCAGTGGCAAATCAACGTTAGTAAATCTGCTGCAACGATTTTTTGATACCACCGAAGGAGAAATACTAGTTGAAGGCATAAACATTAAACAATTTGATTTGAAGGAGCTAAGAAAAAATATTGCTCTTGTTACTCAAGATGTATTTCTTTTTAATGACTCGATAGAATACAATATACAAATGGGTAACCTTGATGCCTGTCATGATAAAATTGAAAATTCAGCAAAGCTCGCCAACGCCCATAATTTTGTAATGAATACGCCAGCTCAATACTCTACCTCTGTGGGTGATTTCGGAAGTCGCATGTCAGGTGGAGAAAAACAACGCATATCAATCGCTCGAGCTATACTAAAAGATTCGCCAATTCTAGTTCTTGATGAAGCAACAAGTGCACTAGATTCTGAAAGTGAACTCGAAGTACAAAGAGGTTTAGCCAAACTTCTAGAAGGGCGCACCGCTTTTGTTATCGCTCACAGATTATCTACTATTGCAAACGCCAATAGAATAATCGTTCTTAAAAATGGCGAGATAATAGAAGAAGGCAATCACAACGCGCTAATTGAAAAAAAGGGTGAATATTTTAAATTTCATCAGATGCAGTTTTTAGGTTAACGCATCACTTTTCGCGGGCAGCATCAAAAATAAAGTCAGCGCGCACCCCATAGCGTGGGTGTGGTCCAATAAGATCTTTCTTTTCCTCTTTTGGGTAGAGACTAGAGTCAATCTGCGAAATAGATAAAATATCTTGCACTCCGCGAGCCTTGAGTCTCGCTACCAATCCATCTTGATAGGCGACGTGAAAGTCTCCAACAATAATCA
>MEPT01000055.1:22324-26326 GCA_001769925.1 Bdellovibrionales bacterium RBG_16_40_8
AATTACGGATTTGCTCTTCTGTAGCGTGACCTTTCATTTCTTCGCGAAATCTCTCTAAGTAGCTTTCACGCCCCAAAGTGAAATTAGGCGGGAACATTGCTTTGTCTTCGTCGGTTAACGAGTCAAGCCCTCCAGAAACAATCTTACTAGTTATAGAACGAGGCATGTTTAGCGCAACTGTCGTGCCTCCGAAGAACGACGGTAATAGCACTTGATATCGGTAATTAGAAAATAAATTTTTACCCCAATCAATATTTTTAAGAAAAGTAGCTTCATCAATTAGGTCAGCCAAATATTCGTCGACAAATTTTTGATTAGGATAGTAAAAAAACTCCATACCCACACTAACCGGAAACTCTTCGCGAGCCGCCACATTTGACAAAATTTCTCGCTGATTTTCGTGATGCTTTTCGTAGTCATGATATTCTGAGACTATCAGCACTTGCCCCGCATGCACTTTCTCATACAATTTTGCTGAATTCACTACAGCGCTAGTTAAGCCTTCATAATAGGTTTGCGCATTAGATGTTGCGACAAAACAAAATAACAGACTAACCGGTAGTATCAGACGAGTTAAGACGAGCGTAAACTTCTTGCATCTTAGTTTTAACATTTTCCACCCCGAATGGTTTAACCATATAACCAGATACCCCTGACATTACTGCCTTTAAAACTATCTGTTTTTCGCTCTCAGTTGTTACGACTACTATAGGCATTTGACTTGTACTTGGATTGCCTCTAACCATTTCTAAAAGCTTTAGCCCATCTATTTCAGGCATATTAATATCGCTGAAAACAAGATCATATGGTTTATTTTCTTCTACAGATAGAAGAATTTTCTCCCATCCTAATTTACCGTTTTCTGCCTCATCGGCAGGTTTATAATCCATTTGCTCGAGTGCCTGCCGTATGATTTCACGCACAACACTAGAATCCTCAACAATCAAGAAACGCGAATTTTTTTTAAACATAATATTCAATCCTCTCAAAGATATTATTCATGAATATGTATATTAGCAAAGAGTTCGTCGAGATTTTTTCTCGACGCATCAACTTAACATACATGCGATGCAAGGATTCAAAGGTTAACATACGCATTCAGGTTCACGGCCGTCATATTTGTCGAAATGTGTTGTGGATTAAATGATATATTGGGCGCCAGATAAAAATCTCTAATTACAGCCACGCCAACTCCTATAGATTGCGTTATTTTTCTTCTATCAAAGTTAAAAGTATTGTCTGATCTATAGTGAGAGTAGTTAAATAAATACAGCGATGTAAACGCATTTACCCTGCCAGTTTTATTATACTGCAAAGTTGGGGTCAGGCTTACTCCATAATCACTTTGTCTTTGCTTCATTTTCTCGTCATTTGAGTCATAGGCCGATGCTGTTAGCAGCAGACTAACCCCCGCATTAAATCGTGATGCCCCAAGCTGATTAATTGTGCTGAGTGAATACCCCAGTGTGCCTACCTGACCGATTGCTCGAAGATAATCTGCTGTTGAAATGTATAAACGAAACCCAGAGCTAATTTGCAAATCATTTGCCGCAAAAGTGTGGTTATATCCTAATGATGGATTATCAATTCGTATTCGCTCATCGGCCTCTCGCGAATGAAACGGGCGCTCTCTATAGTATCCCGTAGCAAAATAATAACTTTCGTTTTTATTCTGGCGATAACGTAAATACACATCGCCAGAAGTATAAACAGGCTCGGCGTTTCTACCACCAATTACGTTAGGGCGTTTATCGCTCATGGGGCTTGCAAGAGAAGCTCCCTGGTAATGAAAAAAAAGTGTCGTGCTATATTTGGATCTTGCTCCAGAACTTACACGCAACTTAATGTCACTTACTTCTTCATCAAGATCGCCTGACTTAGTCGTGTCTGCTTGAGCTGCTGCCGCTTTGACAGTTGTAGTATTAACTATAGCAATTTTGCTAGCAGAAACCTCATCAAGTGCATAAGATATGGCTACAAAGAATAAACATAAATGACAAAAACCCAACCTCACCTTAAATTCTCCTTGATAATCTTCATTGCATTCTCATTTAATAATTATCTTGATGTTTACTACTTATAAGATTTATTGCTCCCACCAGGATTAAACTTTGCGCTTTGCATATTACGATTCGCTGTGAACCCGCGCCACTCTAACCCATACAAAAGTATATTGGCTTGCTTTATTGCGCCACGTCATGGAATGTTTTAACCTAAGGTTTGGGCATTACTTCGATAGCTTATAAACTGTTCTGTTTCTATGCTTATTGCCTTAATATATTATGTTACCCCTTTGTGACTGCAAACTATTGTATCAATCTTGTCTTTGAGAAAAATCTGACGAAAATTTTAAGTTGCTTTTAGGTATAGCTACACCTCGATAACATATTAAACGAATGCTGCTGAGACTTTCTTGCCATAAGAGCCGAATTTTACTTTCCCAGTGCGACAATATTGAGTGCGCAAGCTTAGCCGGTAACAAACCTAATCCGTTACGCGCCTAATTGCTCGCGACCTGTAAGCGCTTGCCGTAAATATAATCTTATATTAAATTGGCGAGAAGCTTGGATCAAAAAACACACCCGCATAAAAAATTTAAAATGAGCAAAAAAATAAACGAGCCAATAAATCAAAAAATTAAAGGGCTGCTTAACAACAGAATTATGTATATTGATGGCGCCATGGGCACCATGATTCAATCCCATAAACTTACTGAGGTTGATTTTCGCGGAGAACGTTTTAAAAATCATTCTAAAGATATAAAGGGTAATAACGATATACTTTGTCTTACTCGCCCAGACATTATCAAGCAAATTCATTTAGATTATTTTTTAGCCGGCGCAGATATAGTAGAAACAAATACCTTTAATGCAAATTCGATTTCACAGGCAGATTATGCGCTTGAATCTGTGGTTTTTGAGCTCAATAAAAAAGCAGCAGAAATCGCCAAAGAAGCAGCTCATGAATTCATGGGCAACAACAGCGAGGACGCGCAAAAGCAAATGCCAAAAACAAAGCCAAAGCCGAAGCGTAATTGCTTTGTGGCTGGAGCTATCGGCCCAACTAGCAAAACATTATCACTTTCACCTGATGTTGATAACCCAGGCTATCGCGCCGTGAGCTTTGATGAAATGAAGTTGTCATATCAAACCCAAATAGATGGACTAATTGCTGGCGGGGTAGATTTACTTCTAATTGAAACAATTTTTGATACGTTAAATGCCAAGGCCGCCTTATTAGCTGCCGAAGAAATTTTTGTAGCTCGTGGCATACGTTTACCAATAATAATTTCTGTAACCATTACAGATCTGTCAGGAAGAACTTTGTCTGGCCAAACGCTTGAGGCGTTTTGGTACTCGATTCGTTACGCCAAACCACTACTTATAGGTATTAACTGCGCACTAGGCGCGCGCGAAATGCGGCCATACATAGAACAACTTTCTCGCATTGCCGATACCTTTGTATGTTGTTACCCAAATGCTGGGCTCCCGAACCCGCTAGCCCCAACAGGATATAATGAAACTCCAGAAATGATGAGTGAAGTTTTGCGCGAATTTGCTGAAAGCGGGATCGTTAATATGCTTGGAGGGTGTTGCGGAACTACGCCTGACCACATTCGCGCCATTATCTCGGCAACTAAATCAATTGCGCCACGAAAGGTACCGGATCGCCGTGAGCTTTCTGTTTACTGCGGACTCGAAGCTTTTAAACTTGAAAATAGTTATTCTCCGTTTGTCATGATTGGTGAGCGCACAAATGTTACAGGTTCACCAAAATTTGCAGAACTCATCAGAGCCAAAGATTTATCTTCTGCACTCAGCATAGCACGAAATCAAGTTGAAAATGGGGCAAACATTATTGATGTAAATTTTGACGAAGGTCTTCTTGATAGTGAAAATCTAATGTCACAATTTCTAAAACTAATGGCTTCAGAGCCAGACATCGCGCGAATACCAATTATGATTGATAGTTCAAAATGGTCGGTGCTAGTGGCTGGACTTA
>MEPT01000055.1:26354-42064 GCA_001769925.1 Bdellovibrionales bacterium RBG_16_40_8
AGCCTAAAAGAAGGTGAAGCAAAATTTCTTGAAATGGCTCGGCAAGCGCAACTTTTAGGAGCAGCAATTGTAGTAATGGCATTTGATGAAAAAGGTCAGGCCACTACTATAAAAGACAAAGTAAGTATTTGCGAGCGCGCTTATAAATTGCTGATAGAACGCTTAGACTTTGACCCGCATGATATTATTTTCGATCCTAATGTTCTTACAATAGGTACTGGCATTGCCGAGCACGATAATTATGCAATTAATTTCATTGAAGCTATTAGAGAGATCAAAAAATGTTGTCCCGGGGCCCGCACAAGTGGCGGCGTCAGTAATTTATCATTTTCATTTCGTGGACAAAATAATTTGCGCGAAGCCTTACACACAGTATTTTTGTTTCATGCAGCTCGTGCTGGACTTGATATGGGAATAGTAAATGCCAGACAACTAGCGATCTACGAAGAAATACCGCCAGATCTTTGTGAACGCGCAGAAGATTTGGTTTTAAACCGCCGAGCTGATGCAACTGAAAGATTTTTAGAATTTGCTAAAACTTTACAAAAATCCAGTGATACCAAAAAATATGCTGATGAATGGCGAAAGCTTTCTGTAAATGAAAAACTCTCACACGCCCTAGTTCATGGCGTTATGGATTATATTGATGAAGACACTGCCGAGGCATTAGAAAAATATAAGCAGCCGATAGCAGTTATCGAAGGCCCGCTTATGTCAGGGATGAAAACAGTTGGCGAACTTTTTGGCAGCGGCAAGATGTTTCTACCACAAGTGGTAAAAAGTGCGCGGGTGATGAAAAAATCAGTGGCTTTTTTAGAACCGCATATGCAAGAAAAATCTACGCAAAAAACAACGCAGTCACGAGGTAAGTTTTTGATAGCCACCGTGAAGGGCGACGTACACGATATCGGCAAAAATATCGTGTCAGTAGTGCTTTCGTGTAACAACTATGAAGTTTATGATTTGGGAGTAATGACTTCTTGTGAGCAAATTTTAAAAAAAGCAAAAGAAATAGGTGCCGATATAATTGGGCTAAGCGGCTTAATTACTCCGTCACTTGAAGAAATGATTTATATTGTACAAGAAATGGAACGCGAGAAGTTTAACATACCAATTCTAATTGGCGGGGCAACTACAAGTAGTCTGCACACTGCTGTGAAAATTGCCCCTTACTATAGCCATATTGTTGAACACGTTCTTGATGCTTCACTTGTTATAAATGTTTGTAATCATTTGCTAGATAAAGATAAGCGCTCATTATACGCCGAATCTTTAAAAGAAAAGCAGAAAAATTTGCTGCAACAATTTAAATCGCCAGACAGAAAATTAACTGAAATCAATGAGGCCAGAGCGCAAAAGCCTAAAATTAATCACATACAAAATGAAATTGCTACGCCTGAATTTTTAGGAGTTAAAGAATTTCAGAAAATTACAGTAGACGAGCTTGAACCATACATTGATTGGTCGCCTTTTTTTTGGGTGTGGGGATTGAAGGGGTTGTTTCCGAAAATATTTGAAAATGAGCGCTATGGCAAAGAGGCAAAGAAAATTTATGAGGATGCACAAATACTTTTAGCGCACATTAAAAAAGAATTAATTTTTTCACCAAAAGCTGCAATTGGCCTTTGGCCAGCAAATTCAGTGGGCGATGACATCGAAATTTACGAAAGCGACTCAAGACAAAGCATACTTGGCAAATTTCATTTTTTACGCCAGCAAGTGAAACCTTTTTATTCGCTTGCAGATTTTGTGGCTCCGAAAAATTCGGGCGTTAAAGACTACGTAGGGGGATTTGTGGTCACCGCTGGCTTTGCTGTCGACAAGCTTGCGCAAAAGTACAAAGATGCAGGTGATGATTATAGCGCTATTATAGTTAAAGCACTGGGCGATAGACTAGCTGAGGCAATGGCCGAAATGATGCACAAAAAAGTGCGCGAAATTTGTGGATACGGGCGTCATGAAAATCTCACCTATGAAGAATTAATTAAAGAAAAATATCGTGGCATTCGACCCGCACCAGGCTACCCGGCATGCCCAGAGCATTCAGAAAAGCGAATACTTTTTAAACTTCTTAATGCAGAAAAAACTATGCAAGTATCTTTAACTGAAAATTTCGCCATAAAACCTGCCTCTTCAGTGTGCGGATTTTATTTTATCCACCCCGAAGCCAAATACTTTGCAATTCAGCGTATTAGTGATAACCAGCTAATAGACTATGCGACCCGCAAGGGCTTAACACTAAAAGAGGCGCGACGCCTTATGGGATCTTTACTTTATAATGACTAAATTGATTGATTTACTTAAAAAAAATATACCTTTAGTCGCCGATGGGGCGATGGCCACCTCACTTTACGAGAGAGGTTTTTTTATTAATAGAAGCTTTGAAGAACTTTCTCATGTTGAGCCGCGAGCAGTCCAAGAGGTAATTCGTAATTTTAAAAAATCTGGCGCAAATATTTTACATACAAATACCTTTAATGCCACAAGGACAAAGCTCACAGAGCATGGCTTACAAGATAATCTTGCTATTATTGTTGAAAAATCAGCTTCTCTTGCTCTTGAAGTTGCTGGTGATGATGCCTTTGTGCTTGGCCTGCTGGGTCCGCTTGGGGTTTTAGTTGAACCGCTTGGGCCTACAAGTCTACAAGAGGCTGAAGATATGTACGCAGAGATTGTTTGCCCTTTAGAAAAAGCTGGAGTGCATGGTTATGCCATTAATGCTCTACATGACTTTAATGAACTAGAATGCGCTATTCGTACGGTAAAACGTATGTCAGAAAAACCTCTTTTTGTTAACATTGGTCTTCATGAAAATTTAAAAACTTCTTATGGGCATACGCTGCCCCAATTTGCAGAGCTAGCAAAAAAATACAAGATTGATGTGATTGGTGTATGTGGTGAAGTCGGCCCCAGCACTATGCTAACTGCAATAGAGCAGCTAAGACCACTTACTGATAGACCAATTATGGCTTTGCCGAATGCTGGCCTTCCTCGATATGTAAATGACCAGTATATCTATCTTTGCAATCCAGATTATATTGGCAAATTTGCTAAACGTTATATTCAAGCAGGAGCATTAATTGTAGGCGGCCATTCTGGCGTTTATGATTCTCATATACGCGCCATCGCCAACTCTATAAAAATGGTGCAACATCAAACAGAAATTGCATTCAAACAGGATTTACCATCTTTAATTCAGCCTATTGTTGATAAACCTACAAATGTAAAACCACTAACAGAGCGTAGTAAACTAGGCGCCGCACTTTACAATGGCGAAAAGGTGGCAACAGTAGAACTGGTTCCACCTTCACTAGCAGATTTTGCGAAATTTGAATCGCGCTGCCGTGAACTTGAAGAGGGCGGCATAAAGTTTGTTAATATCCCTGACGGAGCACGAGCGATGGCGCGTGTAAATTCTTTGCAGCTAGCAGCACACGTGCAAAGAAATTTTAAGCTCGAGGCGATACCTCATTTAACATGTCGCGATCGAAATTTAATTGGTTTACAATCAGACATTTTAGGAGCGCACATTGCTGGCGTACGTAATATTCTTTTAATTACCGGAGACCCACCTAAACTGGGTAACAACCCAGGCGCTACCGCCGTTTACGACGTGGATTCAATCGGCCTTACTCACATAGTTTCGAGAATGAACCACGGCCTTGATATTGGTGGCTCTGCAACTAATTATCCAACCGCATTTGTTATTGGCGCTGCCATGAATCCAACTGCACGCAATATCGAACTAGAAAGTCGTCGTTTTAAATATAAAGTCGAAGCCGGATGTGATTATGCTATTACGCAACCAATATATAACCTTGAAACTTATAAGCGTTATATTGAAGAAATTGGTGATATTAAGATACCCGTAATAATGGGAATATGGCCGCTAGTGAGTTTACGCAATGCTGAGTTTCTTAAATACGAGGTCCCTGGAGTTGACGTACCTGACTGGGTGGTCGAAGAAATGAAAAAAGCAGGTGATTCAAAAGATGAAGCACTTAAGCGTGGGGTAGATATTGCAATTAGAACTATGGAGCAGGCCAAAAATATTGTGTCGGGCTTTCAGGTCAGCGCGCCATTTAATAGAGCTGATGTTGCTATTAAGGTTATAAAATCTATATTTTAATGTTTTCGCTTTTTTAATGAAACCTGTAGACAAGCGCTCCCATACTTCGTAGCTCATTTTCAGATTTATTGTAATTACCATTAATAGAGCCACTTCTTAAAAGCTGTTCCTCTGCAAGCTCAAAACTTATTTTTTTTGAAAGCCGAAGATTTAGAGTAATACGATTGGTTTGGTATACATCTCTAAATTCATCTTTACGCGTTACTAGCTTCTTATTGCGAGAGTAACCGTGAATAACTGATTCTGATGAATATTGTCCTGAATATGAGATGCGTAGTCGCCCATATTCAGCAGATAAGCTATCCATAATCGTATAGCCTTTACCAAAGTAATAACCACGCTTAGCAATCTCAGCAGGCAATCCGTCATCGCCCTCTTGCGCGATAAACTGATCAATAGCGTAAGATTTAACTAAGGCGAAGTCTCCGTAAATGGCAAATTCAGCACGTATACGCCAACCCTTATAATAGGTTGTCAAGTGAACAAGTGGACCCAAAATGTTAATAGTTCCGAAATAATCTTCATCACTTGGCACGAGCTGTTTGCTGCTATCTATTTCATCATTAGCAACTATTTTTTTTAAGGCGTCGCGATGATTCCATGTTGAGGCAGAACCAATTCCCGCAACAAAATCATAACCCATAGCTTTTCCGTCTTGATCATTTGTAACTATTCGACTGTAGTAGGCGGTCATCGCCGTTTGCGCAATTATTTTTAAATCCATGCGATTACCGTGATTAGATGCTTCTAGTAAAATTTTATTGAGGGGTGAACCATAGATTAGCCCTTTGCCTTCGCCATTTTTACCGTACAAAGGGACGTTTATCACCTCAGCCTTTAAACCTATAAAGCCTGTGGAGAGAGTTGATGGCTTCCAGGATTTTTGTGCATTTTCGTAACCCATATAAAAATTAATATCAGACCATCTTGATTTGGCACAATCAGAGTCTGTGGCGTACCTACTGCCATATTTACTTTTATCTATCGCGTGGTTTACCGCCAGCATGGGACTTAATATATAACCAACAGCGCTCGACGAAATATTATTATTTTTTAGGAGAGAACATGATACCTGATAAAACGCTTCACCCGTAACATACCCGCCAACTGGGGTCATAATTTGATCGTTAATCGAAAATACTTCATGATACTCAAAAGTTTCCCATGCGGCTGATCCGGCAAAGGCTATAAGAAACGATGCTAAAGGAGATGCACCGTTCGATCTCGCCGTTTGGTAATAAATATATCCAGCATACTCATGAAGATAGTTGGTCAGTCTGTCGTTGTCGTCGAAACGAATGCCTTTTCCTGTAATATATTTTGCTTTTAACCCGTTCAAAAGTTCATAATCAAAATCTAATTTATTTGTTGAAATATTTTTGTAATAAAAAATAGCCCCCACCGCGAGTTGAGCAGCTATTTCAACTCCTGCCCTCATATAATTTAAGTGACTTGGAGCTTCAGTTTCAAATCGTGCGACAGCTTGT
This sequence comes from Bdellovibrionales bacterium RBG_16_40_8, assembly GCA_001769925.1. Taxonomy (GTDB): domain Bacteria; phylum Bdellovibrionota; class Bdellovibrionia; order Bdellovibrionales; family UBA1609; genus RBG-16-40-8. The sequence continues at coordinate 31,971 of MEPT01000055.1, forward strand.
GAAATCGAAATGGGATCGCCTGTTTTTTTATCGATAAATGAATCGGTTTTTTCATCTCTAGCAATCGAATTAGATTCTTCTAAGCCATACATTAAAAATGTGGTTTTAATTTTCTCTGAATTATGGGCGTAGAGAATAAAATTATATATCGATCTAGATAGCGCCATTTCTTTGGTAATACGTGAGTCAGGGCTGTCGGTGAAATTCTGTGAAAGTGTTTTAAAATCTGAATTGTTAATACGTGACCACTGAGTTATTTCTAAACTTAAGCGGTTTTTAGCTAATAGAATAATGCGAAGATGATAATCGTTAGTATTTTTTTGGGCTTGCAGCTCAGTATCTGAAAAATTATTCTGGTCATGCGTACGACATGTAACGTTTGTTTTACTTTCGCTAACCGTATGGGCAATGGCATAGACTTGATCACAAGTTTTTTTCTGAAAATCTGTCGAATTTAGCTCAGTCATATTGCCAACAGACACAACTACGCCGATATCTTTGGCATAGGCATTTGTCGCAAAGATAAAAATTACAAATCCAAGCAGTTTGTTCACATTGACCCTTTATCAGAAATTCGCTTTTTTTAATGCAGATATTGCGCCAAAGCCACAAGCTATTCTGGCCCGGCTGAAATACCGTTATTTTGCCATAAGCGTTTTTAATAGCGAGTACGAATAAAGTATTTGCACACTATGGTGACATTTTATAGCCCGCCAAATGCAATTTAACTGGGGGTAAGGTTACGGCGTACCTTTTGTACCTTTTCGGCCGATGCAGAAATAGCTAAATCCCATGGTGTGCAGTTGCTCAGGATCATACTGATTGCGGCCATCAAATATGATGGGTTTTTTCAGTAACTCTTTTATTTTTACAAAATTTGGCGAGCGAAATGGCTTCCATTCAGTTATTAGAATTAGGGCATCAGCGCCTGACAAAACCTCATATTGATCATCGACAATTTTAAAACTAGACATAATTGCAGGAAAATATTCAGTCATATACGCGTGCATATTATTTGCGGCTATAGGATCGAAAGCTACAACTTCGGCACCATTTTTAATAAGTGCTGAAATAACATCGATTGCCGGCGCCTCGCGAATATCATCAGTTTCAGGTTTGAAACTTAACCCCCAAATGGCAAAGCGTTTGCCCTTTACGTTATTTTTATAATGAGACATTATTTTATCTATAAAAAATTGACGTTGAGTTTTGTTAACGTTTTCTACTGCTTCGAGAATCTCAAGTTTCATGCCATTTTCTTGTCCGGTTTGCACCAGTGACTTAACATCTTTCGGAAAGCACGAACCCCCATAGCCAAGCCCTGGATATATAAAATGAAAACCAATGCGAGCATCTGAACCTATACCTTGGCGTATCGCTGAGATATCGGCGCCAACTTTTTCAGCTACACGCGCAACTTCATTCATAAACGAAATTTTTGTAGCAAGAAGTCCGTTTGCTGCATACTTCGTGAGTTCGGCAGAGCGTATATCCATGAAAATTACACGATGACCGTTGAGCACAAACGGATGATACATTTCTTGAAGTTTCTCTCGCACATATTCATCACCGCAGCCAATAACAATGCGATCTGGTCTCATAAAATCGTTAACTGCAGTACCTTCTTTTAAAAATTCAGGATTCGAGGCCACATAAAATTTAATATTCTCTCCTCGTTTTTTAATTTCGCTTGCAATAGTGTCTTTGACTTTATCGCCAGTCCCTACTGGCACAGTTGATTTATTCACAACAATTTTTGACTCAGTCATAAATTTGCCGATTGCTTCAGCCACGGCAAGCACATGTTTTAAATCAGCACTACCATCTTCGTTTGGCGGAGTACCAACAGCAATAACAAGAATTTCGTTTTTATTAATTGCCGTTTGAATATCTGTAGTGAAATGCAGTCGCCCAGCAGTGAAATTACTCTTAACTAAATCTTCAAGCCCAGGCTCGTAAATCGGAATGATACCATCTTTTAAAAGATCAATTTTTTTCTTATCTATATCAACGCAAGTGATGTTGTTACCCATTTCGGCAAGACATGTTCCGGTAACTAAACCTACATAACCTGTTCCAACAATAGCGACGTTCATACTTCCTCCAACTTTTCATGAAAATATAGACACGGCGCCTATCTTAATGGACTATAAGCTTAGCGGGTAGATCTGATGACGCATAATGGCCAAATAGGTAACCAAATAAACGACCAAATTTTTCAAGAGCTAAGTGTTATTATCCCTTTCACCGCTAATGACGTGTTATGGAAGGATCTTCTTCAGGATTTAATACCGCTTCCGAAAGAAGCTGAGATTATTTTAGTGGGCCCAGATGCTCCTGATAGTGAGATGTTTAAGAAGGCCACTGCAAAAATTATTGCGCAGATACGCTATGTATATTCGCCCATAGGGCGTGGGCTACAACTAAACACCGGCGCAAAAAAAGCAACAAAAAATTATTTTTGGTTTTTGCATGCTGATTCTAAAATACCAAGACCATCTCTGCACATGCTTGAAAGAGAGCTCGCTATAAAAAAAGATGCCCTTCACTATTTTGATTTGCAGTTTTTAAATGATGGGCCAAAATTAATGGGATTAAATTCGCTAGCGGCTAATTTTCGATCACGTATTTTTGGAATACCCTTTGGCGATCAAGGATTTGCAGTATCAAGAGCAGTTTTTTACCGAATAGGTGGTTTTTCAGAGCGAACTAATTATGGAGAAGATCATAATTTTGTATGGGAGGCCAAAAAAAAACGCGTTCCATTAAATCATATTTCAGGAGCAATTTTCACTAGCGCCAGACAATATCAAACTACCGGGTGGAGTAAGCTTACTGGCAAAAGAATTTATCTTACTACCAAGCGTGCCACCAAAGAGTGTGTAAAGCTTGTTAAAAAACGTATTATTGAGTCTTGGCTATAAGTTCACCTGCACTTACAGATAATTTAACAATATTTTCTGGTGGCGGCATGGGGCACGTCGCAAAATGCGTAAAGGCACAAGGCGGGTTTACTGCCTTATTGAAATCTAAAGTTATGTGACCGTTTTGCGGCATATCTGTATATAAAAATCTTGCGGCCCCATAGGTTTCTTTACCACTTGTCTGATCACGAAAAACAAAAAAAAGTGAGTTATTTTCTTGTATTGGGTGAAGTTCGACAATTTGGTTGTCTAATTTAAACCGAGCTAGCCCAGGTGAAAGCTCTTCGTTGGTATTGCCTAATACGTCAGGCATAAGCATTTTGCGTGGCATTTCATGAGCAACCCACTCAGCATTAACAACAAATTCTTTTTTTATAGGGTACCAATTGCGACCATTAAATTTTGTTCTTGCCTCAGCCGAAGAATCTTTCACTCTTACGCCAACCCCATTTTTACGTTTGATAAGAAAAAAAGACACAGAATTAATTTGCACTATAGTAGGCTTATCTGAGGTATCATAAAATAAAGAATAACGAATACCAACTTTCGCTGGGGCAGCATTGATTTTCACATTTGTTACATCAGTAAATTGAATTTCAGCTTTTTTATTATTTAATAAATAAATTTTACCGAGACTAGTAGCAACAGACGGTGGCAATACCACATCATTTGTATTTGCTGATCCTATAGGGTTTTCGCCGTCTTTTAACCACGTAAGCCCAACTACAGTTAACCATCCATCTGCAGATCGTAAACGCTCATCTAGTTCTTTACGAAATTTAGTAATTTGTATTGCGTAATCATTAGTCATTAACGCACTCTCCTTTTGTTTTTGTAGAAAATATAATCCTAAAATCGAGAATATAGAAATTAGAAGAAATATACTTACGCGAATATTAATCATTTCACATTAACTTATAATCAGGGCCAGAACCACCTTCACGCGGCTGCCAGCGTGGGCCTAATACATCGGTGGCCTTACAATCGATACAATTTGGAGCATTAACTATCAACTTATCGCCTTGTCTTTCGTATACTCCAGCAGGGCAAAGTGCTGCATACATGTCAGCAACATCAGGCGATATCTCGTTACCAACAGTTAAATGTTGTGGTATATCGTCACGCGTTTTATTACCCGCAAGGTAGACTGCATCAACCTTGCTAAGGCCAAAATTCTCGTATGTGGTATTTACAATTTGTTTTTTCTCTGCTGAATCTTCAATTTGATGTCCGCAAGCTCCAGGAAAAAGCCCCCCAGTAACAGTCATAAGGCTTGCCTTAAGGCCACCCCAATAAAATCCACATTTAAAAGCTTGGCGCATATTGCGAACTTTAAATAAGTCTTTTCTAATAAATGAAGAATTAATTTTTTCATCGTAAGTAGAAAGTGATGCCGCAGAATAATCTTTTTTCTTTAGCGCTTCGAAAATTGTTTCTGCCGCATAGATGCCCGACTGCATAGCGTAGTGAATTCCTTTTAAAGCAGGCACATTTACAAATCCAACTGCATCACCAGAAAGTAAAATTCCATCACCATGCAACCTTTTAGGCCAGCACCCTAACCCACCTTCTGGAATAGTTTTCGCGCCCCATTCAACAATTTCACCGCCCTCTAAGTATTGCGAAAAGAGTGGATGCCGTTTCAATTTTTGTAAGCTCTTGTGCACGTCAAGTGTGTGAGATTTATAGTCAAGTCCGACTACCAATCCAAATGAAATTAAATCATCTGCCAATGGGTACATAAAACTACCGCCAAAAGCATCTGTTGGTAGAGGGTACCCCAAGGTATGAATAACTTCACCAGGTGGCGCTTTCACTCGCCATATTTCTTTAACCCCAAGAGCATATATTTGCGCTTTGTCAGAATTTATATTCTGCCAATCACAATATGCTTGCATTAGTGGGCTACGAGTCCCATCTGAAAGCACCGTAATTTTTGCTGTTATATCGTTAGGCGGCATAAACTGCTGGCCAAAAGAACCGTCGCGATTTAATCCGGCCGGTACCGTACGCACCCCTTGAATACTACTGCCATCCGTAAGCAGCGATGCCGCCGGAAAACTTGTAAAAATATTTACCCCAAGTTCTTCGGCTTTTTTACCGAGAAATCGTACAACCTCACAAAGTGAAGTTACATAATTGCCTTCGTTGTGCATTGGTGGTGGGGTTGGCAAGCGAATTTTACCTTCTGTTGTCAGCAAATAAACTCTATCACCAACAACTTTTTTCCGCAGCGGAAGATCTTCGTCTTTTAGTTCAGGAAATAAATCTCGCAACACTTGTGGGTTTAATACCGCCCCTGACAGCGTGTGCCCACCTAGATTTGCCGCCTTTTCGAGTATTCCTATTTGTATGTCGCCAAGATTTCCACCAGATTCATTGTATTTTTTTACTAACCTGGCCAAGTGAATGGCTCCGCACAGACCGGCCGGTCCCGCACCGACAAAAATAATGTCCATTGGTACAGCCTCGCCGACTGCGGTTGGATTTTTTAGCACAAGATTTTCAATTGATAACTTTGCTTGATGGTCTAATGGAGTAATAGTATTTTTTTTCATAATTAAAATTGATTCTGCACGTAGGTCTAGGTGGGGTCAAACTACGACGCCGCGCTAAAACAGGACCTAAAACACGTCGACAGCGCCACGCAAAATGATACCATTTATGGCATGTCTACATCAGGATCAGGGCGGCGCCAGGACAGTGATGATCGTAGGATCATCGATAGAGTTTCAAACCCGCACATACGTATGCATATGGGTCAACTTAAGTGGTGCCTACTTATTATGACCATTATCTGCGGCGGCGCCTCTCTTTATAATGTTATCAGAGCTTTTTTAAGAGCTTCGATGTCTTATAGTATTATACTCAGCATTGTTTTTTTTATCATAGCTTTTGTGATATGGAGATACTATCAGGCCGTACTTCTATTCTTGCAAAATGAGTCTGTTAGTAATCTAGATCGCCTGCTTGAACGCCAATCTATCGTATGGGTAGCCACGGTTTTCTTCTCAGTTGTTTTCTCTGCCGTCTTTTTTATATTCAGGTAAAATCTATTATTTTACATCAAGACGAGCAAGTATTTGCTCAACGACTTTGTTGCGAATTTCTTCATAACTGCCACGAGCTTCTGCGCCTGAGGCATACATGTGTCCCCCGCCGCCAAAATTCTCAGCAATACCTAACACCTCAATTGGGCCCTTAGAGCGTAAACTCATTTTATATAAATTAGCAGCATCTTCTCGCAAAATAGCCGCACATACGACAGTTTGTATACTCATCACCATATCGATAATGTCGCGAGTGTCATCCATATCAAGAGAATGAAACTCAAGATCTTTTCGCGAAAGACTCAATATAGCAATGCGGTCATTAGCAAGAAACTCTAACTCGCTAAGCACCTTGCCTAAATAAATTATTTTTTTACGTGTGTAGTTTGCAAAAAGTGAACGATGAATTTCTTCGGCATTCTGTACATGTTCAAGAAGTTCAGCGCATATGAGGTGAGTATTACTTGAGCTCTTCACAAACCGAAAAATCTGCGTATCAAAGGCTAAAGAAGCATAAAGGGCCCTGGCGATTTTTTCATCTAGTCTAATATTTAGATTTTTAATTATAAAATATGCTATTTCACCAGTGCTAGCAGCCGAAGTATCAATAAAAGATCCGGGTGTGGGTTCTGGTCCTTGGTTTAGTATAGGATGATGATCAACAAAAATAATTTCATCTGATTTACTCTCAAGTGCTTTATATAGGGGGTCAACAAGCCTGCGATCATTGGTATCAAAAATCATAACCAAATCGGTTGCGTCTATAGGAGTTTTTAATTTATTGAAGGTTTCAAGGTACTTATCGCATTCAAGAAATTCATATTTTTTAGGAATATCATCTACCGCTACGACACGAACCTTTTTACTAGATTTTTTTAATGCGTGGTAAAGCCCAAGCATAGCGCCAAGCCCATCGCCATCACACTGTTTATGGGTTGTAAGCAGAATACTACTGGCTTTATGAATCTTTTTAGTAATCCCAGTTACGTTTAAATTGTTAAATCTAGCGAGTGACACCATAACTACCGTCTATCGGTATTAGCTAACCATTTGTTAAGTCTAGGAAATTTCTGTTTACTAGAAAATGCTAAATTAGCATTTTTATAGTTGTCTGCGTCAGATAAACTAATATAATGGCTGGCTTTTGCCATTTACTCGGCGAAAACTAACACAGGAGATCTAATGTCAGGACAAGAACGTCAACCAATGACATCTGAGGGCAAAACCAAGCTAGAAAATGAGTTGCGCCATCTGATGCATACCGAAAGACCACAAATTATCAAGGCTATTGAAGAGGCCAGAAGCAACGGTGATATTACCGAAAACGCTGATTATGATGCCGCCAAAGAAAGGCAAGCATTTTGCGAGTCAAGAATTAGCGATATACAGGTTAAAATTGCCAATGCAGAGGTTATCGATACCAAAAGTTTAAAGTCAGAAAAAGTTATTTTCGGGGCCTTTGTCATACTGCAAGATGTTGAGTCAAATGATGAAGTTACCTACCAAATTGTTGGCGAAGATGAATCAGATGTAAAATCAGGCAAAATATCTGTTTTTTCACCTTTGGCCAGAGCGGTAATAGGCAAAAAAAAAGGTGATTCCGTTGAGCTAAAAAGCCCAAAAGGCGAAAAAGAGTACGAAATTAAAAATTTCTTCTTTAGATAGTTTCAAATCGCCTTTAAAATTAACTTTGTGGCATCACGAGGTTGGTTTTTTGTTTTATTAGGAATTCTTATAAGCTCGTTTTTGGGTGGGGCAATCTATGTTTTCTTTTCACCTGATCGAATGCGCGAATTTGTTGAATCTGTCATAACTGAGAAAAAACCTAAATTTTTAATTGATTTTAAAACTGCAAAATTACAATTCGCCGACAATTGGTGGCCAACTGTTGCAATTGAATTAGATGATATTACTGTTAAAGCCATAGATTCGTGTATTACAAACTCAACGCTACACATAGATCGTCTTATCATACCATTTCAGTTGTCCTCGTTATTTATAAAAAAAATTAGATTTGGTCACGTACATGCCGGCAATGTTCAATTTTTAATGCGCCCATCTTCTTGTGCGAAAATAAATTCTAATAATAATTCAAATAACGAATTTGTCTTGCTAGAGAGCTTTTTTCAGAACCGCTGGAGTAAAGAAGTAGTAAATACGACGCGCCTATTAAGCAAGCTCAGTATAGAGTCCCTTGTGCTTTTACAAAACAATGAGTCTTTAGCCCCTGCAATTATCAAAAGCTTTTCTGTACAATTTATACCAAAAAGAGCTGAAAGTATTATTACTTTCGATATTCACCTAGGCAAACCCTGGGTAGGAGATGCTAATTTTGGACCGGTTAGATCAAAAATGATTCTTCGCTCTAACGAAGTGCAATTCACTGGGCGCGGCAATTTGAAAGAAGGTCAATTTAAAATTAATAGTGAATGGGCGGTAGATCGTGGCGAGATAAATTTTAATGCATCAGCAAAAGACTTACCTGCCAATAGTATTCTTAAACTTGCTCATAATTGGGGAATACTAAATTCATTTAATCCGGTTATTAAAAATCAATGGGCAAATTGTGATTTAAGTTTTAACGGAAATATACACCAAATTAAATTATTACTAATTCGCCTTAACCAGTGCCGACTATATGGCGACTTAGGCGAAATTGTAGTTAACACCAACACCATAAAAAATTTAACTGAAGGTGGGCCGCTAAATTTACAAATTGAAGATATAGACATGAAACGCGTACTAGGCAGCTTTGCTATCGACAGGAGTTGGGGTTTTGTTAGTCAGTTTGGTAGATTTACCGGCGATTTGACCATAATTGAAAAAAATAAACTTTCTTTTGCGGGAGAGTTGCGGCAGAGCGAAATCTACATGTCTCGTGGCGGCCTACAAACTAGACAAAAAATTGACTCTGCACAAATTTCAATTTTATTACTACACGATAAGTACTTTGGTGAGGCAAAAAATATTTATCTTGCAAGCGGAGAGTGCCATGTAGAAATAAAATTTAATTTTTTAAAGTCAGGAGACGGCAAATTTGATTTCGACATCAAAAAATTAATTTTCTCTAATGAAGTACAAAAAATTCTTTGGGGCGGGACAGTATCAGAGTCCTCACTTGTAGGGTCTGGAGAAATTATAAATTTGAATCTATCGCGAATTAACGCGTCTTTGTGGCTTAAGGACTTAAAAACATTAAACTGGGAGCTTAAATCTATAAAAGCCCGTACAACCTACGAAAATGGCAAATGGAATTTATATCCCAGTGCTGAAAAATTTCAATTGCACCCTGAAAGCAAATGGGGCAAGGCTTTTTATCAAATTTTAGCTAATATTAAACCGCATATAAATGACCTATCTCTACAAAATATTTCAGCATACATAAGTTTAAGTGAAGACGGCGGCACATGGCAAAATTTAAAAGCCACCACCATAAAACACTCAGTAAAAATAATAGGCGCCGGCCAATGGAAAGCTCGAGACAAAATAAGCGGCGAACTAACTGTTAAAGGCCCATCTCATGAAGAATTATGGAATTTGAGCGGCAATTGGCAAACGCCACAAGTAAAATCTAAAGCGGCGGCGATTCGTTAAGTTTCTCAAATATTTTGTCAGTGCCACGCTCCACAGCCAGGCCAACAATATCATGAATTTTTTCGCTGAAAGTTTTTTTCTTGTGTAGCTTGATGCTGAATATTTGCGCCTCATCTTTGCGAAGCATAAGATATTCGTCGCTTGTCATAATATCATCTATAAGTGATAGGTCTTTAGCGCGTAAACCGTACCAATATTCTCCTGTAGCAACCCTTGTAAGATCTACTTGCGGTCGCTCGCTTTTAACAAAGTTTTTAAAAAGCTCGTGGGTATCAGCCACCTGTTCTTGAAATTTGGCTCGTCCTTTGGCAGTAATTTCTCCTAATATGCTTACAGTACGCTTGTATTCTCCTGAAGAAATTTCTTCATAATCAACATCGTGTTTTTTAAGTAACCTATGAAAATTTGGCACTTGAGCCAGCACACCGATTGATCCCATAATAGCAAAGGGGGCTGCTAGAATTTTATGTGCTGTGCAGGCCATAAGATAACCGCCGCTTGCCGCGACCAAATCAACACATGCCGT
>MEPT01000055.1:42079-44073 GCA_001769925.1 Bdellovibrionales bacterium RBG_16_40_8
TAGCATTTTTTAAACGTAATATTTGTGCTGCTGCCAGGCCATATCCATGAACGGTACCTCCTGGACTTTCAATCGATATAACTGTCTCATCCCCTGGCTGAGCCACCATAAGTACTGCTGTAATTTCATCACGCAGCTCATCTACCGCATGCGCATGTAAATCACCTTCAAATTTTAAAAAATAAAGATGCTGTTTACGCTTGTTGTCAGTGTTTTTCTCACGTTCTTTCTCTTTATGCTTTAAAGCTTTAGACGCATTTTTAAACTCTTTTTTACTAAGAATTTCTCTTTGCAGTAACAGTTGCAGCTCATCTAATTTTTGATTGATATTTTCAATCTGCAATTCAGGCCTGAGAGTCTGGCGTATAATCAGACTTGCAATAAGGACTATAAGCCCAGCAAGTAAAAGAAAAACTACTAGTAACTTACCTGCAAACAAACCGAATTCTGCTAATTGATCCATAGACATGACAGTCTAGGATCTAGGTCGAGTAAAAGCAACGAGATTTGGCAAGCACATAACATACAGAGCATAATAGCATTATGGGTTATAAGAAACTTGCAATTTCACTTTTTTTAATTTGCTCGTGGGGTAGCAGCACTTTGGCGTACGACGATCGCATTCATGATAATATCGGCGAGTACAAGCGCTATCTGCGAAATCGAATTGAAGATTTTTATAAGCGTATTAATGATATCGATCGGCAAAATACTGCGCGCGAGCGGGGCGAAAACGAAACCCGAAAAGAGCGTAAAAAACTAGCTGAAGAGGCAGAAAGATACAGAAAAGAATATATTCTTAGTAAAAGACATGATCTGCCAGTAGATCCCATGAACTGGATTCGTGAACTAAAAGAACGACAGGCTGTATACGAAAAATCTAGGCAAGAATTCGTCAAAAAGCGAAACGAGATAAAAATGGCAACACAAGGTCTCAGCCTACCAGAAAGTGAGGAGTATGATATAATGACAAGCGAAGAAGAATCTGAGTAAGATTTATCCTTCGTTGATAATTTCATCTAGACTTAGGCCAGAAAGTTTTTTTAATTTCTGAATTGTAAACCACATCACAATTGCTATAAAAATTGTCATCGGCACCGCGATTATTAAGTGCCCCATCCACGTCATTTTAGCAATTTGTTGATTTAAAATTTCAGTTCGCTCTGTGCTCGAGAGCGCTGAGTCAATATTAGTAAATATTCTGTTAGCAAGAATAAAATTTAACCCCGAACTTATAAAAAAAGAGACAGAGAATAAAAATGTCGCTTTACGAAAAAGCGCAATAAGACAATCTTCACATTTGCGTTCACGCAATTTTGCCTCTATAAGTTCTGTGCGAAAAATTCGCTTATTCCAAAACATTGTGTAAATAAAAGGCTTATCTAAAATATTTGAAAAATAAACGGCAACGCCAATAATTAACGGAAAGAAAGCTTCTTTAATGGCAAACCATATTCCACCAAGCCCAAGAAGCGCAAACCCACCGGTTACCGATATATTAAGGATTCCTAAAAGAGATAAATAGTTTTTCTTTTTTCGAGTTATATAATCATAAGCTCCGTAAGCAATCGGCAATAATAGTGCTGTAACTAGAGCTATTAGTGGGCCATTATCACCTAATCGTTTCGAAAGCTGATTTAGTATAATAACTGGCAATACGATATTGAAAATAAGATTAAGAAGCGCGTTCTCTTCTTTACCCTGGACTTCGGTCGAAACACTCATAGAATCAACTTTCGTAATTATAGAATTTTTGATTGTGTCTATCTTGTATTATCTTTACCTTAGTAATTATGACAACTAGTATTGAAGAGGCTTTTATACTCCTTATCATCTTTCAGCTTAAACATTTTGTTTGTGATTTTCCACTACAACGTGAATATATGCTAAGAAAAACTCTGCCCGGCTGGGAATTTCTTGCGCCACTGTCACTACATTGTTTTGTGCACGCCATGTTCACCCTTATTATTGTGATTTTTTACAACGCAAGCCTT
>MEPT01000055.1:44098-51884 GCA_001769925.1 Bdellovibrionales bacterium RBG_16_40_8
TTTTATTATGGATCGCATTAAATCTGGCCCTAGATATCTTGGCCGATACAATGATCTCAATAATCCAGGATTTTGGAATTCACTGGGCTTTGACCAGATGATCCACTGTTTTACAAATTTTTATATCGTGTGGGCGTTAATCCACGCTTGAATTTTCAAGAGCGAAGGTGGCCACCCAAGACTGATCTGCGTTTTGCAAGATTAAAAGCCCATTCGAAAACTGGAATCTCATACGTGAAGGCAACAGAAGTGGTTCAGCCTTTTGACAATGAGCACTGCCCTTTTTCATTGAGTTGATCGAAACGAAATTATCGCTCCCCCAATTCACGTCCGCACGAAAAGCATTACAGGCAATTTTTCCCGCTATTGTCGTCTCACTTTCAATATCTAACTGAAAATCGCTCTTTTCTGGTCTAACGATTTGACCATCTGAATGCTCTACTGTACTGAGATAATACTGACTCCCCACTTTAGATAGTGCGGTATCCCCTTTAAAAGGCTCGGCAATATTGTCTACCGGGCCACAACCACTAATAAGAAAAGATACTAGCAATAAATAAAATATTTTTCCCATATCGCGCCCCTTAAGTTGCAATTACCTATGACGCTAGCAATAACTTAATTTCAGCGCAACAAAAACTGTACTATTTTTTATTTTTTAGCGCAGAAATAAGAAAGCGATAATGTTGTTCCTTCGGGCAGAGCTGGCGTAAAAGTAAGTTTATTGCCAGCAAGCTTAGTAGCTGTGCCAGATGACAGCCCTGGGTTAATACTTTTAATAAGTTGACTGGCGATAGTGATTGTTATTCCGCTTTGGCTAACCGGTGCACAAGCCAGTTGAATAGATGCAAGGCTATTTGTAATATTTTTACCGGCAAATTCTAGTTGCTCATCATAGTAGTCCGCACAGATGTCGCCAAGAGTACCATCAGTTACTCTTGAAAGCTCGGCATAATGAGTGCCGTACCAGACAGGGCTTTTGTTAATTTGAGTTGCGTAGCATGCAGTGTCGTTAGCAAACACACCCAAAGCAGGTACCGCCGGGCGAACGATAATTGAGTGGTTGGTATAAATTTTTTGTCCAAATCCTTTTGAAGCAAGTGTTGTAAATATACTGCCAACGTAATCTCTAGCTCCAAGGGTTTTGAACTGACTGCTTTTCGGATAATACCCGCCAGTGCTGCGTTCGTCTTCGTCAGAAATAATTACGGTGCTTAGCGCAGCACCATCACGAAAACAACCTTCATTTCTATCAAGCGCCCGATTAATAGCGTAGATACCGCGTTCGTCACTGCTGCCCGTTCCGAGCTTTATGAGATTCTCGAGAAGCCCTTTAAATTGAGCATCACTATCTGCCGTATTTTTATTTATCCATTTGCTTTTATTTGGAAAAGTTAAAAGCTTACCGTCTTCATCAGAAATATCGGTAGTAGTCGCACAAACCTGCCAATCAAGAGAGTTAAGAGAACCGATAAAGTTGGGGAATTTATCAGCAAGCTTTTCTAGCTCTGGCTCCATTGAACCTGAATTATCAAGAACAAAAAGAATGTCGACGGCGTTAGTTGCACCACTTACTGCATAATCTTGCTCTACGAGCACAGTCTGTATTATTGGGCAGTCGTACCCCTCGCAAGCCTGTTTTACCTTTGAAGCAACATCGGCAAATTGCACATCAGAGCAGGCTTGAAAAAAATAAAGCCCTAGCGATATTGATAGTGTATAAAGTAAGCTTTGGCTTTTCATATCCCCTTTTTGGGCCATTAGCCTCTTTCGGCTTTTTGGCCCTCAAGGTATGATCGCTTCAAGCCTTATGCCAGCTTTACGGTTTGGCTAATTCGGCTAACTTCTTAAAAACACTAAAAAAACACTAAAATATTTAATTGTATCAGAATGATAATACGTCGAACTTTCTTATTTTGACTAAAAAATCGACGCGCTTAAAACGACTGACGTTTCAAAATGAGATTATTTGTTAATTTCTTGGTTAATGTCTTGGTTAATTTATGAGTTATACGGTGATCAAACACCTCGCCCAACCCACGCATATGTTTTGGCATTTGCCCAAATGTTTCAAGCCAAGTTTCAGGAGTTTCCATACACAGAAAGATATTCCATTCTCGTGAGTGTGCTAAGAATCTTTGGCGTATAAACTCATACATTTCACTACGCAATTTTTGATCATAGCGAAGCTTACCATCTTGGCTTTGAAATAATTCAGACTGCAGCGTAAGAGATTTTGTGCCGAATCGCTCACGCATCAGATGGCGTTGTGCGGGTTGAAAGCGAAGTGTCCCGATCGATATAGCGGGCACATCTTGTGGAGTAAATCGTGATGTTATTTCATCAATCATTTCGCTATAAGAATTTTGCCATCCGGCAAAATAAATAACTGGGTCGAGATGAAATGAAATAATATGGCCGCAATCACGCGATTTCTGTGCAGCATATAAACGAGCGATAAGTGAGGCCGTGCCATGTTCTTCAGAAGCAATTATGTTCTGTGGATTAAGTGAAAAGCTAATAATTATATTTTTTGCGTGTTCTACATCTAGAAACTGATCAACTCGCGAACTTTTTGTCTTAAGCTCTAGGCGCCACTTCGGATAATCGCGAAAAAAAATAATTAATTCTCGTGAATAAAGTGTTAGTTCATCAAGACTTAACGAATCAGTGATTTCACCTGTGCCGATGCGAAGAGAATGATCTTTTAGCGTCTGCCCAACTTCGCTAAGCTCTACCAATGCCTGATCTATGTTGGCGTAAATTTTTGTAATTGGTGAATTAATAAACCCTTGTAAATAACAATACGAGCAATTCATGTTACATTGCTGCCCAAGATTGAGCACAAAGTAGTTACAACAAGTAAGCCCTGGCTTAGCCCCAGGACAACGTTTAAAAAATTGCCCCTTAAAATTAGTTATAAATAATTCTTTTTTACTTCTATCAAATTGCTTAGCAGAAGGATTACCTTTTTCTAGCAAGTAGGGCTCATCAGTCACTAGCTCGATTTTATCTTGCGAAAATATCTTAAGCGCCCTTTTTGCCACAGGCGTATGCATGGCACTTTCTTCAATATAGATTTTCTGAATATCTTTAAGCCCAACTTCGCGCATTTTATAATCTCTGAATATTTTGCGAGGCTAGCACATTATCTACAGCCGCTAAGCCATCTAGATATTTTCTTATGTCTTCTCGCGAATGAATAAACATCTTCACTTCTACCCCAGATTGATCACCTACCCTGACCGCGCGCGCCTGTGTTTTTAAAGGCCAGGGTAATGTTTTAACCAATTCGGTAAGTTTTTGTGATTGCTCTGCAGCAAGTGGAAATCTCACACTCCATAAAGACCGACTTAGTTCGTTTAAATTCTTGGCCTCGGCAAATAGGCTATGCAAATCGGCATCAGAGAGCACTAAATCTGCTATTAACTCAAAAAGGCGAACGCCATCGTTTCTAGATGGATTAAAACCTACAACTCCAACCAAATATTTATAGCCTTTTTGCATGACTGGTAGCGCCATAAGCGGCGCGAAATCTCGCTCGCTAACATCTTTGTTAATGCACCACTTTTTTACCTCATCTGGTAAATTAGCAACAAGTTCTAGGGTTGGCAGAAAATTATCACTAAAGCGCAGCCCATATTTTACGCAAAAGAACTCCCAATTAAGGTTTAATGATATTTCTTTTGTTTTTTTATAAAGATTCGACAGCTCAACTAACTTTAATTTGGGATATATTTCGGCTAACAACTCTTCTACAGAAGCACCCTCTTCGACCTCAATCATCTCTGTTTTATTCTCAGTAAAAAAATCAGTAAGCTGAACACCTTTCCATATAAGTGCAGGTAGCACTTTGGGCCATACTGGCGTAGCCCCAAAATCCAATTTTATGCCGCTATGCGGCGCCATAGTTATTCTCATAGCGAAGGACTTACTCTAACTTAATAATCAAGTCATGGCCGAATGGGAGAAGCGAGCAAAAAAAACCGACGATGTCGTTTATTTTTCATACTTACCTGAGAAAAAAAACCTTCAGGCCAGAGAGGTTTTTCTTTGGGACATTGATAAAACATATTTAGATACAAAATTTGAAACTCTTCGCGGCCTACTTAAGACTGCTACTGAAAAAGCCGCGCAAAAGAAGAACATTCCTGGTTCTGCTAAACTGGTACAAACACTTCGCGAGGCTTGGCAAAAACGAAGTGGCGAAGATCTCTTCCCTATTTTTTTTATAACGGCCTCGCCGCCACAAATGGAGCGCAAACTTCGTGAAAAATTTTATTTGGACGGAGTAAAACCTTTAGGTATTTTTTTTAAAGATAATTTAGCTAATCTTAGACCAAGGCGATTCTGGCGCTTAAATAAGCAAGTGGGATATAAACTTCAGGCACTACTACAGATGCGTTCGCTTCTTCATAGCGAAGTTAGACTCGTTATGTTCGGAGACGACGGAGAATCAGATGCCATTATATATTCTCTTTTTTCTGATATATGTGCGCGCAGACTAAACACCTCAGAACTAAGAAAAATCCTCAACGCATTTTATGTACTTGATAATCAAGTCGACACAATTTTTCGTCTACAAGAACAAGTCCCTAATAATGATCCGGTAGAAAAAATATATATTAATTTGGCTGATGACACTGATTCTGACTACTACCTAAAGTTTGGCAGACGAATACTTCCCACGGCAAATAACTTTCAAGCAGCTCTTGATCTTTGCCAAGATGATCGTCTTAAGCCAGAGCATGTCGTTATAATCGCCGCAAATTTACTTAATGAATTTGGATATTCCAGTGAAGAGCTTGCCCTAAGCATAGATGATCTTATACGACGTGGCAAACTTGGCGAAACTACGTGTGCTGAAATTATACCGTTTCTTAAAGTAAAAAAAATCTTGCCTGAAGATTTTGTACCATCAGTTAAACCGCAGGCAGTTAGCCAAAAGCGTGGCCATTCGGTAATTAGTCTTGAAGGCACTTTTGACCCATGGATACCAGAGCACATAGATTATTTACACGATTATCGATAAAGACCCTTTAAAACGCCAGTAATAGAAGTAAAGCGAAACTGCCTATCCAACTAAGTGAAACGATAAGTGGCTTATATTCTTTTTCTTTAGCAGTTAGCTGGTCGCTTTCATTGTTAATTGATTCTAACCCAATATTTTTATCTGATGATTCTTGCATACCATAAATCTCTTTAAATCTTCTAAGCTCATCAGGCACCCGCACAAGCGCATTAGCTTTGATCTCATAATCTTGCTGTTTACGTGTAACCTGAACAGTAATAATCTGCCGATCAACACTAATAATTTTACCTTCTACGTATACATCGATAGTCGCACCACCTTGAAACAGTGGCTTAAGTTTATCGGTTCGCACACTAACTAGTTGAGTTGTATCGCCAACGGTAATTTGCGTACCAACTCCGATATCGGCTTTAAAAAAAAGATTATCACCTTCTGTATAAGAAGGTCTGCCTAATAGACTATCAACTATCACAAATCCCTGATATGGCACTGAAGAAATAAAATCATATAACAGTTTTTTTACAGCGTCGGGCAACTGTTTACTCACAGGAACTGCCGGATGCAAATCAATATCTCCTGACCATAAGGTAAAACCATTTTTTGTTTCATACACCCGCATACCAAGCCTACGCTCCACTACAAAGGTTGTGACAAGAGCGTCAGCATCAAGCAAACGACCTAAAATCAAGGCATCGGCAGGGTTCAACTCACCACGCGCCTGAAAAACATCTTTGGCTTGCATAAAATTTTTACTGGCAATTAAAAATCGTCTTGTCTCGGTAAGGTGCTCACGTGCGTCCCACCACACAGTTTCAGCGGTATCGCGCATCTCATTATTAACTTTAAGCGGAAAAACCGTTATTCGCCTTATACGCTCATGCTGAAACTGTGCTCTAGCCGAAAGACCAGCTGACAAAATAATAATAAATAAAAAAAATCGCATCACTTTAAAAGCTACCAAACTATCACTTCTTTGGGAATCTCTATCCAACCTTCATCTGCCGGGAAATTGCGCGGACGCTTCTCGCACTGACCGGTAAATTTTAAAACCGCTGTTAGCGCGCATATAAACGCATCAAACGCATGTGAATTGTCGACCATTAGTCTAATATCTTGATCATAGATAAATGCAGTCTTATGATTAACTAGCTCTTTTATTATAGCTTGGCGCATTTCTAATCCGCCAATTTGGTGTTTATGAAAACGCAAATAGGATTTTTGAATATTAAGCGCTCTGCCGATGCGCCATAAGCTTAACTTTGGATAAACCTCAATAGTTTTTAAATTTAATCTACGGTTAAGAAAATGAGCTCTGGCTGTCAGCGGAGCTAAATTTGCTCCCATGGCGTGCTGCATTTGAAACGCCTCTTCCAATTCGCCCGACAAATATTGCTCTACGCAACGCTCTGTGTACGGGGTAAAAAGCTTGTGTCTTGATTTCTCAGACTCACGTTTTCTGTAGTTCTCCCACATCCAAAGAATTTCCTCTTCTTTGCATGTCTCATAGCCTGGGCAACGTAACTTACAAGTCATACACTTTGGCAAGGTTAACGGTACGTTGTAGGCCAAATATTCGGTTTTTAACGATCTATGCACTATCTCTTCAAATAAAATTAAGTCAGATGAAATATCACCGGCAGCGTGTATGCGATCTTGCAATTGTGAAAGAAATATTTTTTTTTGCTTTGGGTAATATTCTACGGCAGCAAGACAGGTCTTGTCAGATTTGCCGCCAGCTAAAGCTATGCCTATAAAACTATGACGTTCTAAAAAGGTTGATTTGCCTTTACCGGCTGCATTTTTATCACTTGAAACCCGCTTTTTTGACACGTCTCTGTGATCCCTTCATGCCTAGATGGGTCAGCCCATACAAACACGCAGCCTCCACCACCAGCTCCACAAATCTTAACAGCCTGTGCGCCTTCTTGCATAACAATTTTTCTAAGCTTTTCTATCTCTGGGCTAGAAAATGAAGTAGTTAATTTAATACGTGAATCAAATTCGCTACGAAAGAGCTCAGGCAATTTGTCCCAGGCTTGTTGACGACATACTATTGCCATCTCTGCAGAAATTTGTGCTATTTCTTTTAGAGCACTAATGGTGCGCTCATCTCCGTCTATTACTGATTTTATCACCTGCCAATTATTTATGCCAGAATGATGCGACTTGCCCGTATAAATTAAAATCATATTATTGCTAAATATATCTGGAATGTATGGCACAGGCTCAACTTTAATCCCGTCGGCCTTGTAATGAATAATATTAAGCCCACGTAAAATAGCTGAAAAATAATCTTGTGTACCTGTCGGGCTTTTTATTACCTTAGCTTCAAGATTATGGGCTAGTTCAACCATTTCATGGGTAGACATTGATCTACCATTACTTTTATTAAAAGCTTTAATTAAACTTATACAAAGGCTTGAACTGCCACCCAAGCCACCACCTACTGGACTCTGCGAAAACGTGGTTAAAACAAAACCTTCTTTTGGCACAAAATATTCAAGAATCTTTTGCGCTAAAAGTAACTCTTTGTCAGGACATCGCAAAAGGCTTGTGATATCTGCAAAATTTTTTTTATAATTTAAATCGCGAATTTCAATTTCAATATTTGGCGCGGCATGAAAATCTAGTTCACAGCCTGTCATAACATTGATGGCAAGGTTAACCGTAACGCAGTCACCGACAAACAAGTGAAGTGGCCAACAATCTAGAGTACCGCCAGCCAGATCAACACGAGTTGGCGAAGTGGTTTTA
>MEPT01000055.1:51893-55897 GCA_001769925.1 Bdellovibrionales bacterium RBG_16_40_8
CTAAATCTTTATCCAATAAATCATCGATTGAGGATTTAGGCACACCTAGAACTTCTTCAGACAAATTGGTTTTAGCCAAATAAATCTCGACATTGTCAGTTGATTTTTGCGCCCCACCAACAAGAAGAGAAAAAATAGTCTCGCCTTTTGAGCCCTTAATAGTCACCTGACTACCAGACTGTACTTTTTTCTGCTTGGGCGAATAAAATTCTTGAACGCGCAAAAGCTTTAAACCACTTAATAATGAATTTATAGAATCTTGATCTACCTTCTTTAAGGGCTTACCTAAATTTGTCCACTCTTCGCCATTTTTTGCAAGACTTAGTATCTCGGCACTATTTTTTTTCTTAATTTCTGCCTGCTTGGCTAATTTGTCATCAAAAGTAAACGGAAAAGTTTTGTCGCGAAAATCATTTAGAGATTTAACAAGGCCCTCAACTTTTGAAGTAGATACCCGGTATATTGGTATATTTGCTGTTGCCATCATAGCCGCTTCGCCAGTTTTAGGTACCGCAAACATCACTGATATTTTTTGAACTTTTTTATCACTACCCTCAAGATCTACCTCAAATACTACATTGGGTTTTTGCAAAGAGTGTTTCTTTAAATCACTCGGATCTTTTTTGTTTTCTAAAATACCTTCTGCACGGATATTTTTTAATGCTATATAAAGATCAGACACATTTGAGTTTTGCAATTTTAAATTATGATTTTTTTGGTAAACCCACCCTTCAGGATTTTTTATAAACTCAACGTCTGTTGGTTTTTTATCAAGTTTTGACAATAGCTTGATGCGTACCGGCTCACCATCATCAAATTTAATCTTTTTAGAACGTAATTCATCAGCAGTTCTAGAAATAATAGAATCCCAACTCTTGTCGCTTACGTAAATATCAGCCTTGTCATCTAGTCTAATATAAAAACCTTGATCATAAGTTTTAACACTGCCGATAACGGCCTTGTGAACTGTACCGCCAATAAGTTTTAATTTAAACTCAGCTTGCGGGCTAGAAAATCCGTACTTTGCCGAGTCAATTGCCTGCGCCTCAACATCTAGTTTCTCAATAGCTTTAGATAAAATATTTCTTAATAGAGAATCTACCGCATCATCATCGGCATCGTCAGCAATTGGCGTTAGCATCTTCCAATGATTATTTTCTCTGCTAATAGAAAAACTATCAATACCAGAGGCAATATAAGATAATTCTTGCACATGTTCTGCCTTAAGATCATGAAAAATATTGTCTTTAGTGAGCTTAGCTACTTCCTCAACTTCACCTTTTTTAAATTCATGAGCCGCAAAAAAAACTACTGCCGCAACAATTGCAGCAAAAATAAATGTGCTGCGAAAACTCTTCATAATCCACGTCTCCTGTACCAGAAAAATCCGCCTAGAATAATTAGACAAAGCGGCAAACTTATACCCGCCAGCACAAGCGCCATACCTTTTGCTTGCGTTAATTGTAATTGCGTGGCCTCTAACGTTTTAGGATGTATGGTGATATTGGCTGCATCATCAAAAAGATACGCTATTGAATTCATCGCGAGATCTAAATGCATCCAGCGATTAAGAGAAACATCAGATAAGAAATCACTATCGCCGAAAAAAACGCCAGAGAATTTGTCGCTCTTTGCCGTAATAGCGAGCACACGCTGTTTTCTGTCAGGGTTATTAACTGCCTCATTTGGCGAGTTAGCTGTATATGCAAGCGGATGACTTTTAATAAGATCTGTAAAGGTATAGTCTGCTCCTGCATCTGGCGCTTTTACAAGCTCACTAGCAAGCGGAAAAATCACCAGCGACCTACCCCCGGTACCTAATTTTGCGGTGATCGGATTTGACTTATCAAAGTCTAAACCAATCGCTCCAACAAGCCCCTCGTCAGTACCCTGCACTTCATTGAGCACATAGTTATTGCGAAACTCAACCCCAAAAGATTTTGTAAGTAATGCGATATTATGCTTCTCGCCTGGATCAGCCGCCACAAAAAGATTACCGCCATTTTTTGCAAACTCACGTATTTTATCAAGCTCTTTATCGGTAAGCGCCGTTTTTGGCCCAACTATAGCAATAACTGACCCTGTCGCTTCTGGTATTTTGTCATCAGTAATAAGATTAAGTTTTGCGACCTGATAACCATCGTTTCGCAATAGCTCTGCATATGTTTTTATGCCCTCAATTGAAGTTTGATCAATATCTTTTTCGCCATGCCCCGTAAGAAAATAAATTGTCATGGGCCTATCGCGAGTTATTTTAACAAATGTCGAGGTTATATCTCGTTCTTGATATATCGGTCGATCTGGTGGCCCAAGAGAAGACTGAATTATTGCCCTTCGCCCTTTATATTCAGCAATAGTGGCAAATGCTTCAGAGTTTGTTAAATACTTTTTTGCCATCTCTACATCAAGATTAGCATCCATAACATTAACTTTTAGTTTTGAGCTTTGAGCAGTATAAAGCCGAAAATCGTTTTTAATTTCTGCTGCTCGTTCTTTAAGCGCTTTGCCCTTATAAAAAATTAATACCTGCAAGTCTTCATTTAGATTCTTTACTACGTCTATAGATTGCTCTGAAAGCGAATTGATTTTCTCTTTTGTTAGATCAAATGTCTTATCAAAGCGCGTGCCTAAGTAATTTACTGCCGCAGTCAAAACAAAAGCGAGCAGTATTAAGACCCCCATATTCATGCCATGCTTAGTGGTTTTCATAGCAAAAAACTCTAGATAAAACTTATAATCAATAACCCAAGCTGCAATGAGAGATACTACGGATATCACTAGTGGGCCATAGAGATAGTCGATCCATCCACCCATAAGAAGTCGCGCGGTAATTAATATGACCGTCGAAATCACGCATATAAAATAACTTATTTTACCTAGTTTACTCATAGCTCACCTCCAACGCGATGATTCAATAACCCGTTCAGAAAGAAACACAAAAAATCCTATTATTGTGACAAAAAATATTAGTGCACTTACCTGAATTGAACCACTAATAAAACTCATTAATTGCTGGCCTACGGTTAGATACTCCATAACCGAAGACACCCATTTTATATCACTGCCAGCAGCGCTCGGGCCTATAAACCAAATCAGAAAATTAAAAATAACTCCCATAAAAACAGCAAGCATCGATGACTCTGTTAATGATGAAGCAAAAAGACCTGACGCCACATACAGGGCCGACATCATAAACATGCCTAAATAAACAGTCATAACTGTGGGCCAATTAAAATCTGCGATAAGACCCATGCCCAGCGGATACAAAAAAGAAACCGCAAGCAAACAGGTCGTCGCTCCCAGGCCAGCAAAAAACTTACCGAGCACAATTTGCGCAGCAGTAATTGGCGAAGTCATTAATAAATCGTAAGTACGTAACTTTTTTTCTTCAGAAATAAGTCGCATGGTCAAAGCGGGCAAGACCACAATAAAAATTAAATTTGTTATTTGAATATGCGGAGTAAACACCACGCGAATAATATTTGGCCCGCCACCTTGGCCGGTCATGCCAAAGCGCATTGTTTCTTGGGCAAAGTTAGTTAAAAAGCCCTTGAATGTTAACGACCAAATTACTGCGTTCAATGCTGCCATTAAAAAAAATATCGGGCTTGATACAATTTGTTTAAAATCTTTCCAGCCAATTAGTGCTACCACACGCATAAAATTCTCCTCTATTGTACAGAAGTGAGTTGAATGAAAATATCCTCTAAACCAGTCTCAGGTTGCGAAAGCTCTAACAGCCCCGCCCGTTTCGTGACCGCAGTTTCAGCAACCGTCTCAATCATTTCTTCAGAGCCAGCCCCATGTACGCGTATACTTTGACCAGTTATATCAACGCTTGAAACTCCGTTAATACCTCTTAAAGACTCTGCCAATTCTGTGGCGTTACGCCTTACTTTTAGTTGTACACTTACGCCACTTCTAAGCTTTTGCCCAAGCCCCATTAAAGTATCTTCGGCTACGATCACGCCCTTATTAATAATTATTACGCGCTCACAAATTGC
>MEPT01000055.1:55981-56239 GCA_001769925.1 Bdellovibrionales bacterium RBG_16_40_8
CTGGCGAGGGTCCATGCCTACTGTTGGTTCATCAAGAATTAAAATTTCAGGATCACTTACCAAGGCTTGCGCTAACCCTACACGTTGACGAAAACCTTTTGAAAGATTTTGAATAAGCCTTTTACTAACTTCTTCAAGTTTCGTTTTTTCAATTGAACGCTCAACAAGTTTTTTAACATCACTTGAAGTCACCCCTTTAAGCTTTGCCACAAATTCTAAATAATCGCGCACCACCATATCACCATAAACAGGAGGCGT
>MEPT01000055.1:56320-56531 GCA_001769925.1 Bdellovibrionales bacterium RBG_16_40_8
AAGCCGGTGATTATTTTCATCGTTGTGGTTTTGCCTGCGCCATTCGGGCCGAGAAAACCAACAATTTCACCTTTTTTAACTGAGAAATTTAGTTTATCGATGGCCTTGCGGTCGCCATAACACTTTGTTAGATCGCGAACTTCTATCATGCTTTTACTCCCGCTTTTGTAAAAAAATATTAACCGTTAATAAAATCTAATACTCGTTTGAA
>MEPT01000056.1:0-670 GCA_001769925.1 Bdellovibrionales bacterium RBG_16_40_8
ATATTTTATAAGTAAAGGGCATGGTCTATATTTAGGGTCTCCTAAGCCGTCATAAAGTACATTTAAAATTGCTAGTAGCGTATCAAGCCCAACAAAATCTGCAAGTTGTAGCGGCCCCATGGGTTGATTGGTCCCAAGCTTCATTGCCGTGTCGATATCCTCTTCAGAGGCTAGTCCTTCATGAAGCGCATAAATGGCTTCGTTAATCATGGGGCAAAGAATACGATTAACTACAAATCCTGGCATATCTTCTGCCACAACAAAAGTTTTACCCATAGTTTCTGCTAGTAACTTAACTAGATTAAAAGTTTCTTCTGAAGTTTGCAGTCCGCGGATTAACTCTACTAATTGCATAAGCGGCACCGGATTCATAAAATGCATACCCGCCACATTTTCAGGACGCTTTGTCGCTGCAGCAATTTTAGTTATTGAAATTGAAGATGTGTTAGAGCAAAGAATGGCTTCTTTTTTACAAATTTTATCAAGATCCGAAAAAATCTTTAGCTTTAAATCTACATTTTCAGTGGCGGCTTCAATAACAACATCAGAGTCTTTATGCGCGCTAATTTCATTAGAAGTATTTATGCGCGCAAGAATTTTAGGTTTTTCAGCAGCAGCTAATGTACCTTTTTTAATCAAACGATCTAAGCTCACCTCAATTGTTGCAAAA
>MEPT01000056.1:693-2128 GCA_001769925.1 Bdellovibrionales bacterium RBG_16_40_8
AATGTCAGTAATTATCACATTTAGGCCATGCATTGCTGCCACCTGGGCAATTCCGCTTCCCATTTGACCAGCGCCAACTACGCCCAACAGTTTTTTAATCATATGTTTCTCCTAATGCTTAATTTGCCTATTAAATTTGCCTATTAAATTTGTTTATTATATTTGTTTATTATATTTGTTTATTATATTTAACCTTTATACTTAATCTTATGTTTCTAGCCTAGCGCGCAAACGGTGTCAAAACCCACTCTATGCGCAGCTGGTCGTTATGACGTTCACTAGATTCTTCAATCGCCTTGGTACCTAATATGACAAAATTTGAGGTTGAATCAATTGATTTCAGCAAAAACATAAGGCTCACTTCGGTAACACCATCGCCACTTGCCTTACGATTGGGATTTAACTTATCATAACGAACGCCAACCCCCAAATTTTTCGTAAACGTATTAGTTAGCTCATACATCTCAGTGCTATAACGACCAGTATCGTCATCTTGTTTAACCTCTCCACCGCCAAACTGCATAACCACATTCCAGTTACGCTGGTACCAGTTTGCAAAAATCACCCCATTTCGCCATAAAGCAATCTCGCCGTTGACTACGCCAGCCAGAGTATTTGTCGCGCCTGTTGATACATCACCTCTGACATAGCCTGTTTGCAGAGATAGTTGTGTGCGAAAATTTCGCCCATCTGTGTAACCCCAATTGCCAGAAACCCACAGCCTGCCATCAGAAGTGGTATCAATTTCTCCGTTATGAATTGTAAGCTGAGTGTAGTAACCATTTAATTCAGAAAAAAAACTCATGCCGTAATCACTGATCCCAATTATGCGCTGTGAATATAAAAGAGATTTATTAAAAATTCGTTCATAATTTTCAAGTATTCCATCATAACCGAAATTTAACGGTATAAGCCCAAAGCGAAAACGACCATACACACCTTGAAATTCTATAAAGGCTTTGTAAAAGCCTAAACGGTTTTGTTCAGATGCTGCATAATATGCTGGCAAGTTTCTTAATTTTTCAGAGCCAACTTCAAAAAAAACTGAAAGATTTTTATTTTTCTTCCAACCAATGGCAAAAGTAGAATCGGCAAGACTAAAATCAGCACCCGTATCTTCTTGTGATAAAAAAGTTGGGCGCAAATGAATTGATTGTATAAAAAAACTGCCCACCGTTTCAGCGCCCAAAGCTTCAAAAGATATAAATAGCACTAAAAATAAAAACAATATGAAATGACTCAATCTATGCATAATTTAAAGTCTAGCTTCTCTGGTAAGCTTCTGTCATGCGCTTCTGAACTTCGTCTTGCAATCGCTGACGATCGTCTATGGTCAAGCCTTTGGTCGAAACCGCAGGCAATACCTCTAAAGTCACGTCATTTCGCCACTTATTAACGCAGGCAACTAGTTGCCCCTTTGACATGCAAGCTGTTG
>MEPT01000056.1:2164-2457 GCA_001769925.1 Bdellovibrionales bacterium RBG_16_40_8
TGGCAAAAACAAAAGGGCCTACTTTAAATTTTTCACCAACACCAGCTTTGGGCTGCCTGGTACCCTCGCCGGCTAAGGCGAAACTCTCGCCTGCATGCACCCTTTCTACCGATTTATCATACAGTTCAAATACCTTTTCTCGATCTGCCCTGACAATAGGTAAAACCCCGCAAGCGCGTAATGTATACCCAAAAATAGGTATTTTAAATAATTCAATTTTTGCACCGAAACGAAAAGACGATTTAATTTTGGCGTGCAAGGCAAAAATATCAAAATCACTACTGTGATTAAAT
>MEPT01000056.1:2497-7594 GCA_001769925.1 Bdellovibrionales bacterium RBG_16_40_8
CTGCACATTAAAGAAAAATAGAATAGCCTTAGCCCAAAAAATAATAGCCGAATCTGCTTTTTGACGAAATCGCAGCACTGAAAAACCCATAACTACGAGAGACATAACAAATGTATTTATTAATGCCATTACTGTTGCAAAAAGTGAGCGAACTAAATAAATTAATTTCAATTAAACTCCGTAACCCCGAGAAGACGCGCCCGTGCTCGCCGCACCTGCCGCTCTTTATATTTATCGTGAGAAGCTTGACCTGTCATATTTTTTAAATGCGTTTCATAGTCGACAATTTGTACTTCATATGGGTAAAAAAATGTTAATTTTTGCGGCCTCTCTTCTTTGGATTTAATATCTATACGTATCAAGCGCCTAGTAATAAATTTAATGAATTTGTATTCATGATTTGAAAACACGTTGTATTTCTCGTTGTAAATTGCACGACTTATATTTTCTTCAAGTCGCTTATGCAACATTTTATCGATATTTTCACTTGAATAATCCCCATCACTAGAAAGAGTCTCTAAACATTCTAAAAATATATTTAACGGATACAGTGTGTTATTTGATTCTTTGGATATATCGTGAGAGAAGTTCACGATATTTTGTTCTAAAAAATACTTAAGTACACGAAATACATCAAAAAGATGTTTCGTTACAATACGAATCCCTATCTTATCTAAAAGACCAAAGGCCACTAGATCGCTTTTGCACAATAGTTTTGTAATCGATGAGGTTGTGGTTTTAAATGCCTTTATTTCAAACTTTTTAAGTAAAATTGATTTCGCTCCCATAGCCGGCCCTAGAGTTGTACCTATAACTGGATCTTCATGGATATGATGCTGAATGGGCTTTAAAATTTGCTCTTGAATATCGTTAGAGAACTGCGCAAATAAGTCGTTTTCAAGATGCACAAAAGTATGCGCGACTTTTAAAATTGCACAAGCCCAGCGCTGTAATTCATTACCACGAGTTGATGCTATTATAAGTATATTTGTGATATCACCTAACTCACTAGGATCAGATAGCTTGACAGGTATTACTTCACCTTCTTTAAGAAGCTCCTCTTGTAGATATGTAACTGCTCGACGATGATATAGCCAAAGACATCTAAGATCATCATCACTATCTATATCGTAACCATATGCTAAAAGAAAAGCTTTACCTGCCTCTTTGCTTTGAATTGAAATGTGCGGAATATCTAGTACTGAAATCCCGCCAATCATTGAGATTAGTGCATTGGCATCAAAATTTAGCGGTGAAAAACCCATGCAATTAAGGTAGCGAGCATTAGACGAACATGCAACCTTTGCTATTAGTTTAGAATCATTAGTACAAAATAGCACTTGCGTTAATCATAAATTTACCAAGCGTTTGTTGATCAAAACCACTGTTAGCAAAAGTCACATTCCCTGACCAAACACCGCCGCTATTAATATTACCACTAAATGTTACCCGCCCGACATTATCTTCAACAATCACTGTCGCATTATTGTTACTAATTTGCTTATTCACCACATTCATTTGCCAATAGAAAGCTTGGTTATCACCATTTTGATAAGCAATACTATCATAAACCAACATATTAATTACGCCTGAGCTTATTGACCCATGAAAACGTATTCCTGTTGAATCACCAGATCTACCGCTAACTGTACCCACATTAGAATTAGGCATAAAACTATTAATAAGTTGTTGACTAAACTGACCAGTGATTTCACCCCATTCACTTAATTGACCATTTGTTGAGTTAGTCGGTGAATTTTGCCACCCATTTGTTCTTGTATTGTAGCGATAAGCTACTTTGGCTTTGCCTTTATCTTTATTGCCACAAGCAATCGTTGAAGCCATGACAAAAGCCATTGCTATTAGGTAAAAAGCTCTACTTATATAAGACCAATTAAGATTCTTCATAATTATTTCTCCTGTTACAAAATATGTATATGGCAAGCCCCGGGCCGAAAATATGACCCTGAAAGCAGCGTATATTTGAGCTGAGTGATTCTAAAAAGCCTCTAATGCCAATTTGCCAAAGGTTGTTTTACAACTGTCAAAAACTTTGGCACTTAGGCCTTAAACATTCGGGTTATAAAAAAAGATATTTATTTAACTTCGTATCTTGTAAACATTGTAGTAGTAATTATTAAGGCCCTGAATTAGGAGTTTAACCTTGAATGGTCGCTTATTTTTTATTTTATTAAGTTTTATTAGTATTTGCGGCTGTACAAAAAACAAGGCAGAAATTGGCAGTAGCAAAAATCCGATAAAATTCTTCTTGGTGCCATCTGTTGACACAAAGCTACTTGAAGAAGCAGGGCAAAAAATTAAGACTTATCTCGAAGACCATACCCCTTATAAATATAAGATAGCTGTACCAACTAGTTACATTGCCGTCGTAGAGGCGTTCGGCACCAATAGAGCTGATGTAGCGTCACTTAATACATTCGGTTATATTTTGGCAAACGAACGCTATGGCGTCGAAGCAAGGATTACATTTATTCGCTTCGGATCAGAATCCTATCAATCACAAATTATTGCACGTTCAGATAGTTCAATAAAAAATATAAAAGATTTAAATGACAAAAAATTTGCATACGTTGATCCGGCCTCAACATCTGGGTATTTAATGCCGGCAAAGTTATTCTCTGATAATAAAGTGTTACTAAAACAAACTGTCTTTGCACAAAAACACGACAATGTCGTCACCATGGTTTATCAAGGCCGAGTTGATGCCGGGGCAACATATTACTCTCCTTCTGAAAATGGCGAAATTCAAGATGCTAGACGTATGGTGAAAACACAATTTCCAGATGTAGAAAAAAAAATAAAAATTATAGCACTCACAGACCCAATACCTAATGATCCGATTGTGTTTAGAAAAGACCTTTCTGAAGAAATAAAAGACAAAGTAATCAGCGCTCTAATCGAAATGCAGAAAACCGAAGAGGGCAAAAAAATATTTTATGATATATACAGCATTACCGGCATGAATCGATCTACAGATAAACATTACGATTCGGTTCGCGATATGCTATTAAAACTAGGCAGAAAAGCTAGTGATTATTCAAAATAATCCGATCATATCAGTCAAAAATTTAACCAAAGAATTCTCTAGCGGAGTTTGCGCACTTAACAACATTAGTTTTAATGTTAATAAAGGCGAGTTTTTAGTTGTAATCGGCTTAAGCGGATCGGGTAAATCCACACTGATGCGTTGTTTAAATCGCCTCTATGACCCAACTGCTGGTGAAATTTATTTTCATAACGAAGAGATTTCAAAACTAAAAGGTCGCGCCATTCGTGTGCTTCGCCAGCGAATGGCAATGATATTTCAACATTTTAATTTAATTTCAAGACACACAGTACTTAGTAATGTGTTAATGGGTTGTTTAGCACGAACATCTACTATCAAAAGTATTATGGATTTTTTTTCTAACGATGATAAAGAATTAGCCCGTAGTTATCTAAAATTAGTTGGCATTGAAGATAAAGCACTTGAACGAGCGGGCCAGCTTTCTGGTGGTCAACAGCAGCGAGTTGCCATTGCGCGGGCACTTATGCAAAAGCCAGAGGTGCTTTTAGCCGATGAGCCTGTGGCAAGCCTTGACCCTGCAACTTGCCATGTTGTTCTTGATTATCTAGAGAAAATAAATCGCGAGCTTGGCTTAACAATAATCTGTAATCTACATTTTCTAAGTCTTGTAAGGCGCTATGCCACGCGAGTTATAGCATTAAAATCTGGTGAAATAGTCTATGAAGGTGACCCGCAAGCAATTAACGAAGAGTGGTTTAAAAAAATTTACGGCGAAACCGCACGAGAAATTTATGTCAAATAGTGAAGACAAGCATATCAGGCATTATAAAGGATTTTTTCTTGATAGCATGACCTTTGGTTATTTAATTTTGGTGACTATTTGGTATACTATTTTGTCAGCTGAAAGCGCAAATGAAGAAGCACTACTTAATCTTAAACAAATACTGGCTGCCATAGTTATACCAATAATTTTTGGCGGTATTTTAACTTACTTATTGCACAAAAATAATGTTACAACTCTTGGTCTTCATATTTTCGAGCCAAAATATATAAAACTACAAAAACCGCCGACTTCTTGGCATAAAACTTTTTGGGGCTGGCAACTTTTAATAACTTTTCTTATTACTTTTATAATTGGTTTACACGTTACCGAGTTTAGTTTTTATGAACTTACTGATGAATCAGGCTTTCATGGTGCTAAACGAATTTTCTCAGCCCTTTTATCTCCTGAGCATGCAATATTGCCAAAAGGTATAATATCAATCATTGAGACAATATACATTGCCTTTATGGCTACTATTGTTGCTATTCCATTTGCGTTTGTTTTTTCTTTTTTCTCAGCTAAAAATATTATGGGTAATAGCCCCCTTACGTTAGCAATTTATTTTTTGCTAAGAACTCTAATGAACATCACGCGTTCTATTGAACCGCTTATTTGGGCTATTATTTTTTCAGTGTGGGTGGGTATTGGTCCATTTGCTGGTATGCTAGCTCTTCTTCTTCACTCTATAGCCTCACTAACTAAACAGTACTCAGAAATAATAGAAAGCGCAGAAGATGGCCCTATTGAGGGTATTCTTGCTACAGGTGCCAACTCTGCACAGGTTGTATGGTATGCCATTGTGCCGCAGGTATTACTACCATATATAGCCTTTACTGTTTACCGGTGGGATATAAATGTACGTATGGCAACTATAATTGGTTTAGTTGGTGGCGGCGGTATAGGGACTTTACTTATTCAATATCAAGGCCAGGCTATGTGGAACGAAGTTGGCACACTTGCTCTTCTTATAATATTAGTGGTTTGGACTATGGATACATTTAGCGCTTACATTAGAGAAGCTTTAAAGTAAAATTTATTTGCATCTCACATTTATCGTTTTTTTTACGAGGCATACCATTTTAATAACCACCGACGACCGCGCTCAATATAACTAAACACTGATGGTATAACGATCAACGTAAGAAGTGTAGAAACAGCAATACCACCGACAACCGCAATGCCGAGCGAACGCCTCTGCGATGAAGCTTCGTTAAGACCAATTGCCACAGGCATCATGCCAGCAATA
>MEPT01000056.1:7629-10674 GCA_001769925.1 Bdellovibrionales bacterium RBG_16_40_8
CCTCAATTATGGCATCGTGAATATTAAGCCCACTTTCTATTTTTTGATTTATATAATCTACCAATATAATTGAATTTTTAGTTGCAAGCCCCATAAGCATTACACAACCAATCATCGAAAAAAGATCAAGGCTCGAGCCTGTAAGAAATAGACTCAAAAACCCACCAAATACCGCAAGCGGTATAACTGTCATTATAGTAAATGGCGTAACTAAAGATTCGTAAAGACTTGCTAGCACAAGATATATAAATATGACTGCAAGAATACTTGCCATCATTATGCTAGAGGCCAAGTCTTGAAAATCTTCAGCCTGACCTACGTAATGATAAGTTACACCTGGCGGCAGTTCAATTTCACCATCTTCAAACCATTTAGTTATATCAGAAATAACACCGCCCATGCCTGGGCCGCCTGGCGTGATATCAGCACCAATACTAATGTATCTGGCGCGATCTTCACGATAAATTGCTGCAAGCCCAATTTGTTCACGAGGCTGTGCAAAGTCATTAAGATGTACCAGTCGCCAATTTATATTTGGCACCATAGCACGGTTAAATTCTGCTTGAAGATTTCTTTGCTCATCGCGAAGTCGCACACGAATATCATACTCAAGACCATTTTCACGAAATTTTGAAGCAGTTACACCTTCAATTTGTGCGCGCAACTCTTCGCCGACAAGTGCTGTGGTTACTCCGTATTCAAGAGCTTTTTTCTTATCTACATTAATTTGAAATTCAGGCAGCCCTGGCCTATCAGTAATCTCAGGATCAAGAATCCCTGGGTGAGATTGTAATTTATCAAATAATTTTTGCGCACTAATTTGC
Organism: Bdellovibrionales bacterium RBG_16_40_8; assembly: GCA_001769925.1. GTDB lineage: Bacteria > Bdellovibrionota > Bdellovibrionia > Bdellovibrionales > UBA1609 > RBG-16-40-8. The sequence continues at coordinate 8,454 of MEPT01000056.1, forward strand.
AGATCTTCTAAATTTTGCCCGCGTATATTAATAGTAAATGGTCTTTGCCCAACCCCAACAAAATCTACATCTTTTACTTTTGGGTTTGCAAAAGCATATTCTTTAAGTGAATTACGCATCTCTGCTTTCACCTCGGTAGTAGTTTTTGTGCGTATACCAAATGGTCTTAAAACAACATAATAATCGGCGACAAACGACCTGCCGTTTACATCACCTACTTTAAGAGATGTACGTTCAACTTCAGGATTTTTGTGAATCAATAAATCTACTTTTTTTGCAACTTCATTCATTTCATCTAACGAAGAGCCTGGTTTAATATCAAGACTAACTGAAAATTCGCCAGAATCTTGGGCCGGCAAAAATGTTTTAGGTATATATATTACCGTTATGGCTAGCATAATTATAACGACCAAAGAAAGCCCTAATGTTTTTAAAGTGTGCGCTAGAATTAAATTAAGTAGCTTTATATAACCACGTTCAAGTTTGAGTTGCAGTCTTTCAAATGCAATTAGTATCGACCTAAGCGGATGGAGCCACGAATAGCTTTCTTTAATAAGACTTGCATGCCCACCTCCAAAATATGCTGAAAGCATTGGCGCATTCGTAAGAGCGTCAAAAAGACTCACAATCATTACAAAACAAACGCCTAGCCCGAAAGATTTAAAAAATTGCCCGACCACTCCTGAAAGAAAAGCGATTGGACCAAACACCGCAAGTACTGCCATTGTTACCGCAATCACTGCCAAAGCTACTTCTGAAGTACCATCAAGAGCAGCCTGCACCGTCGTTTTACCCATTTGCATATGACGAAAAATATTCTCTCTTACAACAATGGCGTCATCGACTAAAAGACCCACCGATAGTGATAAGGCAAGAAGAGTCATCATGTTTATACTAAGCCCTGCCGCATACACAAAAGTAAGACCACCAATAAGACTAACCGGGATAGCAAGCCCTGTAATTAGTGTGCTTCGTATTGAACCTAAAAATAAAAAAACTACAATAATAGTAAGCATAATGCCTATTGCTATAGCTTCTGTAACGTCAAGCACATTGGCGCGAATAAATTTTGACATATCAACAATTACTTGCAGTTCAAATTGCGGGTCTTTTAATTTCAACTGTTCAGCATTTAATTTTACAATAGCTTTTTGAAGCTCGTCTGAAACGCTGATGGTATTTGCACCTGATTGCTTATATATGTTTAGCAGTGCAGCTTTTTCACCATCAAGAAAGGCTCGCATTTTTTCGTCTTCAAGAGTGTCAACAACGTTTCCGATATCTTTGACTCTTGTAGTAACGTCGTTTCCATAAAAACTTACTAGTGACTGAGAAATCTGTTCAAGAGAAGTAAACTCACCAAGTGTACGATAAACTTTTTCGCCTTGAGCAAGGCTAATTTTGCCAGCAGGTACATTTTCACCAGTTTTTTGCATTGATTTAGCAACTTGTAAAACAGAAATTTCGCGATTACGAAGCTTGTCTCGATCAAGTTGCAATTGAATCTCGCGCTTACGTACACCGACTGCCTCGACTAATCCGACCTCGTTCACCTGCTCTAGTTTTGGGCGAACAACTTCATTTGCTAAATCGTATAGCGCCCCGCCAGTTAGATTCGATTTTAACGCCACAATCATTATTGGCTGCGCAGACGGATCAATCTTACGAATTATCGGTTCTAAAAAATCAGATGGTAATTTTCGTTTTACAGATGAAACTTTGTCTCGCACCTGCTGCTCGGCATATTTTACGTCAACATTTAAACGAAATTCAGCTATCACCGTGCTGACGCTTTCGCGATTTACTGAACGAATTACTTTAACTCCACCTAGCGTGCTCAATTCTTCTTCAATTGGTTTAGAAATTAAAGTCTCAATCTCAGATGGGCTTGCCCCAGGGTAGCCAGTTGTTACCGTTACGATCGGAAACGTCACATCAGGAAAAAGCTCAATCGGTAATTTTCTTAGTGAGAATAAACCAAGCACTAAAAGTGCTACCAATACACATGACATGAAAACCGGCCTACGTACAGCAAGCTCCCAAAGTTTCATAAATATTCTTTCTTGTTCATTTTATTTACTTTCTTAATCGTAAAGTGCAATTTGCGTGATATATCTATGCGCTTCAAGCTCTGCGGCAATACGGCGACTTCGCGCCGAAATATAATCTTGCTCAAAAGACAAAACTTGAAAAGTTGTAGAGCGCCCACGTCGAAAGCGCA
>MEPT01000056.1:10694-10898 GCA_001769925.1 Bdellovibrionales bacterium RBG_16_40_8
ATCTTCTAGTTTACGTAATAGTTGTACTTGAGCATGAAGCTCAATACCAACGTCGACAAAATTTTCCCAAGCAGTTATTATGTTACGCTCTTTGGCTTGCGCATGTAAGCTCTCACCCTCGCGCATTTTGTGAAATCCTTCGCGAATTCGTGAATATTTATTAATATCAAGCGGCATAGCGAACTGAAGCCCTAAATAATAATA
>MEPT01000057.1:0-164 GCA_001769925.1 Bdellovibrionales bacterium RBG_16_40_8
GATTCAACTTTGTAATATAAGTTTGTATGTCATCCCAGCTCACCTGTTCTACCGGGCGATTTGCACCCTTAAATCTTGACGGGTTAGAACCCATCACGGCCTCCCACTGACCTTGTGTTACTTCTGTTGTTTGCATCTCAAAATTTCTTGAAATGCTAACTTTG
>MEPT01000057.1:304-576 GCA_001769925.1 Bdellovibrionales bacterium RBG_16_40_8
TTTCTCACTTTGCGCATCTTGCACAATTTCATCAAGTGCTGATTTTAAACTGCGGTTTAACGTTAAGGCTTGCGCCGCATCTTGCGGAACATGTTCAGGAAGAGAAGCTGACACTTCTGCAATTTTTGTAATCGCTTTAGCAAAAAGCCTGCGATGAAGTGAACTATCTAGACCATTATACATTTGGATTATGGCAAATTTGAGTAATTGATAAGTGCCCTCATGGCTTGTGGCATTGATTGCGCGCTCTTTTAAATAAGCTGCGTATTGCA
>MEPT01000057.1:653-1037 GCA_001769925.1 Bdellovibrionales bacterium RBG_16_40_8
TTCTGCACGCCATTTAAAAAATTTGTGTCTTCTTCATAAACTGCAATGGCGAGATTGATGGCATCTTTAAGTAGTCGTCTTTTTAAACTCGCAGACTCTTCTGTTTCTTTTGTGCTTTGTGTAAGAATCTCGTCAACTTCAAGACCCCGATTTAGTGACACACGCATGAGGAGTTCATTTTGTCTAGCACCTGATGAATCCACAACTCTTTGCATAAGCCCGCGGTAGGCAAGTCTGCGATCTTTAATCGGCAGCTTTGCAATCGAAGTCTTACCTTCTTCAAGGGTCGACTTTGAACTGATCGCCCACTCTAAAAGATCTTGCACTTTGGCTGGGTCAATGCCCCGCCACACGCCTTCTCTATCTGACGCGAAGGCCACCAGC
>MEPT01000057.1:1053-1234 GCA_001769925.1 Bdellovibrionales bacterium RBG_16_40_8
TTGTCGTCGTAATTATTGCGACGGTTAGTTTTTTTAGCTGTTTTTCTATTTGTGTTCTCATTTTAGTCTCTCCATTTTTTCAATCTTATTTTTTCTTCAAAAGTATAGCCGCCTGTAAAATACTTGGGCGGTCATCAGAACTAATCAGTAATCTGACATTCGAGCCCTCGGCTATTAAAAT
>MEPT01000057.1:1303-6517 GCA_001769925.1 Bdellovibrionales bacterium RBG_16_40_8
GGCTATGCCTGCAACTTCTTGATACATGCGAAATTGACCCGTAATTGTTACGCCATATTTATTTACTGTGGCATCCACAAGGCCATTAGAATTAATGGTCATAACGGTCTTACTGGATCTAAATAGACCGCTTCTCAATGTGTATTGACCTGCATATCCTTCATCTAGAATTTTTATGCTCGAATCATAACAATCAAGAATGATCGGAGTTTTCAGTATCTGACTATTGGCCTGCGGAGTAATAACTAGTTTGCCCCCCGACATTTTCATAATAGCCTCAGGAGGAGATTTCACCTCAAGCTCCTCTTTTAAAGCGCTTAACCCTCTGGGCATAATACCAATGGCGTTGACCTCAGGGATAAATTCTCCTGTCATAATTTTGCCTGATTTTTCTTTGGGCAGATAAAGTACAATTAAAAACGTGCCCTTTTTCTCTTCGTTGGGCAAAACCAGCGCCTTGACTCTTTTATCGCCCATCTTACCTTTGTAGCCACCAGCCCGCAGATCAATGAGTGACCCTGACAGCCCTTTGATTTCAGCTTTTGCTTCTTTTGGGGTGACGATAGTTTGCGCCATCATTACCGACATTATTGTTAAAATTAGTTTTTTCATATTATTACCTCTTCCAAACCGGATAAATTATGCACGAGTTTTGCGCCCCAAGTTTATACGCCACATTTTCAGACTTCTCCCTTGCAAATTGCACTGCACGAGTTGATGTTTTAAACCGACTTGTGTTACCAGCATTAAAGTCAGCAATCGCAAGTGACGCCCGATCAAGTTCACTGATCGCACAGGCAAAGTGTCTGCGAAATAAGTCGCTATTTAAATCATCGGCCGACCAACGCAGCACAAGCTCAGCTAGTCTTAACTCATAGGTGTTTCGGGCCAACGCATCCGGTAACCCTGAGCCATCACCGTTGTAAAAACCAAGTAGTGTAATAGCTGCATCTCTATAATTGGTGAAAAATCCGTTGCCATAATCTTCTGGTAAACAGTCAAAACTGCGACAATGTCTTTGATAGCTGGTGACATAGCGAATGTAATAGTTTTCGTCTAAACTTGTAACCGTATTTAAGATGTAATTGTAATACACACTTAAAAAATAAATCGCCGCTCTCTTCTCTAAACTCAGGCACCCCTGATCGCCAACCGGACAAGAGTTTTGAAACACGCTATTCAATCTTAAACCTCTTTGAATGGCATTTTGTAGAAGGGGCTTTTCTTGCAATTTGGGATCAAAACTTTGCAAAGCCTCGCGAAGTCCTTGCATAAGCATATTTCTTGCGCCCCGAATATCACCATCATTAAAAAGTTCATGGGCTTGATCGAGCGCGTCTCGTAGAATTCCAGTAGCCTCATGACAAATTCCGTACAGATCATATCTGCCAGACACTCCATTATAGAGGTCAGAGCGTGATCCACCGTTGCCGCCTTTGCCAACGTCAGAACCGGATTTATCTTGGGCCCAGGCGAAGTTTGCCGTTAATGTTTGTGCTACAAGCACCAAACTTGTGATTAAAATTTCTTTTTTCATTTGAATCTCCTCGTTTCTTTCATTTTCTATTTTGTTAATTCAACAATTTGGGCGTTTAACTGAATCACCGTGTCTGACGGCAAAGCTCCGGCCGCAGATGTTTTTGCAGTTAGTCGCTCGTTTAATTTTTTAATAAACTCTTTTAAATCCTCATGAATACTTTTAAGTTCTGATTTTGGAATGGCTATATTTAACGACCGCATATCCCAACTAGCAAAGTCATCTTGATCTATAGAAACTTTAGTTTGGTCTAGCGTTTGTTTGTGGTAATCACGCACCACCATGTTCACCACATCTTGCGAATAACGAACAATCGGACTTGCTTGCTTTAATTTTTCAGTTTTTTCATCTCTTATAAGTAGGCCAACTTTCATAAGAACATTTAACGCATGCTGGGCGTCTTTTTTACTGATACGGTTTTTCATTTTACGCACGATCCACTGCGGGTCTTCGTGAAACTCTTTAAGCGCAACAAGTTCACGAACAGGCAAAATAAACCACTGGCTAAAAATTTCGTACTGGTGCTCTAAAATTTCAATAGCGCGGCCGGGTTCGCTCGCAGAAGAATCTTTTAAGACTTCAAAGTAATGTTTTTTTATATCTTGATCTTTAGCTTGGTTAAAATGCACGAGTGCTTCAAAATATGTGCGTTCCTTTGGTTTCAGCCCCAGCCCATTACAAAATTTAGGGATTAAGTCAGCGGTTAAGGGCCGCTCGCCATCGACTACGCGCTTTAGATAATTGCGCGTTTTAAGCCCTGCCTTTGTCGCAAATGTTGCAAAAGAATACGTTGAGAGAGAACCTTTTTTAAATTCATAAAAATCTTTTAAGTATTGACGATAATCCGTATAGGCAAAAACATTTGGCATTTGCCTCTCTTTACGTTCGACATTTTTATCAGTGATTAAATCCATTTCTGTCTTCCTTTAAGTGTCTTGCAATAAAATTTCGTATCAGTTCATAAACGTTTATAATGGATTTTTAGTCATCACTGTGAGTGTAAAGATTATAAAGTAATTAAATTTCGTTCCCGATAGGGAACAGTATTTTTGGTCTATAACTTGCATAGTGTCTAGAAGATTAATTTTTATAGGATAAGACCAAGATATGAAACAAGGCTGCTATTTTAAACAACTGATTGTACTTATATTTTTTTCCACATTTAGCGGCCGTTATTTATTGTATGCTTTTGACCAAGTTCGTATTCATGAAAATCATTCCCAAGTGTCTAAGAGTTTAACACCATCTCATGATCTCTTTACGTGCCCGACTATATATATGGAGGACATGATAAAACTTGATTCCCGTCTAGATGCGGGAACACTAAAAGAACTGAACTACTATCTCGATCAAGATGAACTCTCGCCCTTTGTGAGCTCACCTAGCCCCCTACACCGAAGATATTTGACCTATATTGAGCCCTTTTTAAAAAAGTTTTTTAGCACCATAGATGCTCCCGAAAAATTGCGTCTCATTCAAACCTCCACAATTGAGCCCCAAGGTGCGCTATATTGCACTGGCTTTCAGGGCGGCCCTCATGAGTTCACCATTCTTATTTCCCCTGATGTTTCTGCCAACACTGAAGACCTGCTTAAGATTATCGTGCATGAATTCACCCACCACTATTTTTACACGCATAAAATAAACCAACCCACTTGGTTTGAGGAAGGCACCGCCCTTTTAAGCGAATATATGTTTTCTGGTAAACCCAGTGGCGCAGCTATTACCGAACACTTTCAAAAGCCCTGGGCCTCATTTTTTAAAGACCTCGATAACCCTAAACTATCACTTTCTGCCTACGGGCAAGCGCAATTATTTTTTATGTACTTATATAATTTTTTTGGCGACGAATTGTTGAATAGTCTACTGAACGCTAAAGGATCTGGAGCAGAGGCCATCAAACACATTATTCAATCTGCAGAAAAATCACCGTGGCTCAGCTTTCAGGATGCTTTTAGGGATTTTCAAATTGCAAAATATATTAATCGTTTAGACCCACTTGCGGATAACGATATAGATCAAAGACGCTATTTTATTTTTCAAAGCACGCTGCATGCAAAGCCAGGCTTAAAGACAAAGGCGTTGGGTGAATGTTATCAGGTAGAAAATTCTGAGTTTGAGCGGATACAGGTTAAAAAAATAATTGATCCAACTAAAGTCAAATCTGCAAGCAACAATAGTTTTGACGTTTGCATTGAATAGCTGATCCTGATGCTTTCAGAGAAGTCTCCTCAATTTTCGTCGTTGACTCCGTAGATTTTTCTTATCACTGTCTGGCCTACATTATAATTCTTGACGGGCAGGGTCAGGCCGGCTACGACCCTGTTTATGCGGAATAAAAACAAAGCACAGTTTCTGCCAATATTTTTATCTCTCTGTAGCCTTGTCATAAGCCCTCATTGCACTCTAAGAGATGATGGTGGATTTGGTATGATGACGGGAGTCGTCACGTCAATATTCCTCAGTGGATGCGGGTATTCATATGGGATATAATAGGCATTCCATGTATTTGTGGCGTATAGACATTATTCTGTCCATCACCTACCCCATATTCAGTATTGTCCCTTCCATCTGTTGTTGGTTCATTTACAAAAAAAATACTTTGCGCTCCTCTATTCCCGAAAACAATACCTGAACCACCACGAATACAGTATAATGAGCCGCCAGTTATGGTATTATTATAAAGCTCCATCCATCTTCCTGAATACGAGGTACGATTACCATGATTATCCACCATTACAGTATTTAACGTGGTATTTCTGACAACAGTTCGTGCACCGTAATAACTCTGAGACAAGCAAGTGCCGTTATAAGGTTTCCCTGTATACATTGCTGTAGCTGTTGAATCCTCGATATATATAGCTTTAGGACTACCGGGAACTGCCTCGTTTGTCCATCCATCCACCTTATTCCATCCGTATCCCATGTTATGAATTGTCTCTTTGTAATTTGGAAGATTTATGAAGTTACAATTATCAATCAATCCAGGGCCAGACCATGTTTCTATCATAGACCCAATGTAAGTTCCGACTGGATCAAACGTACTGTGATCTATTCGCCAAGGCTTGTTATCAAGACCCGTTCCGGTTACAACGATCGCATTATCCGAAGTCCGAAAGGTAAAATTAGTCACTCGTGCATAATAATTAGCCGTAGATGGAAGTGTAATCTTGCCAGTCATTATCGCACCATTCCCATCAAGGGTGATATTTTTAGTGGACGGGATTGCAACAGTTGTAGACCATGTATATGTTCCGCCAGGGTTACACTTTACGGTATCGCCATGTGCCGCATTTTTAAGGGCTGTTTGAACTGTGGATGAGTTAGTGCAATCTACCAGTGTTGTAGCTGCATAACAATCTGTACTGTTTATGATTAGACCGATAGCTTCTATTACTAACTTCCCCCGGAATAAGCATTTCACCATTTTTTTCGTACATAACCTCCAGTGTTTTAAAAATCATATGCGCATTCTTAATTATATTCTACCATAAATGAGCAGTGAGCCGGCGGCAATCTTTGCCTCGACGAGGGTATAGATTAAATCGTAATATTTCATAAGCCTGGGGAATAAATTTATAATGAATAAGTATCCACCATCCGCGCCCAGGCGGCATCCACGGTGTACAGAGTGGCATGCGAAAAAGGTGAGCGCAAAAAGCTCGAATACCTGTGCC
>MEPT01000058.1:0-131 GCA_001769925.1 Bdellovibrionales bacterium RBG_16_40_8
CATCTAGAACCGCATTGATTGCGTTAGTTGCGGCTGCTTCACCACCGCCGCTACCACCACCTCCGCCACCACCACCTCCGCCGCCGCCGCTATTAGGGGGATTTGGTACACATCTATATTCATTGCATGTA
>MEPT01000058.1:238-8706 GCA_001769925.1 Bdellovibrionales bacterium RBG_16_40_8
GCAATATCCACAGTTACGTGCATGTAAAGTATCAAAGGAACAGAAAAGGCAAATCATCACAAAACAAAAAAAGGCAAATTTATTTACAAATTGCCCATATGAATTGTGTTGATTATTCATGTTACCCCCATTAACAAAAACTCTCTCCGACCTATTTTATTTATTTATGGCACTTTGCACGTAATGCTGCTTACAAACTTATTTTCGTTTTCGATAACATCTCCTGGCTCTATATAGGTCACCATTTCAGAATTAATGTACTGAGCCTTATGATTGCTGAGCGTTGGGTAATAATAGGCATAAGGCTCATCGCAACCGTCCCCATCGTTTACGCATTTATTAAGTGTTGGTTTTGTTCCAGCATATCCATCAGCGTCCTTAAAAAAGTCGGGTGAATTTTTTTGACTATCTGTTAAATCGTTCCATTTTATATGATTACCTTGATCGTCGAGTACAGGGTATGGGTCATACTGACGAGTTGAACCACAGCCGAGCCCACCTTTTCGAGGAATAAATTCGCTGCCGCCAGTCCAGTAGGTGGTTGCGTCTTTATCAGGAATTGGTGGAACAGGACAACCTTTAAGTGGAAACGACTGAGTTTCTTTGAGCTCCAAATTTCCAAACACTTTGCAGTAATTTAAAGGCGTATTGTTATACTCGACCATCGGCTGTGGGCCTTCTGCGATGGTTATGGTCACATCGTCACAACCTCTGCCAAGGCCGCCCCAAGTTTTATGACACTGTCGATCGATTTTCGTCACGATCAAATTGGGACCTTGATTCAGTATGGTTTGATCAAAAGACAGAGCATAGTCCATTGTTGGCATACTGTTATTGTCGAAGCCATCTGGAGCAATTCGAATTGAACACTCACTGTCGTTAGCAATAATTTTAAACTTTTTTCTTGCATAATCTTTTTCTGAATCAGGTACATCTTTGGTTTTGTTCAAAATAATGGGATCTAATTTGGCAAAACATTCAGCAATTTTGTCACTAGCTTGTATAAGATTTGCCGAACATGTTTTGATCAGGGGAGGGCTGCTCTCACCTTTTAATTGACATCTCCACGTGTGTACACCGCTCTTTAATTGTCCCATAAAACAGCCATTAGTTGAAGCACCATTCGAGTCTAGGGTCGTGCAACTAGTAGGATATCCAAGGTTTGAGCACCCATTATCGTAAAGGGTGGCACTACAATAATTCTCAGAATCAGATTGTTCTCCCTTCGAAGTAGAGACAAAGTCTGACCCGGTAGCGCACAATTTTTTGGCATTGGCGGTTGTAAACGTTGGGAAGTCGTTGGAGCCGAAGGCGCTTATATTGTCAGGTAAAGCGATATTGCCGCACACCACCCCGATACTGGCTTTGCACTGTTGTGAACCTGAAATACTATTTCCGCAAGCCCAGGTTTTACTCGCCAAAGTATTATTTGTCCCAGCAATATCGGTTATTTTATTGTTTTCAACAGTATAACCGTCAGCACAGAGTGAGTATTGGTCGTTGCCGACCACCAATTTTTTTGGCGTGGCAGTGTTGTCAAGCGCCACTGTGCTAGCAAAGCCCCCACCATGAGCTGTACCGCAGGCTTGTAGCGGATTTGTTTCTATTGTTTCTGTCGCTTGAATAGTGGCTTCGCACAAAGCTGTGCCACAACTCCAGCTTATTTCAGTATTGTCACTGTTGTAAGTAATGCTTGCCTGGATCGTGTTACTTGAACACATAGAGTTACTTGCTATTTTTCCTGTTGATGTATTGTTTTTGTATGCAGTAATTTGCTCAGTATTAAATGTCTTAAGATTTGCCCCTCCACAACTATTGAGGGGATCGCCAATTTCTGCTCGGCAACCAAGGCTACTGCATTTCCATGTGAATCCTGTAGCTACAGTTGCTGTTGAAAAATTATTATTTATGGCTTGGGAATTTATGCATAAATTGTTTGCGTTTGGCTTATCATCAGAGTCAAGAAACTTCTGTCCATTTGCTGGTCCACATCCAATGCTGCTTGCATTGTCGCGGCTGTCAGGGTCAGGATTATCGTTAGTACCCCCAACGGTGGTTTTAACGTCAACCTCTGGGCCATTATCAATGACCATGGTCAAATCTCCATCAGCACTACCAATAATATCAAATTTTTCAGTCTTGCCGAGGTTTGAACCGTTTTTATTAATATTTTCTAAAACACCACCAATGAGATCTCCTTTTTCATCTATTGTTCCCCCCGAGATAGTGCATATGATATTATCTGTGGTGTGATTCATTCCCGAAGCATACACAACTCCTCCAAGTGTATGAGTTGTTGAATTTAAAGTCGCATCAAGATCTCCGGCGCAGATAGATGACGTTGGTACTTTGGCTATAATGTGTTCAGCCGTAACTGAAGTAGTAGCTTCTATTACTTTTCCGGCTTCATCATTAAAGGTAAAAGTATTTTTTATATAATCAAAGCTAGCGGTGAGATGTGGATCTTCTTTAATTGGATCAACATAATCAATTACCATATCGCTGCAATTGCCGCTGCTGTCACAGGTGCCGTTTACTTTAGCAATAGTTTCTCCTAAAGAATTAACCACTTCGCCAGAAAGGAGTGAGGGCTTACCAAGTTCAGGGATTGTCAAGGTGGCACGCAGAGACCCACCAAGCTCTGCAGATGGATCACTATTTATGCTTATGATGGTAGATACTCCATTGAGAGCGCTGTTGATTGTGCAGTCCGCATAGTCACCGATCAAAGAGCTAAAGGTTTTGAGACCTTTACCATATTGATTTTCACAAGTAGCCGGTGAGGGATGGCAAGAGTTGTCTTTACCTATAAAATAAATGGTGTCTGCGAGCTGTGAAGTTTTATCACAACAAGAATCTGAATTTACAGCTTTTACATTTGCCCCTGTGCAGGTTTTAGGTGGGGTGGTTGTATCCGGAGGGTTTACATCTGGATTTGGATAATTTGGGCAGTCATTTGTCGAAGTACAGTTAAGCAGGTCCGGACCAACTGATTTTTTTGTGCTGTAGTCGGCGGGATTAAAATCTTGGGCACAGTTTTGAAAGCCCATGACCAGTGTGAGAGTGGCCACCGCTAGGATCACGAAGGTTAACGCTGAATTGGCTGCACTAGTTAGCCCTAACTTGCTTATTAGCCCAGGTATGAATCTGCTAAATCTATTCATAAATTTCTCCTTAATTGACGCTCAAACAGTTAGTACTCAATCCCAGCCGCACTCATCGGCAAAAAAGTGTCTCAACTTTAGCCGCACTGTGGTTAAATTCTTTAATTGGCACATTTTTATAGACCCCCGTCTTTTAGTATATGCAATTAGAGAGCCGTTTAATGAGTAATTAACGGGGTGATCGGCGGTATGGCAGTGTGAACTTTTAGACAGCGTTAAGTAGTTAGTCGCCAGTTTCAAAATGAGACGTTTTCAAAATGGCACTAAATACTCCTTGAGAAACGCGATAGGCACGCGGTTGCTAAAAACGCGTTCGCCCTTCATGTGGCATGTCTCTGGGTAAAAGTGATGTCCGCTAACGACCGTGCCGAGCTTTAATTTCTTTCAGTCTGTTTAGTACCAGCGATTTTGTTCGTGGAGATGTGATGTCTTCACAATAGGAGAAAACAGTCTTCCAAGAGAATTTGGTGGGGAGTTCAAGTTCAGGTAACCGCGTGAATTGCCGAGAGCGAGTGGGAGCATAGTAGAAAAAATCAACAAGTGCTTTTTCGGGAGTGGCTATTTTTAACAAAGGCTTGATGTATCTGTAACCAGTAAAAAAATGAGGATGACAGTGATGGAAAGAAAAAACCCCTACAGGCGTTTTGACTTTTCGCGTGCGATCAATGGTAACCGAATAGATTTGAGTCGGTATTTGTTCGATCATGCCGTGATAAAACAAGGCGGTCTGAAGTGAAATATAACTTTCTTTTGGGGCTGTGATGAATTCGGCAGCCTGCATTGGGTCATGTGGGGAATTTTTAAGAACCCACTTGCCACGCTCGATTTTTTCAACCAAATTTCGTTGGCGAAGCGCTTCGAGGTACTTGCCAGCAGAGTGGATTGAAATCTTCAAAATAGCTGCGATTTCCTTGGTGTGAATAAAAGGAGTTTTTAGTTGTGTCAGACGGCCTAAAAACTCTACCGCGTTCATTTTATCACCAAGTGTGTTTGTATGAAATTTAACACTTCATCTTGGACGTGATCCCAGAAGGCTCGCTCTTTGTAGGGTGCTTGATACTCACTGAGCAAGAAGGGCCAGACCTGAGATTTGAAATGGTCAAATGAAACTGACGCTAATGTTTCAGAGGCCTTTTCCTTATCCTTTTTGGAGACTTCAAAATTTTCATCCTCAGAAAGTTGATCGAGAAGAATTTTTAGATCTATGACATCGCGGGCTTGAGTTTCTGATCGGTGAATTAAGGCATTGATCTTTTGTTCGATAGCCGCCTTGAGTTGATAATGTTGTAACAGAACTGGCTGGAGTTTATATTGGGAGATAATAGCTGGATTGACGTAGTTAATTTCAGTCCCTTCAAATTGAGCTCTGCGACGAGAAAATTCAATTTTAGTAGGTATATTTATAGTGCCCCCGGCCATTTTGAGGGCGATCTTCCAGCGTTGCGTAGTTTCTGTTTGTTTTGGGGCTGACCAATCAACAATCTCGATATTTCTATGTCCCAGTAGCGAAGAAAAGTTATCGTCGTTTAAAATTTTCTCAACGTTTTTTTTCAAAGTTTGCACTGAAGTCGTAAGCACATCAAAATCAATGTCCTCTGAATATCGAATGGATTGAAAGTAAAAACGAAGGTTGCATCCACCCTTGAGACAAAAGAGACTGCGGCTGACCTTCACGGAAAGCCAGTTGGAAAAAAGAAGATGAAAGCATTCGATACATTCCTGATGAGTCATTGTGCTCCAATATTGTATTTTCAATAATACATCAAATAGAATCTAATTTCTATAAAATGTTTTATTAAACTAGAGCCCTAGACCGAACATAAGGCCGATATAAGATTCAGTGAACTCGGATGTGGGGGGGCGTTTCAGATTGAACGAATCAAAACTGACGCCGAGAGAAAGTGATTTTTTAAATAAAGTGGCGTCCTGGCGTATCTGCACAGACATCTCTGAGCCTTTCATTTCAGCCTCGGAGATAGGAGTGAAACCAATTCTCACGTGTGTTTTTTTTTTCATAAACCATTCCCCGTCAATGGCGAAGGCGGTGCCGTACGACTGGGCGCTGGCACCAGCTGAGATTTTGGATGCGTCCACAGAGATCCACTTTGCTCCAAGAGCCAAGCCAAAATTTGTTTTTGCTGTGTTGAGCCAGTACACAGGCGCGACAAATATATTCGTATAACTCATTTTTTCGTTGGTTGATGAGCCCATGGCGAGAACATCAATCTTTGCGAAATACCCGAAGCGGTATTTGCTGATGGTGTCTGTGATTTCGCCGGACACCATGACCCCCATAGTGCTGCTTGAGTTATCATCGCTTTTTACGTTGAGGCTTGCCAAAGTGATTCCCAAAAAGCCAGCAGAGAAGCGGCCTTTGGCTTTTCCTTTTGTAAGACGCTTCAGCTTTATCTTCTCATCTTTTTCAAAAAGCTGGTCCCCTTTGCCGCCGATATGAAGCATATTTTGCTCTTTTTCATCGCCCCAAGTGATTGTGCCCAGTTGCCCCTTTAAGGCGATGGCATTGTTGAGCATTTTGAATTCATAAACGCGTGTGGCCTCGCCCTTGCCTAGAATTTCAAAGAGCGTGCTGTCGACCGTTGAGTCTGAGGGCGCTGAGAAAGTCATGAATATTTTTTTATCTTTAATTTGGCAGGCGACGCTCGCCAAAAAAGATGATGGCTTCGGGTCAATCAATTTGAATTTCATTTCAAATTTTTTGCAGGATTTTGCGATCAGCAGGGGATTGGGTTTGGGCGGTATTTTGATCGTGATTTCATGTTTTTCGTTATTTGCCGTCGTCACTGAGAGTTTGGTTTCTCGGGCGTTTAAATATATTTTTGCGTTTTTTGGAGAAATCTGCGTGCGCGAATTGAGATTTTCAGGGCTTGCCAAAAGGCTCTGTATTTTTTGATCCTCTCTCCAGGTCAAAGTGGTGCTAAGAGCGAACACCTTATAATCCCCGAGATCGACCCATTCGGGTGTGGCTACGGCGGTCCAGCCCCGAGCGAAGTCAGAGTCACCTTCTGTTGTGAGTGAGATTGCTCCTGCATGAGCCCACGGCGCGACCAAATTCAATAAAATAATTAAAAAAATAAAAATGAGTTTCATGCTGTGTTGAGCTTTATTATTGTTTTTATTTTAGACTGACCCGACCCTCTTCATTTACAGTAAAAAGTATTGTTTTATTGCGTGATGATTTAAAATCCATTTCAAATTCTGGCACTTCTAACTTTCCGCGTGTAGAAAAAATAATCATTTTAACTTTAGCGTTTTGAGTATTACCGTTCTGATTATAAAATTTTATTTCTGCTTTATATTCTCCAGACATAAGGTCTTCTGCCTGCCATACCTCTGTGCCCGGCCCGCGGCGAGTGTCAAGAGCAAAAGCGCCCGGCACACCGTCAAATGATCTATGTTTGAAATCAAAATTATGGCCTGCGGGATCAGTGACAGAGAAATCAATATCATGATCAGACGTTGACCAGTTAATAATAATGGCAAAAAAGTTTTTATATGATGATAATTTATTTGCTAATTCTTCATTTTGTTTTTTAAGCTCATCTATGATTTGCCCTTTTTCAACAAGCTCACTATCTTTTTTTTTAACCTCATTTGCTTGAGAGCTTTGTAAATTTGGTTGCAGTTCTAAAGAGGCAATGTTGCGACTTATCTTTTCGCTCATAATTTCGTTTTTTTCTTTTAATTTTGCTATTTCCTCTTGAAGAGAAGCTATCTTTTCTTTTGCACCTGATTCTTGATTTTCAGATGATTTTACTTTTACGCTACTGAATTTTTGCTCAATAGATTCTTGCATTTTTTTAATATCTTCGGGGCTTTTCATAGAGTAAAGTAATACAAATAGGCCAAATAAAAGAGTCATCATGTCAGCGTAAGAAACTAGCCAACGTTCGTCGATATGTTCTTCATGTTCATGGTCATCATGCGCATCGTGTGCTGGCGCATGAATTATGTCTTGCGCTGCCTCTATGTCGATTTTATCATCATTGTTTTGCGAAATCATTTTAAGACGACTTTCGCTTGAAAGAGCCAGTACCAGTTTGGGTAATTTCAGTACCTGGCTGGGTAATTTCATGTCCAGGTTCGGTCATCTCACTGATCTGAAGATTAGTTATTTCGTCACCTTCAGTCGATTCATGCACATTAACATCTGCAATGTCTTTAGAATATTTTTTAAACTCGCGACGTTCTTTAAGCGGCAGATACCCAATTAATACTTCAACAAGTCTTTCTTGTGAGCACTTTTTGTCTACCATAAGTTGAATTGCTGCCTTAATCATGTTTCTAGTATGAATTTCTTCGGTTGCGACCTTTGTAGCGTGGTCAGATAGTGGCAATAAAACTAGATTGGCTATTGCTATACCCCAAAAGGTGGCAACTAAGGCAATAGCCATAGCGGGCCCGATTTGGTCAGCGCCACCTGAACCCAGACCGATCATCATACTAATCATACCTGTTGTAGCGCCTAATAGCCCAAATGCTGGTGGAAATTTTGCCAAAGAGTTTAGAACTTTCGCATCGTCTAGATATGATTTTTTAACATAATTAATTCGATCAGTTAATATTTTATCTAATTCATGCGGCGAAAGATGTGTCTTTTCGAGCATTATCGAAGTTTCGACTATAAATGGATGGCTTTTAGGGCTAACTTCAAAAAATTTTTTTCCTTGTGGGGGATTACGGTAGGCGAGGATCATATCTTTTGCAATATGAGTATCTTTTCTAGATTTGTCAAAAATGACTTTATAAAGAATAAAATCTAACAGCCTAGCAAGCTTAGGAAGAGGAAAACCAATTAGAGCTGCTGCCGCTGTGCCGCCACAAACAAGTATTAGCGCATGTGTGTCTAAAAATAGCCCCGGATTAGGCGAATTATGTAAAACGCCCATATAAACTACCATAAAAGCTATAAAGAAACCTAAAGCCGAAGACTTATTCATATAAACTCTGTTTTACTATTCGGTGCTAGGCGACTTATATTGAGGATATATTGAGGATAAATAATAAATAAATAAATAGCGCATCAAATTAAAAATGAAACCAGACAAGCGTCTAGCATATGTCTAGGCGCTTGGTGCTGTTTGCTACTGTGTTTTTTGTGTCTTTTTTGTATCTTTGTCGTAATTAGTATCAGCAGATTTCATACATGCTCCAGAACAGTCAGACTTTTGACATTTATGCATTTCGTGATGTGCGCAAGATTTACCACTTTTATGTTCTGACTGGCAGTTGTGACCCATTACTTTTTCTGCTTTGGGCTTTGGCGTTAGTTTATCTTCAGCGTAC
>MEPT01000058.1:8723-9292 GCA_001769925.1 Bdellovibrionales bacterium RBG_16_40_8
AATACTTGCTATACAAATACTAAATACTTGGTAAATCTTAATCAATTTCATGGTTTCTCCAACTTTTTATTATAGTTTTTAGTTATATTTTTATTCTATCTCAATAATAATCATTCAGTTACGCAAATTTCAATATAAAATTGCCCAGCGTCACTATTAAATGGTATCGCAACTCTAGGCCCGGTGCTAAGCAGTTCTACGTGGTGGTCATTGCCGCATACTACAGATGGCAGTGCTGTCTTGACGCCATAACCTTTTTCATTAAGCGCAGTCTTTGCTTGTCCGAAAATCATATTTGTTAACTCACCAGCACCATCTTCGATTATTTTATTTATAACTGTAAATTCTGTTTTCAGCATTCGTGACATTAGCTGCAAAAAAGTTTTACTAGGAAAACTAATTACCACAGAACCTGTAAAAGCATCACTTAAAAGCCCAATTACACCAGAAATATCACCATGATATTTATCGCTACTTTGCTTAGAGTGAGGTTTTTGCGGCTTTGCTTCTGTGAAGTATTGTATTTTTAAAACTTTTATAGCTGCAGTAAGAAACGGATTGATAAAATC
>MEPT01000059.1:0-15215 GCA_001769925.1 Bdellovibrionales bacterium RBG_16_40_8
GTTCTATACATGAAGTAATTGCAGGTCTTTGTTCAGATAAGCCCCTAGATCGCCTTGTTTGTGGAGATGTTGGCTTTGGCAAAACTGAGGTTGCCCTGCGTGCTACTTTTAAAGCTACACAAGACGGTAAGCAGGTTGCCATAATTGCGCCTACAACTATATTAACCTATCAACACTATGAGACTTTCAAAAAACGTTTTGCGCCTTGGCCTATTATTATTCGTGCACTTAATCGTTTTGTAGCAGCTAAAGAAGTCAAGCAAACGCTTTTAGATCTAAAAGCAGGCAAAGTAGATGTTGTAATCGGCACTCATAGACTGCTAAGTCGCGACGTGCAATTTAAAGATCTTGGTCTTCTAATTATAGACGAAGAACAAAAATTTGGCGTTATCCATAAAGAAAAATTACGTCTTTTACGTGAAGGAGTAGACACTTTGGCTCTTTCTGCTACTCCAATACCGCGCACTCTTAATATGAGTTTAATGGGAATCCGTGATTTAAGCATAATTAATACTCCTCCTGAAGATCGTCTGCCCACTAGAACTTTTGTTTGTAAGTTTGATGCAGACACTATTCGTAAAGCCATAGAAAGTGAAATTCATCGAGGCGGACAAGTATTTTTCTTACATAACCGCATTCAGTCTATTGGTGAGGTGGCAAATAAGTTACGTGAAATTGTACCGCAAGCACGCCTGGCTATAGCTCATGGGCAAATGGATGAAGAGCTTCTTGAAAAAACTATGCTCAGGTTTTTTAACCATGAGCTCGATATTTTAGTTTGCACAGCTATTATCGAATCTGGAATGGATATCCCTCGCGCTAATACAATTTTTATCGACAATGCTCACACCTTTGGCGTTAGTCAGCTTTATCAGCTTCGCGGGCGTGTAGGCAGAAGTAAAGAACGCGCATATTGCTATCTTCTTTTGTCTTCAGAAAAACGCATTGATGCCGCCGCACAAGAGCGCTTAAAAATTATTCAAGAGCATACCGCTCTCGGCAGTGGTACGCGAATAGCTCAATATGATCTTGAAATGCGTGGAGCTGGCGATATTCTTGGCGAAGATCAGTCTGGGCATATTAATGCAGTCGGGTATGAACTTTATCTCGAGCTTCTTGACGAAGTCATTAACGAGCAAAAAGGCGAGCCGATTTCAGATCGCGAAATTGAGCCAGAAATTAATTTACGTGTACCAGCTCTTTTGCCTGATAACTACATCCCTGATATTCGCATGCGGCTTTATTATTATAAATCTTTATCTAATATTCGCTCAGCACAAGATTTAGACCGAATTGAAGATGAACTTCACGATCAGTTCGGGTCTTTACCCGTACCTGTCGTTAATCTTTTAGGACTGATGCTTATTCGTCTTCACTGTCGGACTCTAGGAGTAAAAGATATAAGCTCAGGCAAAAATGCTATTTCTCTTTCTTTTACTTCACAAACAATTTTGCCCCCTCAAGAGGTCGTTCGCTTAACTTCTCGTGAAAATAAAAAATACTCACTTTCTCCTGATCAACGATTAAAGGTAAGAATGAATGAAGTCTCATGGCCTAGAGTTGTAGAAGAATTAGAACTTTTACTTTCTCTTTGCCCAAAACTATCCGCAAATTAAATTAGTTTCTAGAACTCTAATGTAAGCCCAACATTTAAATCAAAATCTGTAGAAAAGTCTGGGTCTTCAGATTTAGAAGACGCCATATATTTTCTTGTTTCGACAAAAACGTAAGAGTTTTCAATTCCAGATTCAATATAACTGTCAACTGCTGCAGTTTTATCTAATGCCCCAAGCTGCATAAGAAGTCCCCCTCCATAGTACATCGCGACTTCTGTATTACCATCGTGCTTAATATTGGCCTGCGCCTCTTTATATAAAACTGTGTACGCGCCTAATAATCCATATGGGGCAAAAATCGGCTCGTACATTAAATTGTCAGCCACAAATTTTATCCCTGCGCGAATAATTTGTAAATTAAGTGTCGCGTTACCTAATAATGCCTCATCCGCAGCCTCATTTTTATATGCTCCGTACGCAATCTCTGGGCCTATCGAGCCTAAAATAAAATTCCATTTATAACTATATGACAATTCTAAAAGCGGCATTGACGGTGACCCGTAAAGGTCATCGTAGCTACCAAGCGTTGGGCTTACGAAATCTGTTTCGAAACCACTAGGATTATATTGACTATAGGTAATTGTAAATGCGTGCCCCCAGCGAGCCCTACGAATTTTGTATGGTACAAGTCTATAAATATTAGCTAAATCACTCGGGAGAATACTATTGGGTTCAACTTCTACAAGATTTTTACTTTCAAGCTCTTCTTGCGTAAGATGAACATTCTGAGCCGATCCAATTTCGGTAACAAAAAATAAAACGTAGCACGCCAGTATAAAAAGACGCTTCAATGATGTCATAGGCTACTATTATGTTATTCGAGCGTTTCGAGACGCGCCATCTCTTTTTGCAACTTCATCTGTGATAACGTGTAGTCATCTGGGCTAAGGCCTGCCTTTTGCAATCTTTCATTAACAATTTTAATTTGATCTTCTGCTCTTTTCTTATCTATTTCTTCTGGCCATTCAGCTGTATCCGCCAAGACGTTTATCCCCTTGGGATTAACCTCACAATAACCCCAACTAATGGCCGCACTTTTAAATGTCGACTCACCTTTAAGACGTACTTTAAGCTGACCAGCTCTTAGCGTTGTCATAAGTGGTGCATGCCCTGGCAAAATATTAAGCTGCCCGAGATATGCAGGCACAATCACTTCTTCTATTTCTACATCAGTAAGAAGTTTTTTTTGCGGTGTTACCAGGGTAAGTAAAAACATTATAGTTTCTTCGCTTTCTCTAAAACATCTTCTATCGTGCCTACAAGATAAAATGCTTGCTCTGGTATTTCATCGTGTTTTCCGTCTAAAATTTCACGAAATCCGCGAACAGAATCCTTAATATCAACATAACGCCCTTTAATACCAGTAAATTGCTCCGCCACAAAAAACGGTTGGCTAAGAAATTTCTGAATTTTACGTGCGCGTGTTACAACCATTTTATCTTCTTCGCTCAATTCATCCATACCCAAAATAGCAATAATATCTTGAAGTTCACGATACCTTTGTAGCAACGCTTGGACATCTCGTGCTGTTTTGTAATGATCTAAACCCACAATTTGCGGATCTAAAATTCTTGACGTCGATTGAAGTGGATGAACAGCCGGGTAAATACCAAGTGCTGCAATATCTCTATCAAGGTTAGTAGTTGCATCTAAGTGAGTAAATGTTGTTGCCGGCGCTGGATCTGTATAGTCATCTGCTGGCACATAAACTGCCTGCACTGAAGTAATTGAGCCTTTTTTTGTTGATGTGATTCGCTCTTGCAATATACCCATCTCTGTTCCTAGTGTGGGCTGATAACCTACTGCTGATGGTATGCGCCCGAGCAGTGCTGATACCTCGGCCCCTGCCTGAGTGAATCTAAAAATATTGTCGATAAAAAGCAGTACGTCTTGGCCGTCTCGATCACGAAAGTATTCTGCTTGCGTAAGTGCGGTTAACGCAACTCGTGCGCGTGCTCCTGGCGGTTCGTTCATTTGACCAAAAACAAGTGCTGTTTTGTCGATAACGCCTGATTCTTTCATTTCGCGATATAGGTCATTTCCCTCTCTAGTTCGTTCTCCAACGCCAGCAAAAACAGAGTACCCTCCGTGCTCAGTCGCTATGTTACGAATTAGCTCTTGAATTAAAACTGTCTTACCGACGCCGGCTCCGCCAAACAAACCAACTTTGCCACCTTTCACGTACGGCGCAAGAAGATCGATAACTTTAATACCGGTCATTAGCATTTCAGCTTGGGTTGACTGATCTTCAAATTTTGGTGCACTTCTATGAATAGACCAAAATTCTTTAGATTTTAGTGGCCCCATCTCGTCGATTGGGTCACCAATAACGTTTATTATTCTGCCTAAAACTTCTTTACCTACAGGAGCAGATATAGTTGTGCCGGTGTTTGTAACTGCAGTACCTCGAATCAGACCATCAGTAGAGTCCATAGCTACAGTTCGCACTACTCGGTTACCTAAGTGCTGTGCAACTTCAAGCACAAGATTATCCTGACGATCATCTATCGACGGGTTTGTTACCTTTAAGGCGTTTAAAACTGCCGGCATATCTCCCGTTGGAAACTCAACGTCTACTACTGGGCCCATTACTTGTTTAATTTTACCTTGCGACATATTTACTCCTACACACTGTTCACTGCTTCTGCCCCAGAGCATATCTCTATGAGTTCTTTCGTAATCGAGGCTTGGCGAACTTTGTTATAAACTAACGTCATTTTACTAATCATCTCTTTGGCATTTTTTGTGGCATTTTCCATAGCTGTCATACGTGCTGCATGTTCTGCCGCAACGCTTTCAGAAAGACCACGATAAACTTGCATCGCGAAGTGCTGCACAAGCAATTCGTCTATAATTTCTCGTGGCGATGGCTCAAAAATCAAATCTTTTGAGAAAGGAAATTTTACATCACCAGCGTCCGCAAGTGCCCCTTTTGATAAATCAATTGGTAACAATTTCTCAACTGTTAATTTTTGAGAAATCACTGATTTAAACTCATTATAAATCAACTTAACTTCATCATAATCGCCCGTAGAAAATTCTGTCATACACGTTTGTGCCAAGTCTTCTGCCATAACGTACGAAATTTCTCTGGCCAGATTAAGCATTACCCGCTTTGCCTGCACTTTTCGGCGTCTAAAATAATCAGCGCCTTTTTTACCAATAAAAATAAAATCCATTTTTTCATATTTAGAACGGTTTTCATTAATAAAATTCTCGGTAAATCTGCACACGCTACTATTAAAGCCCCCACACAAACCACGATCTGACGTCATGACTATAAAAAGAGCTTTTTTACTAACCGCTTCATTATTGTTCATAAAAAGCGGGTGCTCCATTCGCTGTGTGAGCGCAACGTCTGATATAATTTGCAAAAGTCTCTGCGCGTATGGTCGCATGCTAACGATTTGCTCTTGCGCTCTACGAAGCTTTGCTGCTGATACCATTTTCATGGCGCGCGTAATTTGCTGTGTGTTTTTCACACTCTGAATTCGCGCTCGCATGTCTCGTAAGCTTGGCACTTTTTATCCTTCGTTTGACGATTTAAACACTGCTTTAAATTCGTCGAGAGCTTCTTTTAAAGACACTTTGGTATCATCTTTAATTGCCTTGTCCTCAGCAATTTTTGTCAAAATACCTTTATATTTTTGCTGAATGAACTCTATAAATTCTTTCTCGAATTTCTGCGCATCTGTCTCTGGAATTTTATCTAAATACCCATTAGTAGCAGCAAAAATTAAAATAACCTGATTTTCTACTCGGTAAGGCGTGTATTGGGGCTGCTTTAATACTTCAACTAATCGTCGGCCTCGTGCTAATTGGGCTTGAGTAGCAGCATCAAGATCAGTTGCAAAAGCTGAAAATGCTTCAAGCTCTCTAAACTGTGCAAGTTCAAGTTTTAGAGATCCCGCAACTTGTTTCATCGCTTTAATTTGTGCAGCTCCTCCAACACGCGATACCGATTTACCAACATCAACTGCAGGTCTGATACCCTTATAAAATAAATCTGAAACAAGAAATATTTGCCCGTCTGTAATAGAAATAACGTTTGTCGGAATATACGCTGAAATATCGCCTGCCTGTGTTTCGATTATTGGTAGCGCTGTTAGCGATCCTCCGCCCATCTCACTACTCATTTTAGCTGCTCTTTCAAGAAGCCTTGAGTGAAGATAAAAAACATCTCCCGGAAATGCTTCTCGACCTGGTGGTCTACGAAGAAGAAGAGACAATTGCCTGTAAGCTTGCGCTTGTTTTGTTAAATCATCATATATAATTAATGCGTGCTTGCCTGTATCACGAAAATATTCGGCCATTGCACAGCCCGTAAAGGGCGCAAGAAATTGCAGAGGCGCTGGGTCAGAAGCTGTGGCAGAAATAACTGTAGTATACTTCATCGCTCCTGCTTGACGAAGCTTTTCAACCACTTGAGCTACTGTAGACTGCTTTTGCCCTATAGCCACATAGAAACAATGAACATTCTGATCGCCCTGATTAATTATTGTATCAACTGCGACAGCCGTTTTACCTGTTTGCCTGTCACCAATAATCAACTCACGCTGACCTCTACCAATAGGAATAAGCGCATCAATTGCTTTAATGCCTGTTTGTAAAGGCTCATTCACTGGTTGACGCTTAATAATGCCAGGAGCTTTTGTATCAACACGGCGAGATTCTTTCGCTTGTATTGGCCCTTTTCCGTCGATCGGCTGACCTAAGGCATTTACCACTCTACCGATAACTTCTTCGCCCGCTGGGACTTGAACAATTTTCTTTGTTCTTTTAACTATATCGCCCTCTTTAATATCGCGGTCTTCGCCGAAAATAACCACGCCCACAGACGCCTGTTCAAGGTTTAGTACCATCCCATATATACTACCTGGAAACTCAACAAGCTCCCCAGCCATAACACCTTCAAGCCCATAGATTCTAGCCACCCCATCTCCGACCGACAGCACGGTACCGGATTCGGTCACTTGAAGTGTTTTTGCATAATTTTGTATCTGTTCTTTTAAAACGCGGCTGATTTCATCAGCACGAATGGAGAGGTCCATTAATTTATTCTCCTGGTTAAATCTTCTTTCATGTTTTGTAGGTGCGCTGAGAGACTATCATCAAAAGTATGTCCGCCAACTTGAGCAACCAACCCGCCTATGATTGTTTGATCTTCAAAATATTGTAAAATTATTTTCTTCTTCGTAAATGCTTTGATTCTATTTAATACGTTTTCTTTTTGTCTTTCTGATAATGGGGCTGCTGTTCGTACTGTCCCTCTAGTTATACCGCCTAGTTCGTCTTCTCTGGCCCGAAAAGAGTAGATAATATTTGACAACAACTCTAAACGTCCCCTTTTTGCTAGAAGCAGCACAAAATTAATTACTTCTGTTGGCAAGCCACTATCTTTAATTGCCTTTTGTAAAACTGCCACCTTCTCGCCTGAGCTAATAAGAGGCGTTGAAATAAAATCGGCAATAATTTTATTTTCTTCAATAATTACGTGCACAGTTTTAAGTCCTGATAAAAAACTTTCACTCTGCTTACTTTCAGCCGCAATATCGTAAAAGGCGACCGCATATCTATTTGCCAACTCTGAGTAGGTCATTGTGTTAACGCCTGAATTTTTGTAATAAAATCATCGTTTAGTCGTTCTTGGGTCTTATCGCTAACTTTTTTCTTCAATTCTTTCGTAGCAATGTCCGTGGCCCCTATTATAATCTCTTGCTTCAACATTGCTGTGGCTCTAAGCAATTCAAATTGCGCCATCTTTTGTGCCTCTTCTATCAGGCGCCTAGCTTCCTCATTTGCTTGAGATATAATCTGCTTTTTTAGAGATTCAGAGTCTTTCTTCGCCTCTTCAAGGCTTTTATTTGCTGTATTTTCAAGCGTATTTAAGTGTGCTTGTAGTTCTCCGTTTTCTTTCTCTGCGCTTAGTAACACTTCTTCAGCTTCTCTGCGCTTAACATCAAACTCAGCGTTTTTACTAATGAAGTACTTTTTTAAAGGAGTTTTTAAAAGGTAAACTAGCGCGCCAATAAAAATAGAGAAATTTATTAGTTGCGGAATTATTAACTTACTCCAAGGAAGAGTCGTTGCTGCGTGTTCCATTATTACTGAACCTCGCCCGGGAGTAGTCTATCTGCCATTTTATGACTTAGCTCTGGTGCATATTTTATTAATTCTTCGCGAGTACTATTATATTGTTCTAAGATTTTTTTACGAGATCCTTCAAGATTTTTTTTCGCATTTTCTCTCGACTCTGCATTAAGTTTTTCTTGTTCTTTGGTCGCCTCAAAACGTGCCTTTTCATATATCGCTTTAATTTCAGAATTTAATTCGCGTGCTTTTCTCTGATATATAGTTTGTAACTCTTTGGTTTGCGCAATAACCTTTTCAGCTCGCTTTCGACTGCCTTGTGTTTGCCCTTGCCTGGTAGAATACGCGCGAAAGTACGGGCCAAATACCAGCAGTCGTAAAAAAGCATATACCATAATAAATATGCCTAGCTGAAACCACAATGTGGCATTAATACCCAGCGCAGAAATTATATTCATTACAGCAGCCATTGCTTTTGAATTTCCTAATTAAAAGTTGATACGAAGTATCCTTTTAGCCCACTAATGGTCAATTAGTTTTTAGGCATATACGACGCGCCTTCAAACACAACGCCCTCGTCAATTCGCAAACTAGGCGTGGTAACTGTTCCTGTAAACATTGCTGGTGGGTGCATAATAACCTTTCGACGCGCAAAGATATTACCTTTTACAAGTCCACAAATTATAACTGTATCGGCTTCTATTTGAGCATCTACCTTTGCCCCAGGATTAATAACCAATGTGTCGTTAGTAAATATCTCGCCGCGAAACCCTCCGCCAATTCGCACCGTCCCTTCAAATGTAAGGCGCCCATCAAAAGAACACCCCTGATCTAACAGTGCTGTTACCTGGCCCGGCTGAAAATCTGCCAAACCGTCGGTTGGGTTGTAAATATTAAGCTCGTTCATAAATAGGCCTTTCTTAATTTATCTACAAATCTGTTAAGCTCCTCATGTGAATAAAAGTTTATTGACACTTTGCTTCTTTGGCCACTCAAGTCTATGTCTACTTTTGTTCCCAGCATCCTTTGCATTTCGCTTTTAAGTGGCTGCAGCTCTCTGATAGAAACTGCATCTGCCTCATCTTCTATATCAAGTTCAGCCTCAGGCTTCGTATTAAGTTTGGCAATCATCTTTTCAATTGTACGTACTGAAAGCTTAAGGCGCACAATTTTTTTTGCTAGCAGCAACTGTCTTTGGGGATTTTCAAGAGCAAGGAGGGCTTTGGCCTGGCCAAGGCTCAGATCTACTGATCTAACCATCTCTTTAATCTCATTTGGTAAACTCATAAGCCGCATAATATTTGCTATCGTCGCACGCTCTTTACTTACCTTTTCTGCTATCTGCTGCTGCGTTAGACCATATTTAGTAGCCAGTACCCCGTAGGCCTCTGCCTCTTCAATCGGATTAATATTTTGTCTCTGTATATTTTCGACAAGCGCCAGTTCTAATACTTCTTTTTTTTCAACATTTTTAATAATAACCGGAATTTCGTGAACGCCTGCTAGCTGCGCAGCACGCCATCTTCTTTCTCCTGCGATAATTTCATACTTTTCATCTGCCTCTGCTCTTACCAAAACTGGTAGCAGCATCCCCTTTTCTTTAATTGATGCCGCAAGTTCTTGTAATTTTGCTTGCTCGAATTTTTTTCGTGGTTGTTCTTTATTTGGTATTATTTTTTCTATCGGTATCTTCCAGATTTTTTCGTGAGGCATTTCTCGTTTAACTGTGTCAACCCTTTCAAAGGTTACTTCTTCTGTATTTTTAGTACCTTCATTCAATAAGGCGCCCAATCCCCTACCTAAAGCTCTTTTCGTATTTTTACGAAGTGGCATAAGTTCTTCAGACATGAGCTTCTCCTTGATGAAATTCTTCTTCTTTTACTTCTGGCAAATTATTATAGAGTTCGACCCTGCTATTTAGTTCTTCTGCAAGCTCTTGATATTTTCTCGCCCCTACAGATTTTAAATCGTACGAAAATATTGATTGCCCGTGGCTTGGAGCTTCACTTAAACGAACATTACGCGGAATAATACTTTGAAAAACTTTTTCTCTAAAATGACTCTGAATTTCAGAGACTACTTGGTGGCTTAAATTATTTCTGGCATCAAACATAGTAAGCACAATGCCTTCAATTCGAAGTTCAGGATTTAGATTTTTTTTAATCATGCCTGCGGTGTTCAGCAGCTGGCTTAGTCCTTCGAGCGCATAATATTCACACTGAAGCGGTACTAGAAAACTGTTTGCGGCAGATAGCGCATTAACAGTTAAAAGCCCGAGCGACGGAGGACAATCTATAAGTATGTAGTCATATTCGCTCGCAATCTCACGAATGGCAGACTTAAGTCTATATTCACGACTCGGCATGTCAACTAGCTCTATCTCTGCCCCTACTAAATCAGGATTAGATGGCGCAATGTATAAATTAGCATATTGAGTTTTTTGGATAGCCTGGCTAATCATCTTCTGCCCAACTAGCACGTGGTAGATATTGCTATCATGGTTTTCATACTTCTTAATTCCCAGCCCACTTGAAGCGTTCCCTTGTGGGTCCATGTCAATAATGAGTACTCGCTTGCTAATATTACTTAGTGCTGCTGCCAGATTAACAGTGGTTGTTGTTTTTCCAACCCCGCCCTTCTGATTAGCTATACAGATTGTGGTTGCCAACTGCGCCCCCTTGGTTTCGTTGATGAGAGTCTATTTCTTTTTATATGTTTTATGCTAGTAATTTTTTTTATTATCTTAATATTTTCTATAATAATTCCGATTGTTCCACGTGGAACACTATGATTACTCATATTTTGACTATTAGTCTTGCTGTTTTTTTTATTGCTTCCTCTGGATGCCGATTCAAAAACTCATCGCCGCATCTATTAGATCCCATTTACCTTGATCTAGAAAAGGAGCTTCGCGCCACTGAACAACAAATAGGGGAGGTAAAAAAGAAAATTGAGTCTGCTAAAGACGATTTTGGAAAATCACAACCAAGAACTATTGAACGCGTAAATTCAATGAACGATCTTGGCAAGGCAGAAAAAATGCTTATTCGCCTCCAGGAAATGCAAGAATTCTATAATATACGGCTTAAACGCAGAGAAGTTGAAGATAAAATTAATTACGAGAAGGCTTTTGCTGACAATGCTGACTGGCCAGACAAAAAAGAGTTCGAGGCTTATCTAGTTAATAAGAAGCTCATGAACGCATCTAGAAACTGGAACCTTCGCGTACCTAAAAAAGAAGTTAAAGATACCCCTAACAAGGATTAATTGTTCCACGTGGAACAATTAAATGGCTATAGCCTTTTTGTTTGAACTATAGAGTGCTTAGCGCCTTCCTCAGGTAGGTTATAGTCGGCTACATCTGCTAGCTCCCAGTGCGCCAACACCTGAGATGGTATCCCGGCAACCTCCGTTGACCATGATTCACCCTTGAAATGAAAATACTCACAATCTATCGCGGCGACTCGTCTTATCATTATCAGCGATTTAGCGATTGATGCCAAACCTCTACTGACTGCGCAATGAACACTCTCCGCCGGCATTTCCTCAACTCTGGTGTGTAACGCGGTGCAGTTCGTAATTTTAAGTCTCGCTGAGCAGTGCTTTATAAATTCAACCTTTCTTGCATCCTTATCCACCATTATTATGCTTCTACTTGGATCAAGAAGCGCCATGACAATGCCCGGCATTCCGTTTCCTGCGCCAAAATCATAAATTTCTCGCTTGTTTGTCATAGAAAATATCGCACGTGCTCCTAAAATTCCGTCCGCTATGTGTATCAAATCTGCGTCTTTCTCTGTTCTCGGAGAAATCAAATTCATACGTCCGTTAAAATGAATTAGCTCCGCATGAAAATCACGTAATCTGCTCTGCAAATCAGATTGCAGCTCTGGAAACCATTTTGGAATTCTCCAGTAACGCCCGCTGCTATCTAAGTAGCTCTCTCTTTTTGGGTCTTCCTTTGTGCTACCGTCCTGGCCGCTCATCTATTCCACCCTTAGTTACAATATGTCTTTGCCTACCAATTATATGAACTAATAACGCCTGTATGGCACTCGGGTTCACCCCGCTTACTCGAGATGCCTGAGCCAAACTTATCGGCTGAATATTAGATAACTTTTCAATCTCCTCGCGTGATAAGCCATAAACAGTATTATAGTCTATATCAGCTGGAATTTTTGTATCCTCATAACGCTTAACCTGCTCTATATACGTCTGCTGTCTAGTGATATAACCCGAATATTTAATCTCTATTTCTACTGGTTCTATGACATTCATTTGGTCGTATAAAAAATTAAACCCAAACTCTGCTAGCGAAGAGCACGAAATATCCTCACGCCGCAAAAGATCCTCTAAAGTAACTGGCTTTGCTAGCTCTTTTGATCCGATAGATCTTAGGGATTCTTGCGTTACCTCATTTGGAACAAGCACCTTTTTGCGAAGAGTATTTCTTAGCTCATTTTTACTATCAAGAATTTGATTATAGTCCCTCAGTAAATCAGATGAAACAAAACAAAATTCCTCGGCTTGACCAGCTAACCTATCGATTGCATTATCTTCTCTCAAAACAAGTCGATGTTCTGCTCTAGATGTCATCATGCGGTATGGTTCTCGAGTACCCTTAGTTACAAGATCATCTATTAAAACACCGATATACGCCTGATCCCGTCTAAGAATAAATGGGGAGCGCTGCATAACTCTCTGTGATGCATTTGCTCCCGCCACCAACCCCTGGGCTGCCGCCTCTTCATAACCGCTGGTGCCATTTATTTGGCCTGCTAGGTATAGATTCGCGATAGATTTTGTCTCTAAGGTATGGCGAAGTTGTGTTGGTTCTACGCAATCATATTCTACGGCATATCCTGGGCGAATAAGCTGCACGTTTTCTAGCCCTGCTATTGTACGCAAAAATTTGTATTGAACTTCTTCTGGTAAACTTGTTGAAAGCCCTTGTATATATATTGAGTTACAATTTAATCCCTCTGGCTCAAGAAAACTCTGGTGACGATCTTTATCGGCAAAGCGAGTAACTTTGTCCTCAATACTAGGGCAGTAACGCGGGCCTACCCCCTCAATTACCCCAGAAAACATTGGTGACTTATCTAAGTTATTTCTAATAATTTCGTGAGTCTTTTCATTAGTATAGGTCATATAACAATCTATCTGGGGCAACCTCAATTCTCTGAAACTTCTTAGGCTAAACGGTATAAATCTTTTATCACCTGACTGTGGCTTAGTTTTTGACCAATCAATGCTATCTTTATGGGCTCTAGCAGGAGTTCCTGTTTTAAGACGTAATATTTTAAACCCAAGATCTTTGAACTGATCTGATAAACCAATAGTGGCTTTATCTCCAACTCTGCCTCCGGTAATTTTAGTTAATCCAAAATGCATAACAGCGTTCATAAAAGTTCCGGTAGAAATAACTACTGTTTGCCCGGTAACCTCATCGCCACTTGTAGAAATAATACCCCTACAAATATTGTTGTGAATAATCAATTTCTGGGCCTCGAGCGCAAGAACATCAATATTTGGCGAGCGTGAAACCGCATTATACATATGCTGAGAATAAAGATCTTTATCGCACTGAATGCGAGATCCGCGAACTGCAGGCCCTTTGCTTGCGTTTAATCTTTTATACTGTATGCATGAAAAATCCGCAGCTCTACCCATTTCGCCGCCGAGAATATCAATTTCTTTAACCATATGGCCTTTGCCAAGACCGCCAATCGATGGGTTACAACTCATGTAACCAATACGTTCAATATTATTAGTAAGTAGTGCCGTTTTCATGCCCATGCGTGAGGCTACAAGTGCAGCTTCAATACCCGCGTGACCAGCGCCTACTACTATGACATCGTAACTTTTCTTCATTACTTACCTAAGCAAAAATCGCTAAATATACGATCTAATATATCATCATCAAAGCGTCGCCCTAAAATTTCAAGAATCGCATAAAAAGATTCTTGCAGCTCGGAAATAACAAACTCAGGACTCATCGAACCTTTTAAAAGTTTTAACCCCGAGCTAAGATGTATTTCTGTTTTAAGCAAAAGCTCATAGTGCCGGGCGTTTAATAACACCGCCGACGTTTCTTCATTCTGTAAATTAAAAAAAATTTTTATCTTCTCGAACAGCTCTTCAATTCCTTCCCCAGTCGATGCGCTTAGAAATATATCGGCTGTTTGCTTTTCTTTATCATGATTAAGATCTGATTTGTTTCCCACATATATTATATTTTGCGCGCTTTTTTCTGTAGCAAATTTTTCTATTTTTTCTCCTGGGTTAGTCACATCATGAATAGACAATATAATATCAGCTGCTTCTTGTTCTTTGAGGGCCCGTTCTACCCCCTGAAGCTCGATCTGCTCTTCAGTCTCGTGAATACCGGCGGTATCTATTAATAAAACTTTGTTTCCATCAATTTCTATTTCAATTTCAATGGTGTCTCTTGTAGTACCTGGCGTAGAAGAAACAATTGCTCTATCTTGCTTAGACAATCGATTTAGAATACTTGATTTGCCAACATTCGGCGGCCCGGCAAGAACAACTTTTAACCCTGACTTTAAAATTCTACCTTTGTTGTACGTCTTAAGTAATTTCTGTGTATCGTTTAGTGCTTTTTCTACTCGTAAGATAATTTCATTTTGCGAAGCAAATTCAATAAATTCAGAAGAAAAATCAATGTTTGCTTCTAGGCGAGATAGGCTCCATACAAGCTCATCCTCAATAGATTTAAGGCTTGCTGAAAAGCCCCCTTGCAGTTGTCGCAGTGCTAATTTTGCTCCAGCTGTTGTTTGACTCTCGATTACCGATAAAACAGCTTCTGCTTGGGGCAAATCAATCCGCCCATTAATAAACGCACGATATGTAAACTCACCCTTTTGCGCAATTCGCGTCCCCAACGATATTAATACCCGCAAAATTTGCTGCGTAATTATGTGCCCACCGTGGCATGATATTTCTATAGATTCTTCGCCAC
This sequence comes from Bdellovibrionales bacterium RBG_16_40_8, assembly GCA_001769925.1. GTDB lineage: Bacteria > Bdellovibrionota > Bdellovibrionia > Bdellovibrionales > UBA1609 > RBG-16-40-8. The sequence goes on from MEPT01000059.1 coordinate 14,689, forward strand.
TAAATGATTTACCTTTTTCAAAATACGTGAGAATAACCTCATCAATTACTTCATCACTATTTAAATCACGTAAAAACCCATAATAGGCTCGATGGCTAATCAAATCATTAGGTAAAAATTGGGCTATATTTCGAATAATTTGTACAGCGCGCTCGCCACTTATGCGAATTACCGATAGAGCGCCAACCCCCGAGGGTGTTGCTAGCGCACAAATCGTATCCGAATCTCTATCTAATCTTGCCATTTATTTCTGTCAGTATTGCTCCGACATTGTCTCGGCGCTACTTTCACTTTTTGCTGGGTAAATCTTAATTTTTTTAAATAAACCTACTCCCACAGATCGACTTTTAATTCGTTCGTCCTCTGCCAAATATTGATGAATTACCTTTCGATCTCGCGGCGGTAATGCTCGAAAGTAAACCGGTTTTCCTTTATCTAAAACAATATTTTTAAGTTTCTCCGCAAGTCCTTTTAATTCTTGATTTGCTTGCTCTCTGTAACCAGCATTATCTACGTGTATAGTGACC
>MEPT01000059.1:15374-17706 GCA_001769925.1 Bdellovibrionales bacterium RBG_16_40_8
AAGAACGTTCTCAATCAATGTTGCTGGAGATTCGACGACTGATGAGGTTTTTTTTCCAAATAGTTTTCCAAAAAATCCTGTCATATATGGACTCCTTATTAGGCCTTAGCCACGACGGGGTTGTTATCTTTCATAAAATAAATTTGCTGAAGTACTCCAAATACAGAGCTTACGAAAATATACAAGGTAAGCCCGCTTGGTAAAGAAATCATAAAAAAAGTGAACAATAGCGGCATAAAAGTCATAATTTTCTGTTGTGCTGGATCTAGCGTGCTAGGACTTATTTTTTGCTGAATAAACATCGTTATACCCATTAGCGCCGGTAAAACATAGAAAGGGTCTTTTAAACTTAAATCATTAATCCATAAAGCAAATGGTGCTTGGTAAAGTTCTATACTTTGCCCGATAACTTGATATAACGCAAAAAATATTGGTATCTGAAAAAGCATGGGTAAACAGCCGCCAAGAGGGTTTGCTTTGGCTTCTTTCATTAGCTGCATCATTTCTTGGCTAAGTTTTTGCTGATCGTCTTTAAAACGCTCTCGCAGCAACTTAATTTGCGGCTGGATTTTTGCCATAGCCTTCATTTGTTTATAGCCTAATAAGTTAAATGGTAAAACTATTATCCTAACTATCAATGTCAAAAATATTATAGCTATTCCCCAATTGCCAATTGCCGAATGAATGGTTTTCATTAACCATAAAATACCTTTTGCTATAGTTGTGAAAAACCCAAAATCCACAAGGTTTGTTAAATCTGCATCAATTGCTTTAAGAACCTCAAATGTTTTTGGCCCTGCAAAAACAACGTATTCTATAGCAAACTTATTTGAGGTATTTAATACCGAATAAGTTAATGACCCTATGCCCAGCGGCTTAGAGTCTATAATTGTCATGGCTTTAAAGCTGGGCATAATTGGCGAACGATCGACTACCGCTGTGGCAAAATATTGCGATCCGAAAGAAGCAATTTTTGTTTGCGCATATGTTTCAATTTTTGGCTTTTCTGCATCAACAATAAATCTCGACCCTGTACCATCGTGATTTGCGTAAAATTCTTGATGCCCAAAATGCGCGCTAAAAAAAGATCCCCCTTGATTCTGATCTAAAACTTCAGAGAAATTTGTTACTAACCCGGTAAATGCGTTGGTGGCGTTTTCAACCCGAACTTTGGTAGATATTGAATAGTTCTGAGAGTCTATTTGTAGAATTTTTGTGATTTTCATTTCGCCCAGTTGAGCTACCCCGACAATTTCATGATCGTTTGTTTTTTGAACAGAAAAATCTACCGGGTTTCGCTGACCTAAAAGCCCAGTCCCAAACAAACTTGTTTCTGGGGTTTTCGCAAATTCAATGGGGGTATTAACGCGATCTAAAAATTTTTTCAGTCTTACTTCTTTTAATGCCATTCCTTGTGACGACACTTTAAACGACCAAATATCGTCATCATAAGAGATCATAGTTTCAGTAAAAATTTTCTTATTTTCTGCGTTTGTAACTGGTGCCTCTACAGGAGCTTTCGTAGTTGAGTTTGGACTGATTTCTTTATTTACAGGGGCTTCTTGTTGCTTATTATTTTGAGCTCTTTTATAAAATTCTGGGTATTTCTTCGCTAAATGAGCCTGCCATGCTATCCAACCAGTAATTACTATTGCCAAAACTAGTATTAATCGATTATCAAAAAAAGATCCTGACTTTGATAAATTAGACATTTTGTTTACCCTCAGGAACGGGATCATAGCCTTCAGACCCAAAAGGATGGCACGATATAACGCGTTTCAAAACCAGTTTAGAGGCTTTGAAAAATCCGTGAACGTTATAAGCTTTTTCTGCATAACAAGAACAACTTGGGTAATAGCGACAATTACCGCCTAAAAAAAACGATAAACTAATGCGGTAAATAAATACTAAAAAAAGTGCTAATTTGCTGCACCATTTATGCATCTTTACGCGACAGTTTTCTAAAAAGCTCTTCAATTGCTGCATCCATTCCCTCGTGCTCTAACTCTCTATAAAATACACCAGTCTTTTTTCGTAGTACCAAATTTACGTCTAAATTTAGCTCCGATAAGGTGCCTTTTCTTGAAAGATCTTCTCTCATCCAACGCTTCATGCGGTTTCTTATCACTGCGGGTCCGACATAGCTTGGTACCGTCCACCCAACTCTTAAACCTAAGTCTTTATTGGCACAATAAAACGCGGTTAGCCAATGGGTAAGGTTTAAAGCGCTTCTTACCTTCTTTATTCTGGCAAAATCAGCACTTTTTTTTAGTTTTTGCGTTCGATATTTACTTTCCACCAACAGCAATACCCAAGCGCTTGCGGCCTTTTT
>MEPT01000059.1:17742-19230 GCA_001769925.1 Bdellovibrionales bacterium RBG_16_40_8
GATAAAAACCCGTGGACTTTTTTTCTTTTTCTTCGACTTGGTTGAAATGTTCGTTTCATTTTACGTCTCCATTCAATAACTTAATCAATGGCTTAACCTTAGTATTCATGTGTCAAAAGTAGCCGCATAGAACCATACCGAGGATGACCCGTCAAGATATTGAAACTCTAAGGCCTATGTGATACGACCCTTTTTCTCTTGGGGGGGGATTATTGGATTTTCGTGAGACCTGGCAGCAAATCAAACTAAATATAATTTCGAAAAATCAGCAGAATAAACCGCTTTTGATGTGGTTTGATCCTACTGATTATGTCGGTATACAGGCTCAAGAATCAGGTAGCGTAATTAAGTTGAGCGTTCCAAGCCCATTACACCAATACTGGATCTCGCAGAACCTGCTAGAGACAATTTCATCTGAAATATCAATGGCTTATCCTTATCCTTTTCATATTGAGCTTGTTGTCGTTAAACTAGATAAAACAGACGAACCCACAATTTTAAGTCCTCAGGTTAATGTACAAAGTGAGGAAAATTTTCTAAAAAAAATTGCAACGGCCGCTTGTAAAAACTCCTTGAACCCTGAATATACGTTTTCAACATTTGTAGTCGGGCGAAATAACGAATTTGCGCATGCAGTTTCACATGGTATTGCAAACAACCCAGGGGCCGAAAATTATAATCCGCTGTTTATTTGCGGACCAACCGGTATGGGTAAGACTCACTTGCTTAATGCTGTTGGTAATCACGTTAAAGAACGATTTCCTCACCTTATAATATGTTACTGTTCTGCCGAACGGTTTATGAATGATTTCATCTCAAGTATTCGCCGAAGTGAAATGCATAAATTTAGACAAAAATACCGAGAAAAATGCCACATTTTGCTGATGGACGATATACAGGTTTTAGGAAAGGGCGAGGCTGTTCAAGAAGAATTTTTTCATACTCTCAATGATTTTTTTGAAAAAGGACAACAAGTCATCGTGGCTAGTGATCGTATGCCTAAAGATATTATGGGCCTTGAGGATAGGATACGCACTCGTCTAGAATGGGGCCTCGTAGCAGATATCCAAATGCCAGATCTCGAGACGCGGATGGCTATTTTGCGGTATAAAGCAGAGCGTCGTGGCGTTTCTCTGCCTTCTGATGTTGTCAGTTACTTATCTAGAATTTCTAAGACTTCTATTCGCCAGCTTGAAGGTAATCTCAATAAGATAAAAATGTTTGCAGAGTTGCAGGGGCTACCTATATCTCTAGAATTAAGTAAAAAAATTCTTGCTACCCATGATGAAACTAGAGTTTTAACTATAGAAGATATTCAGAAATTAGCGGCAGATCATTTCAAGGTAAGAATTCCAGATCTGAAAGGCAAATCAAGAACTCAGCCTCTTGTTACTGCCAGGCAAATATGTATGACGCTTGCCAAGAAGCATTGCGATAAATCATTGGTAGAAATAGGTCGCGCTTTTGGAGGAAGAGATCACTCTACCG
>MEPT01000059.1:19317-30888 GCA_001769925.1 Bdellovibrionales bacterium RBG_16_40_8
CATAACAGGAGTTTAAAAAATGATGTTGATAACTTTGTGGGTTTTGGTGTTAATTGCTTGTTTATTTAATTTTATCCCCTTTTTTAATTTGTTTTCGTTTAGTTTCGTGGGTATTTATCCACAGCAAATATTTAATGATTTTAGTGTGTTAAGTTTAAAAGCGCGTTATCAACGGCCCTACTACGACTACGTATTTAATAATAAGTAAAATAGTAATTCTATTATAAAGGAGAAAAAATGAAATTAGAAATTCCTAAAGGTGACCTAATTAATCTAATTTCTAAAACACTAAACATAGTTGAAAAACGAAACACCATGCCTGTTTTAGTAAATATTTTACTTGATGCACAAAAAGGCAAACTCAAAGCATTTGCAACAAACCTAGAGGTAAGCATCACTGATGAAGTAGAAGCAGTGGTTACTCAGCAAGGCAGGGTAGCAATAAATGCTAAAAATCTACATGACATCATTAAAGAATTGGCAGAAGGCCCAATAAGTTTAATTAAACAAGAAAATAATTGGCTAAAAATAACGCAGGGGCGTTCAATTTTTAATATGGTTGGGGTGAGTCCTGATGAATATCCGGTTTTCCCAACACATTCGACAAAAGAATTCATGGAGATCGAGGCAAAAGTTCTAGCGGAAATGATTGGTAAAACCATTTATAGCGTTTCTAATGACGATACTCGGTATCACCTTAATGGTGTTTATTTTGAGAATAGACTTAGTGGTTCTGCAGGGTCTGCCTTTCTTATGGTGGCAACAGATGGTCATCGATTAAGTTTGGTGAACAGAGAAAATAAGGGCCCAAGTACAAAAACAGTAGAAGGCGGAGTAATAATCCCTCGAAAGGGGTTAGCAGAAATTTATAAATTGCTTGAGAATGAAGACGGTAAATTTTTAATGGCTATAGAAGGATCGCAACTTATTGTTAAGCACAAGAATGCGATTATTATGATTAGATTAATTGAGGGTAAATATCCAAACTATCGACAACTTATACCGCAAAACCTAAATGAGCATGTTCTTGTTAAGAGAGACTCTTTGCTTTCATCTCTTAAAAGGGTTTCTCTTTTATCAAATCAAAAATCAAAGGGAGTAACTTTAAATTTTACACAAGGGCGTTTAGAAATATCTTCAAATAACCCAGAGTTAGGAGATGCAAAAGAAGAAATTGAGATCGATTATAATGGCACAGGATTAAAAATTGGGTTCAATGCCAAATACATTATTGATATTCTTAACAGTATGGAAAAAGAAGAAGACATAAGCATTGATTTAAAGGATCAATTATCACCAGGAGTTATGAGGGCGCGCGAAGATAAAGACTATACCTGCGTGATTATGCCGATGCGCATATAGAGCCTAAAAAAACATGAGACTAGAAAGTCTAAAGCTTCGTAATTTTCGCAACTTTATAGAGTTAGAGTGTGCGTCGTTTTTACAAGTGAATATGTTTATTGGAAAGAATGCCCAAGGAAAGTCAAACATATTAGAATCAATAAATTTCGCTCTTTCTGGCGAGAGCTTTCGCGGGGCAAAATCTTCAGAAATTTTAAGACGTGATGGCGCTGTTACAAATGCAGTGGTAGAAGGCTCCGTTTCTCGCCTAAGTTCTACCGATAAGATTGTTTGTGACTTCACTAACGATAATAAACAAATTCAACTAAACGGAAAAAATTCATCCAAGAGCAAACTACGTCAAAAATATTTCTCGGTTATTTTCTGTCCAGAAAGCCTCTCTATAGTAAAAAACGGGCCAGCAGAGAGGAGAAAATTTTTTGATGATTTTATAGACGTAATAAGTATAGAAAAAGCGCAAATAAGAGAAGAGTATGTTCGATGTATTGCGTCTAGAAATAGAGTATTAAGAAATGCGTTATTTGGGAAAATGTCCCATAAAGAAGCTAGAGAAGTACTAGATAGCTTACAACCGATTTTTTTACAGCTTGCAACAAAGCTCGTTTCGGCACGAGTCGAGACCATCAAAAGTATAACCCCAAAGGCGCAAAGCATCTTTAAAGGTATTTTTAAAAACCCAAATGTGGATATATCTGTGGATTATGTTATTTCTCAACAAAGTGCGATTGCGTGGTCAGCAAATCAGGTCTATGATCGCCTAAGTGCACGATCTGATGATCTACGAGAGGCTGAGCAACGCGTCGGACAGAGTCTTGTAGGTCCGCATAAGCATGACGTAAGATTTATCGTAAATGGACACGATTCTAGGCATTATTGCTCACAAGGGCAGCAAAGAGCCATGATTCTTGCCTATAAGATAGCACAAGTTTTGCAGTATTATGAGGTGTATAAAGAATATCCGGTGCTTTTACTTGACGATGTTTTTTCTGAATTAGATTCAGAAAGACGAAAGAGCATTTTAGAAATATTCAAAGAGATACCGGCACAGATATTTTTAACAACTACAGATATTGAAGAAAGAAAAGACTTCGATAAAAAAAAGAGAATAAAAATTTTTAAAGTAAAAGACGGAATAATTGAGTAAAGGGTGTAATTAGTGTCACAAGATCAGTATACCACAGCAGCAACAAAAAAATACGACGCAGGATCGATTCAAATACTCGAGGGTTTAGAGGCTGTACGAAAACGTCCTGGCATGTACATCGGAGATACAGAGCAAAGAGGGTACCACCATCTCGTATCAGAAATTGTTGATAATTCTATAGATGAAGCGCTCGCAGGCTTTTGTAAAAAAATACAGGTAACAATTCACGTTGATGATTCTATCTCAGTTGAAGATGACGGAAGGGGTATACCCACAGAAACACATTCAAACGGAAAGTCGGCGTTAGAGGTAGTAATGACAGTGCTACACGCCGGCGGAAAATTCGACAATAGTACATACAAGGTTTCTGGGGGTCTTCATGGCGTAGGTGCTTCTGTTGTTAATGCGCTGTCTAGTTTTTGTACAGTAGAAGTTAAGCGAAATGGTAGTATATATCGAATGAACTTTGAAAAGGGTATCCCACAAGGCCCAATTCAAAAACTCGGCGAAACAAAATCTGCTGGCACTAAAACCACTTTTAAGCCAGATGCGCTAATTTTTAAAGGCGAAAATATTAAATTTGATTTCAGCACGTTGGCAAAAAGATTGCGAGAACTTGCCTTTTTGAATGCTGGATTATTTATAGGGCTTCTTGATGAACGCAGCAGTAAAAAAGAAGAGTTTCATTATAGCAAAGGTATTGTAGAGTTTGTCGCTCACTTAAATGAGACAAAAAAAACTACGCATGCAGAAGTAATTTTTTTCAAAACTGAAAAAGATGATATCGAAGTAGAAGTCGCAATGCAGTGGAACGATTCTTATACAGAATCTATTTATACTTATTGCAATAATATAAACACCGTAGAGGGCGGAACGCACCTTGTAGGATTCAGGGGGGCGGTAACAAGAACGGCAAATGCATACGCTATAGATAATAAGTTATTAAAAGATCTAGATGGTAATTTAGAAGGTGAAGATATTCGCGAAGGGCTTTGTGCAGTAATTAGTATAAAAGTAAAAGAACCGCAATTTGAAGGGCAAACCAAAACAAAACTTGGAAACGCAGAGGTTAAGGGTGTTGTTGAAACAGTGGTTAACACAAAGTTAGCAGACTGGCTTGATCGTAACCCGTCATTAGCTAAGGCTATTATTGGTAAATGTGTTGAGGCGGCAAGGGCCCGATTAGCCGCACGTAAGGCTCGAGATATGGCTCGGCGTAAAACCGCTCTAGATTCAGGAGCGCTGCCTGGTAAGATGGCCGACTGTCAAGAAAGTGACCCCGCAAAATGCGAACTATATTTAGTTGAGGGTGATTCTGCAGGAGGGTCAGCAAAACAAGCAAGAGATCGCAAGACTCAGGCGGTATTGCCTTTACGAGGAAAAATTTTGAATGTCGAAAAGGCACGTTTCGATAAAATGCTTTCTAATGAAGAAATTAAAATGATGATTTCGGCTATGGGCACAGGCATAGGGCGAGAAAACATTAATATAGAAAAAGCACGATATCACAAAGTTATAATCATGACAGATGCAGACGTTGACGGCTCACATATTCGCACGTTGATACTTACGTTTTTTTATCGACAACTGCCAGAGTTGATAGAAAAAGGATATATTTATATAGCCCAGCCGCCTCTTTATAGAGCTAAAAAAGGTAAATCAGAGGTTTACCTTAAAGACGAAACAGCGCTTATGAACTATCTTTTAAGCGCGGGGCTAAACGAAATAAAAATAAAAAATTTAAAAACAGGGACAACAGAAGAAAAATTACGCGAACTCATATTCAATATCAGAAAGTTTGATACATTACTTAAAACAATAGCGAACAGGTATGAACGAGAAATATTGATACATTTTCTACAAAATAGTATTAATTTACTGCAGTTGATGTCTAACGAAGAAGCAATTCGTAAAGAATTCGCTTTACTGCAAACTAAGGCAAAAAATGATCCATTAATGGGAATTTCTGAGCTGTCGTTAAAAATTGATAAAGATGAACAATACAATTCTAATAAAATTTCAATAGGGCTTACAAAATTTGGCCATAAAATTACAAATATGTTTGATCAAACGTTTGCCGAATCTCCTGAATGGAAGGAATTAAAAAGAATTTGGGCTGAGCAATGGGCGGCGCTTACATTACCTATTTTAATTAATCATGAAGAAAAAGAGAAGACTATAAATGATTACGTAGAATTCAGTAATTATGTAATGGAAACTAGTAAACATGGATTTTATATTCAAAGGTACAAGGGATTAGGAGAAATGAACCCAGAACAGCTTTGGGAGACGACTCTAAATCCTGAGAATAGAAACCTTTTGCGTGTTACTGTTGAAGATGCGATGACGGCAGATGAGACTTTCAGTGTGCTTATGGGTGAACAAGTAGAGCCACGACGCAAATTTATTGAAGACAACGCTTTGTTAGCTGGAGAATTAGATGTTTGAACCACGGGAGCACATTACAGACGTAGATATTTCAAAAGAAATGAGCGAGGCCTATCTTCAATACTCTATGAGTGTCATAGTTGGCCGAGCACTACCTGATGTTCGCGACGGGCTAAAGCCTGTACATAGGCGAGTTCTTTTTGCCATGCATGAGTTAGGTAACAATCATGATAAACCATATAAAAAATCTGCGCGGGTTGTGGGTGACGTAATAGGTAAATATCACCCACATGGTGATACGGCAGTTTACGACACGATTGTTCGTATGGCGCAAGATTTTTCTCTGCGGTTTCCGCTTGTAGATGGTCAGGGTAATTTTGGATCAATAGACGGCGATTCTCCGGCAGCACAACGTTATACCGAAGTACGCATGACCCGCTTAGCAGAAGAATTGCTCGAGGATATTGATAAAGAAACAGTGGCCTGGGGGTCAAACTATGATGATTCACTACAAATCCCGCTAGTTTTGCCAGCAAAATTTCCGAATTTATTGGTAAATGGCAGTGCAGGAATAGCCGTCGGTATGGCGACAAATATACCGCCCCATAATCTTGGTGAAGTAATAGACGGTTGTTTAGAGCTAATTAAAAATCCGGCGGCGAGACTAGATGAGCTTATTAAACTTATTCCGGGGCCTGATTTTCCGACATCGGCAATTATATCTGGAACAACAGGAATTATTTCTGCGTACAAAACAGGCCGAGGCGTAATTACTATTAAGGCCGTATCAGAGATAGTCACAAAAAAAGATCGCGATTATATTATTATCTCAGAGATACCGTACCAAGTTAATAAGGCAAAGCTTATTGAAAGTATCGCCACTCTTGTAAAAGATAAAAGAGTTGAAGGTATTTCTGATATCCGCGATGAGTCTTCGCGCGAAGGCATGCGAATCGTTATCACAGTTAAGAAGAACGATAACGCGCAAGTTATTCTTAATCGTTTATATAAATTTACACAATTGCAAATAAGCTTTGGGATAATACTGCTTGCTTTGGATGCCCGTACACAACCGCGAATTTGGAACTTGAAAGAAACGCTCGAGGCTTTTATTGCTCATCGTCGCGATGTGGTTACTCGCCGTAGTATTTATGAACTGAAAAAGACCGAGGCGAGAGCTCATATTCTTGATGGATTAAAAAAAGCTCTAGATCACATTGATGATGTTATTCAGACTATTAAAGCCTCTCGCGAGGCAGAGGTTGCCAAAGCAAATTTAATAACAAAGTTTGCCTTTTCTGAAATTCAAGCAAAAGCCATTCTAGAGATGCGTTTACAAAGAATTACAGGGCTAGAGCGCGACAAAATATTAGCAGATCTAGAAGAAGCACAAAAATATATTGCCTGGCTGAAAACAATTTTAGGAGATGTAAAAGAAATTTACAAAATAATTACAGCAGAACTTATAGAGATTAAAAAGAAATATGGTAACCCCAGAAAAACAAAAATAGAGGGGGCGTCAGCCGATATAGAAGATGAAGATTTAATCGCAAGCGAAGAGATGATTGTTTGTATAACAAATTCTGGAACAATTAAACGAATACCAGTAGATGATTACAGAGTGCAAAAGCGCGGCGGTAAAGGCGTAAAAGGGTCAAACGATCAAGAAGAGGACTATGTTAGATACTTTTTTGCAGCTAACACAAAAACAACCATATTAGTAATTTCAGATAAAGGGCGAATGCATTGGCTAAAAGTACATCGCATTCCCGAAGGGTCGAGAACAGCCAAGGGTAAATCTGTGGCAAATGTTCTTAATCTTTCAGCAGGAGAAAATGTAAGAGCTTTTATACCGGTTGATGAATTTGATCCAAAAAAATATGTAGTAATGATCACAGAAAAAGGAATTATTAAAAAATCTAGTTTAGAATTGTTCGCGCACGTGAAGGCTACTGGTCTTATCGCATTAACGACAGATCTAAACGACAGCGTCATGGAAGCAAAAATATGCGACGAAAATTCACATATTTTTATTAGCACAAGTGATGGGCAATCTATTCGGTTTGAACAAAAATTAGTTCGTGCAATGGGGCGAACAGCTCGCGGAATGAAGGGAATAAAATTAAGTTCTGATAAAGAAAGTGTAGTGGGCATGGACATTATACCCGCAGAGTGTAAAGACACAATACTGGTGGTAACTTCGCTTGGCTATGGTAAGCGCACAAGCGTAGAAGAATACAAAACTCAAGGAAGAGCCGGTGTTGGTATAATAACGCAAAAGGTTTCTGACCGAGTTGGCCTAGTTGTATCAGTACGTTTGGTTTCAGAAAAAGACCACGTAATGATAACGACAAATAAAGGCCAATCTATTCGCATGAAAGCTACAGATATTTCGATTATCGGTAGAAACACACAAGGTGTGAAGCTGATCGATTTAAACGAGGGAGAAATCGTTACAGGCATGGCGCTTATTGCTGAAGATGAGAGCGAAGACGCTTCTAATGAGCCCACGAATCTACAATAATAAAAAACTAATTTTAGTTTTTCTTATTTTTTTTCAGAATGGTTGTAGCTTTTCGTTCTCAGCGCTTGAATATAATAGAGGACAGAGCGCAGCAAACAAAGGGGACTTTAAGTCGGCGGTTGTACACTATAAAAGAGTTATGTCTAGAGACCCTGAGTCTTCAGAGGCCTTAGAAGCAGCACGAGAAGCAGCACGAATATCATTTTTCAAAACAAAAAAATTTGCCGAAGCTGTTCAGTATTATAAACATCTGGTGAGATATTCAAAAATAGAGAATGAAAGACATGACGCACAGGCAAAAATTGCAAGTATTTTTTTTGAAAAAATAACCGATTATCCTCGTGCTGTTGAAGAGTATAATAAACTATTACTTCTTAATAATGCTAAAAAAGAAGCCATAGATTATCGCTTTAATTTAGCAAAGGCATATTTTTACTTAAATAATTTTCCTGATTCTCAAGGAGAAATTGAATCAGCGTTGAAAATAGTTGAGGACTCTGATAAAAAATTCGATCTTTTAATGTTTTTAGGAAGCATATATTTCAATACGAAAAGAGCTGAACGAGCTATTAATGTTTATGAAGATCTTGGGAAAACATTTCCAGACAGAGCACAGAAAGAAAACATATCAATGAACATTGTTGTTTGTTATGAAGAACTTGAGGCCTTTGATAAGGCTATAGAAAAGCTAAAGGCGATACGCCCGACTTACAGCGATAAAGAATTTATTGATTTGAGAATTAAAAGGTTATTAGAGAGAAAAGCAAACCAGCCAGGGTCGCGGGGACTAAGAAAGTAATATGAAAAAAGGTGCTGTCTTTATGGGCATGGGTTTTGAGCTGGTAGGCCTTATTCTGGGTGGCCTCTACGTGGGCAGCCAGATAGACAAAGAGATGAAGTGGCCAGGGTATGCGGTGGCTGCAGCCATGGTCATAGCGCTGATTGGCTGGTTTATTCATTTGATTTTTATGATGAAAAAATTTATGGCTGAACTACCAGACGATAAAGAGACATATGATAAAGAAGATATTGATAATAAATAGCTTAACGACAGTGCTGCTAGCCGTTGCCTGTTGGGGATTTGGCACTATGCAACAGGCGCTTAGTTGCCTTTTGGGCGGGTCAATTATAGGGGCCAATTTGGTGTTTATTGCCTGGACATTAAAAAAGCTTTTTCAAAAAAAATCCGTTGCGTTAGTGGCGGGTGTAATTGTAACTAAGTACGCCGTATTATTTGGGCTAATAATTTTACTTTATCTCAAAGGGTGGCAAGCAGATTTTGGATTTGTACTTGGCGTGTCGGCCATGTTCCCAACGCTGGGATATTTGGCTTATCGCTACTTTAACCAAAGTGAGTTAAATGGTTCATTTTAATTGGACACAACTTATACCTAGCGTTGGTCATCACTATATTCATGTGGCGACTCTAATTCTTTCAGTAATTTTGCTAATTATATTAGGGCTGTGGGCGCGCATGGCTTTAGGTACTGGGCAAGCAGCAGTAACACCAGCAAAGACATTTGGTATGAAGGCCATGTTTGAAGCACTAGTTGATTTTATTGTTTCAATCGCTGATATGGTAATAGGAGAAGAAGGGCGCAAATATGTGCCGATGTTTGCCTCTATTTTTTTGTTTATTTTTATAAATAATTTGCTTGGGCTAGTGCCAGGTATGACACCGGCGACAGACAACATCAACACCACACTAGCGCTCGGTATTTTTGTATTTGTAATGTACAATTATACAGGACTGCGTGAACACGGGATTTCATATCTAAAACAATTTTTGGGGCCTTTACTACTACTTGCACCACTTATGGTAATTATAGAACTTATTTCACATTTTGTACGGCCTATGAGCCTTGGTTTACGCTTACAGGGTAATATGATGGGCGATCACACAGTACTTGGTTTGTTTTTGAACATAGCACCATATTATGGAATACCGGTTATTTTTTATGGGCTGGGGCTTTTTGTCTGCTTTATGCAGGCATTTGTATTTACCATGCTCAGCATGATTTATGTATCTATGGCAATTTCACATGATCATTAAAAAGGGAGAAACATATATGAAAAAAACAGCATTATTTGGATTGATAACTTTTTTCGGCTCGATATCTGCTTATGCAGAAGAAGTCGCTGCTGCTGCAGGATCTTCTAGTCATGCAGGTATATTTGCAATAGCAGCCGGCGTGGCAATAGGGGTTGCTGCATTTGGAGGAGCACTAGGGCAAGGTAAAATTGGTGCTTCAGCTATGGAAGGTATAGCTCGTAACCCACAAGCAGCAAAAGCGATGTTTGTGCCAATGATTGTTGGGCTAGCACTTGTTGAATCACTTGTTATTTACGCGCTTGTTATTGCGTTTATGCTTCAAGGTAAAATCTAAAGCTAAATATCTTCTACAATAGCGGATTTACGATAGATTCAATTTTATTTTGAATCTCTTCAAGTCCGCTTTGTGTAGATGACTCGAATCTTAACACTAAAACAGGCTGCGTATTTGAAGCGCGAGCAAGAGCCCAGCCATTTTTAAAGCTGATACGTATTCCGTCAATAAGGTTAACTTTATATTGGTCAGAATCTTTTGAAAAGTGAGCACGTAGCGCCTCAACAATTTTTATTTTTTTCTCTTCTGTAGTATTAATACGTATTTCTGGAGTGTTGTAAGCAGGCGGCAGATCTTTAAGAAGTTCGCGAACAGATTTGCCGGTTTTAGAAAGTATTTCTACAACGCGAAGCCCAGCGTATAGTGAGTCATCGTAGCCGTAGTTTCGATCAGCAAAAAAAATGTGCCCACTTAGTTCACCGCCAAAGGGGGATTTTTCTACTTTAATTTTTTCTTTTATAAGGCTGTGGCCTGTCTTCCACATAATAGGGATGCCACCGTACTTAGAGATATAATCATAAAGGCGGTCAGAGCATTTTACGTCGCCAATTATTTTTTGCCCCGGATTGTCTGCAAGAATAAAGCGCGCACAAAGCGCGATTAATTCGTCGCCATAAATCATTTTACCTTCTTCGTCGACAATTCCAATACGATCTGCATCTCCGTCGAAACCTATGCCGATGCGAGATTTTGTTTCTTGCACCTTTTTGATTAAATCAGTCAGATTTTCTTCGACAGTGGGATCAGGGTGATGGTTAGGAAATGTTCCATCGGGTTCTTCAAAAAGTATAGTTGGCTTAAGACCAACAACTTCGTAAAGTTTACGCGCGATACAGCCGGCAGCGCCATTGGCACAATCTAGAACCAGCGGTATTGACTTAAGTTGACCAAATTCTTTTTCATAACGAGCTAAATAGGTAGGAAAGATATCTAATGAATTTTCTTTACCGCTGCCTGTGAGAAAATCTTTATCGTTAATTATTTTTTCAAGGGTTTTTATATCACTGCCAAAAATAGTTGATTTGCCGACAGAAATTTTAAACCCATTATATTCGGGGGGGTTGTGGCTACCTGTAATCATAACGGCCCCATCGATCCCATTAATAGCAAAGGTAGAAAAATAAGATATTGGGGTAGTTACTAGCCCTAGGCGGGTTACATTTGCACCACAAGACAAAATACCGTTTGCTAGTGCATTTGTTATTGCAGGGCTTGAAAGTCTAGCATCATGACCTAAAGAAATAGTTGGTGTTTTATTGCCCGAATGCTTGGCAAAAAAAGTGACAATTGCGCGCCCTAGCTGAGTTGCGAAATCAAGATCAAATTGCTGTTCATAAATGCCACGAATGTCATATTCACGAAAAATTGCCGATTTAAATGCCATTTTTTGCCTTTCGCGCAAGATTTACAGCTAACCGAATAGCTGCCAGCATTGAATATGGGTCGGCTTTACTTCTGCCAAAAATATCCTTAGCCGTACCATGGTCAACACTTGTTCTAATAAATGGTAAACCCAATGTGAGATGAACGCCACCTTCTTGCTTATGCACCATTTTAAATGGAATAAGCCCTTGATCATGGTAGGGGCAAATAAAAAGCGAATATTTTTGCCAATTTTCTTTAAAAAAAGCAGTATCTGGAACAAGAGGTAATGACATCGGTATATTTTGCTTAGCAGCAAAAATAATTGCTTCTTGGTATAGGGTGTTCTCTTCGTCGCCAATTATGCCGTTTTCTCCTGCATGGGGGTTAACACCAACAAGCGC
>MEPT01000059.1:30904-34693 GCA_001769925.1 Bdellovibrionales bacterium RBG_16_40_8
AAAGGTGCGGGTAAATGTTTCCTAAGACGATTTGCAGAAGAAATAACATCTTTCACGCAGGAAATAGTTAAGTTCTTCGATATATCATGTAATGCCACATGTCCTGTGGCGAGTACGACGTTAAAGTGCTTACCGATAAAAGCCATGTAAACTGATTGAGAATCAGATAGTTTTTTAAGAATCTCTGTGTGGCCGATAGCCTTAATGCCTGCAGAAAAAATGGCTTCTTTACTTAAAGGTGCCGTCACTAATGCGTTAAAGGTCTGAGATAAGCAAAGATTACCTGATTCTGCAACCCAATGCGCTGGTGAAGAAGTTTTATATTCAAAACTAACGAAAGCGTTTAATTTTTTTTGAATATAGGCGTCTAGCTTTTTAAGTGACCTATGGGTTTTGGGTGATCTGTAAACAACAAAATGCACATGTTGGTCATGTTTATAATGAGAAAGGGCTTTGAGGGTAACCTCAAGACCGATGCCGTCAATGTCACCAGTTGTAATAGCAATTTTTAGGCTCTGTCGGCGAGACGGCATTTTAGTTTATGCGGACATATGAGTCGCGCCGTTTTTGATCAAGCCACAGACGAAACTGACGTTTAAAATTTTCAGACATTAGTTTACGTCTAATTTCTTCACGTTTTGCCTCAAGCTCTGGAGAAGGCACCAATGTTTTCTTTAGCACCTTAAAAATTCTATAACCATCTACCATTTTTACTACAGGAGAAATATCAGACACATTTAATTTTGAAATTACACGTTCAACATCTTTATTAAAGTCGCTAATTTTAAAAGTACCAAAAAGCCCGCCTTGAACAAAATTTGGATCTTCACTGTACTGAGAGGCCAAAGTTTCAAAAGGTATTTTTTGCTCCAATTTTTTATGAATAGACTCGGCCTTTCTCAGAGCCTCTTTGGGTCCGCTGATAGAGCTTAAAAATAAAATATGAGCCAGAGTATATTCAAAAACTAAAGATTTAGACGAACCATGATTAGCAACGTAAAACGAGTTCACTTCATCATCAGAAATTTTAATTTTAGAGGTGACATCTCTTTGAATAAGCGATTGACGCTGCAAAGAGGTTTTAACAAAGTCTTGATAATCTGAATAAGCGATCCCCTCGTTTTTAAGTACTAATTTTAATTGATTGCGATCCATCCCACGAGAGTTTGCTATATTTCTAATTTCGCTTTCAACTTGCTCTATAGGAGAAACAAGCCCCTGGCGGCGAATTTCAGAATCAATAATTTTTTCATCAATTAGCAAATCTATTAGTTGTTTGCTATTTGCGATCAAAAGATTTCTATCATAGAGACTTAATAGGGCTTCATCAATTAGCCCGTTAGTTTTCAATTTTTTTTGAAAATCGACGACATCAGATTGCGTGAGAATATCATCATTAATTACTGCCAAAATTTTATCTAAGGTTTCAGCATGTAAAGAAATAGATAAAAAAGTTAAAACACTTAAAAAACTAAACCTCATTTATGCCCCCGCGTTTGTACTCTAATTTGCTTCAAAAATTCATCGTCTTTAAAAATGTGAGATTTAAGAGTTTGCTCTTCAAGCCATGAAGAATAAGATGCTTGCTCACGTTCGGCAATAAGTGCATTTTCAATTTTACTGCGGACTTCTTCTAAACTTTGATTTTTTAAACTACGTTTCGCGGTTACCTCAAAAATATGATAACCGAAGGGGCTTTTAACAATTTGACTTCTTTGGCCAACTGTCATGCGAAATGCGGCGTCAAATATATCAAGATAGCCCTTTTCTATCCAGCCTAGATCACCACCTAGAGATGCCTCATCTGTGATCGAGAATTTTTTGGCGAGATCCTTTAGTTGCTTACCAGAAGCAAGCTCTTTTTTAATTCTTTGCGCATTTTCATCGGTATCTAAAACAATCTGCCTAAGGCGCACACCAGCAGGCACAGAATAATGCTGCTTGTTGTTTTGATAGTAGGCCTTCAATTCTTCAGGAGAAGGTTTTTTAATGTTCTTCTTAATTTCATCAAGAACCATTCGTTCAAGAAGGGTATACTTTAGTCGTTCTTCCCATTTGTCGTAGGTTATCCCAGCACTTACTAAAACTTTGCGAAACGAAATATCATCTGGGTATTGCTTGCGAACTAAAGCAACCTCATTGTCGACTTGCTCTTTACGTACAAAAAGTTGCTTATTTTGTGCCCACTCTTGGGTAACAACCTGTATAATAAAGTCTCGTGTTACGGCATTTTTAGCCTGAGAAATAACTGCAGATTCGCGGGCTGATAAAGCATTAAACATATTTAATCTAGACGCCAATCTTTCTGAGAACTCTTCAGCGGTCATCGTTACATTATTAACTTTTAAGACGACATGGTTTTTATAATTAAGACTCTCTCTAGAACATGCGCAAAGAGAAAAAAAAAGCACACCGGATATTAGAATCCTGAAAATCATTTCAGGGATTTAATCAATTTTTCGTCTTTAGTCACCTGATAATGAGAGCCGAGCTTCTTGAAGTAGCTATCAAACAATACCTTACGCTTCTCGTCAAAAACGGCAACGCGAACTTGTCTTTGATTAGAATCCTGAAATGAACGTTGTCCGGTCATCTTAATAATATGAAAACCGTAGAGGGTTTGAACTGGCCCACTAATCTCGCCCTCTTTCATTTTTGCAAGAGCATTATAGTATGTTGGTACTACAGAAATGCGATTTTGGTAGCCGATATCTCCACCAGCAGATTTACTAAGAGAGTCGTCAGAATATAACTTAACCAACTCTTCAAATGAACGTTTGCTTTTTTTAACTTCATCATAAATTTCAAGGGCTCGTTTATGTGCAATCTCTTTTTGCTCTGGCGTTGCATCAGCTTTGAATTCAATTAAGATATGGCTAGATCGTATTTCAGGATTTTTCTTATAGTATTCGCGCATTTCCGCATCGCGGACCTTAATGTTCTCAACGGTTTTACCGACTTCTTTTTCAAGCAAAGCTTTATAAAGTTCCTGGCGAAAACGTTCTTTAACATCGGGATTTTTTTCAAGCTTCATTTTTTCGGCTTCTTGGACACCAATTTCAAATCTAATCAAATCTTCAAGAAAAGCCTCAGGGGTGGGTGGGTTAATGGTTTGTTTTTTTACATCAGCATATTTTTCTTTAAAATCGCTTAGTGTTATCTGAACAGAACCGACACGGGCAACAGCCTGAGCATTGGCATGCAGCGAAAAAAACCCAAGAAAAATCGCTATAAACATTTCTCTAAACATAAAAAAACCTCGACATAAATTAAGAACTTCTACAGTAAAAACGCTAGCATCGGCCCTATAGAGCGGCAATAAGATTAGCCGCATGCTGCTTTGCGACAGCAAGATGTCTGGCAAGATCGCGGGCGAGCTGAGGATCTTTCGCATTTTGCTCTCGCGTAATGGGGGGTAAAGGCTCGGCAAAATAAATTATAAAACGAGAAAGTGGATAGGGCAGATAAGTTTTGTTCCATGATTTTTTGAAAATATATGAATGAGGGGCAATGACGCAAACTGGGACAATGTGCGCCTCACATATCTTTGATATTTCAAATACTCCGGCTTTTGGCTGATATATTGGGCCACGAGGGCCGTCTACAGCAATAGACAAAATGCGCCCAGATTTGCAAAGGCGAATAAGTCCTTTAAGTGCAGAAACCCCACCGCGTGTTGATGAGCCGCGTGAGGTATCGCCGCCTAACTTGTGAATAACATAATCTACTATAGAACCGTCTTTGCTTGTAGAGGTCATAGTTGCAAGTTTATAACGATGTACCAGATGA
>MEPT01000059.1:34726-36671 GCA_001769925.1 Bdellovibrionales bacterium RBG_16_40_8
GAGACTTATCTCTTAACAATGTTTGAAATGATGGGTGTTCAACGATGCGTATGCGCCAAAGAGATACACAAAAGCGATAGAAAAAATATACAAAAAAATGCAACAGACGATTCACTGAATAAGCGCTTTAAACTCAGCTGTCAGCGCGGGCAAGACTTCAAATGCATCGCCGACAATGCCATAGGTTGCCTTCCGAAATATCGGCGCATCTGCATCTGTGTTTATAGCAACAATAACTTTACTGCCGCTCATTCCTGCTAAGTGTTGAATAGCGCCTGAAATTGCGCAGGCGATATACAAAGTTGGTGCGACAGTTTTGCCTGTTTGTCCAACCTGCATCGAGTGAGAAACCCACCCAGCATCGACTACAGCGCGTGAAGCGCCAACGGTGGCACCGAGTGTTGAGGCAAGCTCTTCGAGTAACTTAAAATGTTCGGGACCTTTCATGCCGCGGCCACCAGCAACAATAATATTGGCCTCGGTTAAATCAAGTTTTTCTGATGCGCCAGCTACAACCTCTTTAATGCGAGTTTTTAAATCCATAGGTGGTAGGGTAATTGATTTTATATTAACACCCGTACCAGCATTTGATTCAGCAGCAATGACGGGTAGCTGATTAGGTCGCGCAAGAATAATTTTAGTCTCACAGTTTGAAAATTCAACCTGAGCTGTACACTTACCAGCATACATGGGGCGTCGAACCAATGCGTTTCCACCAGAGAAGCTGAGCTCAGTGCAGTCGCTAGCAATACCAGCTTTTATTTTTTGTGCTACTCGCGGGAATAAGTCTCGCGCGAGCATTGAGGACGAGGCTAAAACGAACTGCGGTTTTTCTGCTTCTAACACGCCGCCAATAAGATTAGTATAAAGTTCAGGATTATAATTTTTTAAATTATCGTCTGTACACACTATGGCCTCAGAAACGCCCCAAGCACCAAGTTTTGGCGCTAGTGAGTCGGCCCCAGGGCCAACGGCTATAACTTTAATTGCGTGTTCTGATTTTTTAGCTGCTGTGAGTAGTTCATATGTGCCGCGTTTAAAATCATTTTGCGTATGTTCGGTAAAAACAATTATTGTTCCCACGTGTTCTCCTTAAATTACTTTAGCTTCTTCACGTAGAAGCATAGCTAAGTCGTGAACTTTTTTTGCTATGTCGCCATCAAGCATTTTTACAGGCGGCTTTTCTGGGGGTAATTTGAATTGTGAATATTTAACTCGCATTTGCCCTATATCAATGCCTAAATCTGCGAGTGAATAGTCTTTAATTATCTTTGTTTTCGCCTTCATAATGCCGGGTAAACTTGCATAACGGGGGATATTTAATCCCTTATTGGCGCTAATAAGGGCTGGGAGTGTGAGCTCAAGAATTTGTTTTGTACCACCTTCAATTTCGCGCTCTACAGTTAAAAGCGACCCAGCCATGGTAAGCTTTGAAATGACCGTGGCATGAGGAATATTCAATTCATGCGCGAGCATTTGACTCACGCATGCGGCATTATCATCTATTGCGAGTTTACCGGTGAGAACAAAATCAAAGCTGCCTTCTTTTTTTAGAGCAGCGGCGAGGGCCTGCGCAGTAAGCGAAGAGTCAAGTTGATCAGGAGCATCAATAGCAATAGCCTCGTTGGCACCCATGGCTAGTGCCGTTCGTAATGCTTCTCCAACACGTGTTTTAGGTCCCACAGTGAAAACAAGAACTTGAGAACCAGCGTTAGCATCACGTAGTTTTATAGCTTCTTCTATAGCGTGTTCGTCGTATGGATTTATAACCCACTTAACCCCGGCGGAATCAATATTTGACCCGTCAGATTTTAATTTAATTTTTGATTCTGTATCTGGAACTTGTTTGATGCAAACAGCAAAACGCATTGTAAACTCCTTTAGCTTTAAAAGTATATTTGCAGGCGAAAGAAATTGCAAACGCAATGCTGTTCTATTACCGTGA
>MEPT01000059.1:36681-36822 GCA_001769925.1 Bdellovibrionales bacterium RBG_16_40_8
AAACATGAATAAAGAAAGAGCATTTTATGAATACGGCATCTTATTTTTGCTCCACAGTAGGTAGAAAACAAACGATGGCAATAGCGGGGCTTGGGTTGTGTGGGTTTGTATTGATGCACGCCGTTGGGAATGTTCTTATAT
>MEPT01000060.1:0-3388 GCA_001769925.1 Bdellovibrionales bacterium RBG_16_40_8
TCCGCTAGCGCTTAAAATATCTGAGCGCGAACACTGGCTTTCGCCAAATGATCTACACCATTGGCAGAGCGCGTATAATCGACTTTGTCAGGACTCTAACATTCAAGAGGGGGCTATGAGACCTAGAAGGCGCCGCCCTCGCCGCCGCGCAGCAAAGGCGCACGCTGAAAAAACTACTCCCAACCACAAAATTGACACTCAGAGCTGACAAGACTAAGTTCTGCAAAAATAAGGAGCCTACATGGGATTAAGTTTTTGGCATTTGCTCATAATCATGTTCATCGTTCTTGTACTCTTTGGCCCATCTCGTTTACCAGGGCTTGGTAAATCTCTTGGCGAAGCTATTCGTGGCTTTAAAAAAGGTCTAAGCGAAGATGAAATTGATGTCACCAGCAACTCACGCAAAGAACAGATTCGAGAGGGCGATACTCGGTCTACGCAAACTCAAAGTGAAATTAACCGCGAAACCAAAAAAGATAGTGTGTAGTATGACGCGAAAATTTATTTTTATTTTTACTTATTTATTTTTACTTCAATTATATGCAGCCAATTTAACAAGTAATGCTGAAATAAAAATGGCCTGTAAGGCCGCTTCGGCACATATGCCAAATGGTAATGGTTTTGCGATTTATTATCCTAACGGGCGACTTCTAACACCTTCGGCCGGACGCCCTAATGCAGTTTGGTATTATGCAAACGGCATTGTACTTACCTCTTCTGTCGGCACACCAGGGGCTTTATTTTACTATAGTAATGGCCGAGTGTTATCTCCAAATTTTGGAATCGAAAATGCTCCTTGGTATTATTCTGACGGGCGTTTAATTACAACTGCTGGCCCAAGATTAACATCTAAAGATATGGCTGAGATCGCTTGCGATTTAATAAGCAGTGATTACTCTCTATAGGTATATATAGTGAACGGTCTGAGAGTATTTAAGTTTGGTGGTTCAAGCCTTGCTACACCCGAGAAGGTTTGTGCAGTGGCTAAAGAAATTAGCAAACTCTACCAGAGCGGCCAAAAACTAATCGTAGTTACAAGTGCAATGGGTAAAACTACAGATCAACTGCGAGAGTTGGCATATAAAGTTAGCCCTCAGCCTAACAGGCGAGAATTCGATATGCTTCTTACAACAGGAGAACGCATATCGATGGCACTAATGGCTATGGCTCTTCATGATTTGAAATGCCCATCTATAAGTTTTACCGGCAGTCAGGCGGGTATTATGACTGACGGCGCATTCACCAACGCTCGTATTAAAGAATTAAAGCCAATGCGTATTGAAGAGGCTCTTCGTGAAAATAAGGTCGTGGTTCTTGCCGGATTTCAGGGTGTTGACCCAATTACCAAAGAGATCACTACACTAGGTAGAGGGGGATCAGATACGACAGCTGTTGCTATGGCTGCTCATTTTGGTGCCGATCGTTGTGAAATTCTTAAAGACGTCGACGGAGTTTTCGCTACTGACCCTAGAATTATACCTAGCGCAAGATTACACAAAAAACTCTCTATTCATGCGCTTGTTGAATTTTGTTTTTGGGGTGCGAAAGTTTTAAATTATCGTTCTGCTGAGTTAGCGCGCGATCATCACGTACCTCTTTTCGTTGGTAGATCAGACGATTTCTCATTAGGAACAGAAATTACATATAGCGACGATGGATATAAAGATGGCGAATTTTTAGGAGTTAACTCTCATGTCGAAGTTTTAGAAATTGGTGTGGCATGCACAGACTCTCAAGAAGGCGCTAATGCGATTACAAACATATTAACTGAAAATAATTTGCCAGAGCTACAGGTACTTTCATTTTCATATGAGGCGGGCACTTATCGAGTACTACTAACTGCCGATGCTGATTTACTAGGAGATTTTCGAGAACATGTTAGATATTCTTCAAAGGTACATGTGCTGCGTGAGCACATTTCAACTGTAACCGCGTCGTATGCCAAGCGTCCGTGCCAAATTCAAGTTGTACCGGCTGATCAGCGTGAGGCCACGATTCGAAAGTTTTTTTAAAATTTAAAATATGTAAATACATAAAAATCAATTTGCTATAAGGTCTAAAACTTGTTCTATTTAATGAATATGCGATCACTTTTTATTTTTATAGTTGCGACAATGCTACTAGTTATAGCTTTAATTTGCGCGGTAGTATTGTTTCCAGAGCCGATATTGAGTTCGTATGCGCAGAAATTTGCTCAGCAGCAAATTTCTGCTTTAGAGCAGGGGTCTATTGATATAGGGCAGTTGAAAATTCAGAAACTCTTGCCGCTAAGAGTGCAAATATTAAATCCTAAAGGCAAATTAAAAACTCAACCGATTGAGTTTTCAGTAGGCAAAGTGACGTTAGAGGTTTCTGCTAGCAAATGGTCTTTTTCTAAAATTTCAGAAATAAAAGTTGGTATTTCGATTGAAAAACCAACAGTGTCGTACGTACTTGCGCCTACAGGCGAAAAAAAACTATCGCCTGCGCCCTCGGCGGCTGCGCCTACAGGCGTCGCGCTTTCTGCGGCATTTATACCAATAGTTCTTGATTTAAAAATTACCGAAGCACTTTTTGAAATTTCTAATTCTGCCAAGAAATTAGCTACTATACCGGCATCTCTTCTAGCACAAAATATTGTTTTAAATGCAAACTCAGTTTCTACTGAAGCATTGTCATTAAACGTTGCAGGGGTTAATTTAAAAATACGTGGCAAAAGTGAGTTTTCTTCAATGTCACACTCATGGGCAGGAGTTGCTGACGTATCAGAAATTGAAAAACTGCCAGTACCGCCGACTTTTTTGCCTTACGGCAAATGGCAAGGGGGCTTGCAGGCTAATTTTAATTTTACACAAAAAGGCGGTGAAGTTCCACAATTTGCTGGCTCGCTACTAACCAAGAAATTAAAAGGCACAATTAAGCAGAAAATATCGGGCTTTTCAGTGGATGGTGAGGTTAGCCCCGAAGTTGATGTTCAGTTCTCGTATGCGAACACTCTTGTTATTCAAAAAATCAAAGCCGACATTGATCTCACACAGTTATCGCTGCAAGAGCCACAATTATTTGAAAAGCCTGCCGGAGTTATTTTGCGCGCAAAACTAGATGGTCAAAGTAGTGAAAATCAAGTTCTTATTAATGACTTAAAAATTATTTTTGATAAAATACAATTTTTGTCGTCTGGTAAATTGGGTATTACTAAAGATACGAATTCAGATCTTGCAGTACAAATTTTGCCAGTCGACCTAAGTGGTATTGAAAAGTATCTGCCAATGGTCAGAGAAACACCAGTTCGCGGGCAGTTAGAGTTAACGGCAAATATTAATGGGAATATTTTCGATCCAGACAAACTTACACTTAATATTCGTACGTTAAAATTAATAAATACTTCGGCGAAAATTAAGTACGCATC
>MEPT01000060.1:3415-6044 GCA_001769925.1 Bdellovibrionales bacterium RBG_16_40_8
TGGGGTAAGTGCAAATCTAGAGGGTAGAGGTATTTATAAAAATAAACACATTGAGGGCGCTTTTTTAAAAGGCAATTTTGATCTAACCCAGCTTGAATTAAGTCAAAAAAATGGTTTTACAAAAAAAAGTTCTGAGCCGCTTGTGCTGAGTGTTGATGTCGGGCAGAAGGCCGAAAGAATAGATATAAAAAACTTTAAAGTTAATTCTCGTCTGGCAGAATTTCAGACCCAGGGTTTGGTTACTGGTTTTGTAAGGCCTAATGTTAAGCTTAATTTTAATATTTCTAATATTAATTTCGATAATATTATAAAACAGCTGCCATCATTGTCGACATTACCACTTAGCGGCAATGCAAATGGCAAATTTGTTTTAAGCGGGGTTTTCGATCAAAAATTGGGTATACAAAAAAGCCCTCTACGAGTAGCAGGTAGCGTTGCTGCTAAGCTAAATGATATTAAAATTACATCGCCAAAAATTGATAATGAATTTAAGGCTGTTACAACTCCAGTTTCTAAAGAGCCCGCGCCTATTTTACCTGATTGGCCGATTATCAAAGATTCTAAATTGAGCTTTTCTCTTAATCTATCAAGTTTTTCTTACGATCAGATGAAGCTAAGCAGAATTTCTTTCGCTGGGGGTTTTGATCGCGGTCAAGTTGCAGCTAGGGGCAAAATCGGGCAAATTTTTTCGGGGTCTCTTGATTTAATAAGTTTGTCTGCGTCTAGCCTAATGTCGCGCCCAAATTTTAGTGCAAAACTTCAATCTAAAAATATTAGTATCCGCGAGGTTATTTTAACATTTATGCCCGAGTTTAAAGATTATATTGAAGATGGTCATGTTCACTGTGTAGTTGATGTTAGTACTCCTATGCCACTAACTAAAAATTGGTTAGCGATTATGACATCAAAGGGCTCTATAAATGCTGTCGGTGTGCGAACGAAAGAAAACTTTATTGAGCAAATGATTGGGCAAAAAATGGCTAAGTTTGCTCGTGATAAAAGTTTAACGTCTAAAAGTAATATCCCTTTAGTTGCAGACGTTAACGTAGACTATCAATTAAAGGCCGGCAAGGTCGACCTAACGAATTTTAAAATGCAAACTCTTGATCAAAATGAGTTTGTTGGCAAAGGGGTTATGGGTCTTGACTTTAATGCAGATTTGAAAGGCCAGATTTACTTATCAAAAGTTGATATTCAGGGCGATGTGCGCGACGCCAATTCTGATGAGAAGGGGCGGTTTACTTTTCCCGTGCAATTTAAAGGGTCAATTTTTAATCCAACTCTTGATGTGGCCACGGCAACAATTTCTGCAATAGCAGAAAACACCTTAAAATTTAAGGGCAAGCAAAAGATCAAAAGTATAATGTCTGATAAAGAAACTAAAGATGCCCTTAAAAAGAAATTAAAAGGGCTGTTTAAGTAGTAAAATGGTGCCAGGCACTATTATGTGTCGCTGCCGCGTCAAATCGCGCTGATATCGAAACCGAAGTACTGATGTATCAGAACATCTCGAGTGCCTGCAATAAGCTTCCAGGGGTCTCTGGCGAACACTTCTGGGCAAGCGATCACTACGGCGTGTTCGTCAGTCGTTGATATTAAAAATGCCCTATTTTTTAAAGGCTTCTAGCCTTCTTAAATTGAAAAAGCTCAAAAATATCATTCATCATAAATGTGTTTTCGGTGTTTTATCAAAATGGCTGTTACCATTTTTTTATCACTAAATAGCCGTTTTATTGTGTATTTACATTTAGAAACATTTGTATTTACATTTGTTATAGATTTTGCTATTCTTGTGTTTGTGAAGCTTGAGAAAATAGAGTACGAAGGATTTGACTGGGACACATTGACGGAAATTCGACATTACACGCTCAACACCATGATATTTCATTTGAAGCCATAGAGAAAATCTTTGAGCAGGAACTACTTTATTTTCTGGATACAAAAAACACCAGCAGTGAAAAAAGATGGATTGCTGTTGGTGAAATTGAACCCAAAAGGTTTGCTTTTGTAGCTTTCACGATAAGAACTGTTGGCACAGACAGGTTAATTAGACCAATAAGTGCTAGGCATATTCACAGAGGAAGTAAGGAGGAAAGAGTTTATGAAGAAATCAGGAAAAAGCTCCTTGAAGAGTAAAGAAACAAATTTATTTGACGACCCTTTGGCTGGGGATTTAAGCGAAATGATGATTGATGCTGACTGGAAAGTGGCACGATTTGAACTTACCAAGCCAAAAACTGAAACCGTGACCCTACGAATGAGCAAAGATCTTCTTAAGGGCATTAAAGAAGAAGCTAAAAAGCTGGGTCTTGATTATCAAAAATTTATGCGAATTATGATGGAAAATCATATAAGAAGAAGCAAGGCTGGTTAATTTTTAAAATCTATATCCAAAAGAGGCTCTGCTACTCTTGTTGGGCGGTCAGCGCCTCGTGAGAACTCGACTTAACATCACACTCATTTTTCGGCGAATATTGAGTGTATGGTTAAGAGATTGATTGAGCATATCCCCATCGAGGTGAAGTTAAAGGAAACGCCTGTTGCAAAAGACTTCAGACACCTGCAAACATTTATAGAAGAGTACAAATGTCCGCATGGCGGCTTTGTAATATGTCGCGCCCCCAGACGA
>MEPT01000060.1:6171-6318 GCA_001769925.1 Bdellovibrionales bacterium RBG_16_40_8
AGTATAGCATCAACTTCTTTTTTCAGCGACGGCAAGTCTGCTACCACATACTGCCAAATCGCGCTGATATCGACACCGAAGTACTGATGTATCAGAACATCTCGAGTGCCTGCAATAAGCTTCCAGGGAACATGTGCGGCCTTTTCT
>MEPT01000061.1:0-1607 GCA_001769925.1 Bdellovibrionales bacterium RBG_16_40_8
GGTAATAAGTAGTGGTAGTTCGTGACCCTTGCGTGAAGCCCATATAAGCGAAGATGCAAAATCTCCCTCGGCACTACCGGCATCTCCACCAGTAACTATTGTTATGCCTTTTGCTTTTTCACGATGCTGCACCCATGCCGTACCAATAGCCGTTTGGTATTGCACCTCGATTGGTGATGACACTGGCACAACATTCCATTCTGGGTAGCAATAGTGGTTTGAGAAATTTCTACCCCCAGTAGATATATCTGTGGCCTTGTTCATCATAAGGCGAATAGAATCTATTATCGGCATGCCCATAGCAATTAACGTAGGTGAAGCACGGTAATGAAGGTGTAGATAATCGTAATCTATACCACGACCCTTATTAACCAAAAGGCCTAATGGCACTCCCCAAGCCTCTTCACCAGGTCCGCCGATCCAAAAGTATGCTTCGCCGGCTTTGTATATTTTAATAAGACGCTCTTCAAGCACTCTCGTCTTGATCATCAAATCAAGAATACTAAGGCAAAGTTCATCACTTAATTCTAATTTACTAGTTCTTGGTTTCATCACTCTTGATTTCATTAATCTTGATTTCATTAATCTTATTTGTCGTACTCAATTTAATATCTACGCCTGCCCCCTCAAGAAGAGCAAGGTCTGCAGCGATATTCATTGCCTCTTGAATATCGGCTCTTTTTAGATAT
The DNA here is from genome assembly GCA_001769925.1 of Bdellovibrionales bacterium RBG_16_40_8. GTDB lineage: Bacteria > Bdellovibrionota > Bdellovibrionia > Bdellovibrionales > UBA1609 > RBG-16-40-8. The sequence continues at coordinate 690 of MEPT01000061.1, forward strand.
CGCTCATTACGCGCCAATTTGCTTTCTTCATAAGTTTTACCTTCGTTTTCTTTATCTTCTTTATTTGACTCTTCACGGTCTTTTAGCAGTTCTCCGATCACTATTTCACCATTTTTTTCGCGTTTTTTATTTTTAGCGATATCACTTCTAATTTTTTTAAAATCTACATTTGTCTCAACACGCTTTTCACTGTTCGCTTTTAATTTTGGGATCATTTTCTTATAATCTATCAATGTCCACCCGCCAATTTGCCCTGGCGGTATAAATGCTTCAGCAGATAAAAATGGTTTAATTTTCTTTGGCGGCAAAGAATAGTCTAGAGTTTTTTCACCAATATCTTCTGTAGATAAAGCACTCGGAAAAACTATATCTGATACCACCCCAATATGCTGGGTAGATTCTCCGCCAGGTATAAAATAAAGCCCAATAGTAGTTTTTAGTGCACCAAGTTTTTGCGGTAAGTCTTCGACTGATTGAACCGTGCCTTTACCAAAAGTGTGATCCGCTCCTACTATTACAGCCCTTCTGTAATCTTTTAAAGTTCCTGAAACAATCTCTGAAGCCGACGCTGTTACTCGGCTAGTAAGTACAACCAGCGGCCCTGAGTAGTCTACTAGTGGGTCTTTATCGGGTAACGTAATCTCGCCATTTATCGGATCACGACTTGATTGTTTAACAACATTGCCTTCGCGAAAAAAAAGCCCGGCAATTTCTACGGCATCTTGCAATGACCCTCCGCCATTTGAAGACAGATCAAGTACTAATGCATCAACCTTATTTTCTCTAACTAAACGCAAAATTTTCTTCATATCAGACGCAGATGATTTTTCAGATGTACGATTGTCTGCGTAAAATGACGGCAAATTAAGCAGACCTATTTTAAGTTTTTTACCACTAACTTCTTTGTCATAATAGCTT
>MEPT01000061.1:1628-10036 GCA_001769925.1 Bdellovibrionales bacterium RBG_16_40_8
TGTCTCGAACCAAGGTTAATTCAAAATTATTGGTACCAGAATCGCCTTTACGTAAAATTTTGAGACGAACTTTTGTCCCCTTTTTTCCACGAATACGCTTAACCACATCACGCAATTCTTGATCAATAACGTCTTCAATCGGACCATTTTCCCCCTGAGCAACCCCTACAATAGTATCTTTAGGTTTAAGAATACCTGACTTAGCGGCAGCCCCGCCCGGGATAAGTTGCTCAATTACCGTAAAACCATCTTTTGAACTTAAAGTTGCCCCAATGCCCTCAAGCGATAAGCGAATAGAAATTTCAAATTCTGCATACGCATCTTGAGACCAATAGGTAGAATGTGGGTCAAGTGCTAAGGCAAAAGAATTTAAATAATTTGCAAGCACATCTTGAGGCTTATCATCCGCAATTCTTTTTACCGCTCTTTCATAATTCTTTAATACTTTATCTCTAGCTTCGTTTTCTTTTAAATCAGTAGCTACGTAGTTTGCCACCTGTAATTGCATGTACTTTTTTTGAAAATTCTCAAGTTCTTTTTTTGATTCAGCAAATTCTCGCTTTTGTGAATCAAGTACAATTATTGTATTTGGGTCAAACTTAAAATTTTTACCAAGATAACTGCGTGCCAAATCAACATTTTCAACTACTCGGGCTTTAAGTAAAGCATAGGCATCTTGTAAAGCTGCACAATCACCACCTCGCGAACGATCGAATACTCCGACCAAAGATTTTTTAATTTTTTCCGCATCAGCTTTGGTAAAATACAGTTTCGAGCTATCAAGATGTTTTATGAATTGCTCCGCAGTGCGCACCTCAAGGTTTTGGCTCAACTGATGGTAATTAACATGTCGAGATAAAAAACGCTGCTGAATTGGAACCAAGTGATTACACCCTAGTTCTAGAGCCCAACCCCATGCACTAAAAAAAAGTGTTATAATTACCAGCGATACCCGAAATTTAAGTTGTTTCATTTTAAACCCTTTCCCTAATCATAGGGCTAAGTTGCGATAATAACAGCAATCAGAAATTTAGAGTAGCGAAAGCTGCCTAAACTCTCTACTCACAACCTCATCTTGTGCGTATCAAAGACAAAAAAATAATTTTTTTGAATATTAACGTTTTAGTCTAGACATTTCTTTTATTATCAGCTTTACGCGGGTCATCATCTGACATGCCCTCTCATAGCCTCTTCTAGTTGGGCTTTTGTAGGCTTATCTAACTTCAACTCTGTGTCTAGAGCATATAATGGTCCACCATAGCCTGTTCTCTTCCAGTCATTTATACCATCTTTTGCTTCTTTTATTAACACTTTCTCATAGTAAAAGGAAGCAATTTGCCGAGACACAATAAGCTTTAAGCGAGCCAAATTGTCACTCGAAACTCCTATGCGAGGAGGTTTTTATGAGAAGGTGCGGAGTGTGTGGAAATGTATACGAAAATTTAATAGAAATTAAATTAAAAGGCGATCCCATAAGTCATTGGTATGATTGTTTTGAGTGCGCGGTGCATAGCCTAGCTCCTGCATGCACTAAGTGTGGCGTTAAGGTTTTGGGTCATGGAGTCCAGATAGGTGAGAAATTGTTTTGTAGTGCTCATTGCGCACGTGCTAAGGGGTATAAAAGCGCCGTTAATCATGTAGTAGCAGATAGGGCTTCTGCACTGTAGTTTTTTAACTAAAAAGATTAAAACTGTTACGTGCGCTTTACCCGCGATCGTTCTGGTTTGGCCTTTTTAGCAATAAGCTCGACGGCCACCTTTAGTGTAACATCTTCAGGTTTCATTTCTTGTGGTAGAGAGATATTTAATTCTCCACATTTAATGTATGGGCCGTACTTTCCACTTAAAACCTGTACTGCTGCTTTCAAATCTGGATGCGGTCCTAACTCTTTTAATGGAACTGAGCGACCGCGACCACGCTTTGGTTGACTAAAAAGTTCAAGGGCACGCTTAAGATTAACATTAAAAAGCACTTCTGTTCGTGGTACAGAACGATAGTCTCCGTCACAGACTACGTAAGGGCCAAAACGTCCTAACCCAAGTTTTATTTCTTTTTTTAATTGCGGGTGCATACCTAATTTTCGCGGTAATGTAATAAGCCACAATGCCTGATCCAAAGTTACTTTCTCAGGTTCGAGCCCCTGAGGTAGCGCCATTCTTTTTGGCTTGTATTCTGCTTTATCCCCTTCGCCCAACTGCACATATGGCCCATAGCGCCCTGACAGAACATATACCGGTAGTCCCGTTTTCGGATCCTTGCCAATAGAATCTGCACCATTAATTTTTTGATCAATTAACTTATTAGCAGTTTCAACAGTTATATCTCCTGGAAATTGATTTTCAGGTATTGATGCACATACTTCTTTATCTTTAGATTCTGGTCGACAAACATAAGCACCGTAGCGCCCAACACGAAAAGTAAGATTTTTTAAACCCTCAAGGTGAATGCTTCTTGAAGCATCAGCATCGATTTCTTTCTCACGATTCTCAACCTGTTTTTTAAGACCTTTATCTCCAAAATAAATTGTCGTTAGATACTTTTCTTGATCCATATCACCTTGAGCAATGTCATCAAGAGCTGCCTCCATAGCAGAAGTGAAAGTGGTTTCAACATAGTTAGGTAGATATTGGCTTAGCAGTCTTGAAACTACTAAAGCGGTAAACGTGGGCACAAGCGCATTTCCAATCTTGCGTACGTAACCACGATCTTGAATTGTTCCTATAATTGCGGCATAAGTTGACGGCCTACCCACACCCTCACGCTCAAGAGTTTGCACAAGTGAGGCCTCTGTAAAGCGTGCTGGCGGCTTCGTTTCGTGTACATTAACTTTCAAATCTAGTAGCTTTACTTTGTCATTTTTATTGAGCTTTGGCAGCTTTACTTCGCCTTGCTCGTTATCAGAAGTAGAATCATCGCTTTCAACATAGGCCTTTAAAAATCCAGGAAATTCAACAGTCATGCCAGATGCGTTAAAAACGGCTTCTCCAACCTGTAAGCGCGCAGTGACTTGTTTGTGTTCAGAATTCACCATTTGACAGGCTATAGTACGCTTCCAAATTAAATCATACAACTTTAGTTCAATTGGAGAAAGTTCTTCAGCTTTATCAGGAGAAATAAATTCGGTACCTGCGGGGCGAATCGCTTCATGGGCTTCTTGCGCCCCTTTAACTTTTTTCTTACTATAATCACGAAATTCTTGAGGCAAATATTTTTTACCATATAACTTTAAAACTCCGTCACGAGCAGCATTAATTGCTTGTTCTGATAAAAACATCGAGTCGGTACGCATATAGGTAATCATACCTTTTTCATAAAGTTTTTGCGCAACCTGCATTGTTTCACGCGACCCCAAACCAAGTTTTCGATTAGCCTCTTGCTGAAGGGTGGATGTGATAAATGGGGGCGCTGGCTTACGTGATATAGGTTTTTCTTCAACGTCAGTGACCACCCAGTCTTTATTATCAATTTCTTTTGTAATTTTTCTGGCTTGATTTTCATCAAGGTGCAAAACTACTCCGGCCTTATCTTTATGAAGCTGTCCGGTGTGACTATCAAAATCTTTGCCAACTGCGATACGACGATTCTTATATGCTGAAATTCTTGTTGTGAATTTTGTATTATCTTTTTCGTTGTCGGCAGTTATATCCCAATACGAAGATTTTTTAAATCGAAGTCGTTCATGTTCACGTTCTGAAACTAAGCGCACAGCCACCGATTGTACACGTCCTGCTGAAAGACCGTAGGCTATTTTTTTCCAAAGTAGCGGAGAAATTGTATACCCAACTAAACGATCAAGAATGCGACGCGCTTCTTGCGCTCTTACTAAGTTCATATTTATATCACGAAAATCTTTTAGCGCATGCTCAATTGCTTCTTTGGTTATTTCATTAAAAACCATGCGCTTAACAGGTACCTTTGGCTTTAAAACATTTACCAGATGCCAACTAATACTTTCACCTTCACGGTCTTCGTCAGTAGCGAGTATTAATTCACTAGCGCCATCTAGTTTATCCTTAAGCATACTAACTATTTTTGTTTTTGTTTTCGGCACGCAATAAATAGGTTCAAAATGGTCATCAACGTTCACGCCAAGATTTGCCCATGGTTTTTTCTTAAATTTTTCAGGTATGTCTTTGGCCGATTGTGGCAAATCACGTACATGCCCCATGCAAGATTCCACTGTATAATCTCGACCCAAAAATTTACGTATAGTTTTAGCTTTAGTTGGCGATTCAACAATAACCAATTTTCGCCCGCTATTTGATGTTTCTTTCTTCGCTAATTCTTTTTTTACTAAGTCTTTTTTTACTAATTGCTCTTTGGCTTTTGCCGCTACCTTAATCTTTGTCTTAGCCTGTGTACTTCCATACGCCTGCGACTCTGCCTTAACTTTAGTTTTCTCTTTCGCGTTCCCTTTTTCCTTAGTTTTTGTTTTTGTCGGCTTTTTAGTCACGTATAACTTCCATCTCTATATTATTAATGCCCTATATGCCAAATCATACTGCCACTGTATCGGAAAATTATCTACGAACTCAATTAACTCGGTGCACCGAGCATAGGATTAGTTCGTAAATATTTTTATTATTATCACCATGACTAAAAACCTTACAGAGTTTGTAAACCCAGGCATACGCTTTGTTTTTACAGATATTGATGACACCTTAACCGAGTCAGGTCACCTTGTGCCTGACGCCTACAGCTCACTTTGGAAATTATTTAAAGCTGACATTAACGTAGTGCCCGTCACTGGTCGTCCGGCGGGCTGGTGCGAGTTAATCGCCAGACAATGGCCTGTGGCCGGCGTTGTCGGAGAAAATGGTGGATTCTACTTTCGCCACAATAATCGCACAATGAAACGACATTATTTCAACGACGCAGCCACACGAGTTGACAATCAACGGCGCCTTGAAAGAATTCGCGCAGAAATTTTAGCGGCGGTGCCAGGCTCAGCCGTTGCCAGCGATCAATTCTGCCGCATGATGGATCTAGCAATAGATTTCTGCGAAGACGTAAAGCCCCTACCCCCAGCTGAGGTTGATAAGATTGTCACGATATTTAAAAAGCACGGCGCCAACGCTAAAGTGAGTTCTATTCATGTAAATGGCTGGTTTGGCGAATACGATAAACTTTCAATGTGCAAAACTTTTTGTCAGCGCGAGTTCAATCTCGACATTAGCGCGCAAAATGATCTTTGCGCGTTCGTTGGCGATTCTCCTAATGATGAACCTATGTTCGAGTTTTTTAAAAATTCTTTCGGCGTTGCAAATGTCGAAAAATTCATGAAGCTGAAGTTACTTAAGCACGCTCCACGCTTTTTAGCCACCAAATCTGGCGGCACCGGATTTACTGAAATAGCTACACAAATTTTAAAGAATTAGCCCATACCATGCGTATGGTATTATTTCACTCGAATATATGAATAGTTTTTACCTTGCGCGACTTAACAAAATAAACGATTTTTTCGATTTCATACTGAGATGAAACCGCTAAACATCCACTTGTCCAATTTAAGATAAGACTAGACCCCATAAACCACTCAATTAGCTGGTAAATGCCTGTATTATATGGGCCATGAATTCCAATTGCTCCGCCAGTATATCCCATTTTTCTTTGCTCTTTAGTGGGGTAGCCTATCGGGATAAATTGGTAGAAATCTGCCGACTTTTGAGGGGCGCCAAGCGCATAAGTCCCAACTGGAGTTTTTTCGTCTCCTTCGCTATACTTTCTTGCGCCACCGCGCCCATAAGAAAAGAAGTAACGCCAATATTCGTTACCATTTTTTTCACATAAATAAATTATGCGATAACTTAAATTTGCAATTAGTTGTGATGAATTCGCTCCAGCGCAGAGACTTTTAGCATTAACTTGTGAATAAGCAAAAGCTCCCGCAATAAATATATAAAAAGCTATCAAATATCTTAAAAAAGATCTCAAAAAATATTTCGATGTTATCCTCACCTTTTACCTCGTCTTTTTCAGCTTCGCTTTCGTATTGCAGCTTTCGATCACAACAACACAATTCATATATCACAGTTGATAATAATTAGACACTTAATCGCTTACGTTCTTCGAAACCAGTAGATTAAGAGTAGACTATGAAATAAACCGCTAAGCAGCAAATACTGCATAACATTTAGGCCGGTAAATTTTGCAATAAAATATATGCAAACATATAAGACAAACCAAATAAGTGGTCGGCGCATACGTAATTGAGCGCAATCTCCTTGAGCTAATAGATATAACCCCGCCATTAAAGAAATATTAAACGTGCTAACAAATAACCAATCTTGATGAATGCCTAAATTTATAGAAAAAATATGTAGAAAAATCCACGGCATCGTTAAGTAGACACCACTTGCGGCTATAAAGCACAGGCAAAAAAATTGCCATAGCCGTTTCTTATTTAATTTAAATATAGACTTGCCACTAATTTGTTTAGGCAAGATCCAATTAGCGAAAATCATTAGACTAAAAAAAACGGCCTTGCAGACAAGAATAATTTTAGCAAACACTGCTACATCATAGGCCTGCTGAGTTTGACCGACCCATAGTGTATCAATATTAGGAACACCCAACGCAAATATTGCTAATAGAAAACTTGCCAGCAAACGTTTTGTAATAGAGTCGCGATTCTGCTCAGTATATAAAAAATTAGAAACAGGAAAAAATAATAAAATAGAACAGGCTAAAAGACCGCCTAAAAATGAAACTGGCAACGCTAAATAGAAATTTCTAAGCGGCTCTAAAGCTGGCATCCATGTAGCGCCAAATTTAACTATAGCCACCAGCACCAAAAGAAAGCTCATTGATAAAAACATGTGCCGAACCTGCAATTGACCTACAAACCAGGCAAACGGAATAGCGAATATAATTGCTAAAAATCCCAGCAAAAAATCACTTGTTATATTATTATAAATAATTGCAATAAATAAAAGCGCGCATAAAGACGTTGCAAACCATATTACGGCTCGGCTTTTTGCTATACTCAGAGGTAAAAAGTTACCAATATTTTGTGCAAAAATACTTAATGATAAAACTAGTGAAACGCCTGAGAGCCAAACGCTAAACTCACCATACTGATGATCTGTTAAAACTTGAGCCGCCCGAAGTTGAAAAAAATAATGAATCGCGCTTGCTACAAAGTTTGCAATAAAATAAAAAAAAGCAATAAAATTAAGTTGTGCCAAAGTTTGTGTGCTATTTCTCATTGCAGACACTCCATAGGCATTCGTTTCATAGGCTCGCGGGCATCTTTGCGTGCCCGACAAAAATGCGATGAGATTTTCTCCCATCCAAGAGATGTGCACATCTCTACAATCCACGTCTCACTAATCTTAGCATCAAAATAAATCCATTCTAGAGGCATACAACGTACAAATTGAACGAGCGAATTTTTAATTATAGGCAAATCATTTTTAATATCTGTAAATATTTTTTCGCTATAGCCGAAACGGCGCATAAATGCCAAGTTTGAGGCTTTTTTTGCACCGGCATTTAAAATTTGACATGATGTTTCGCGCATTACTTGTAAAAAATTGTAGTAAGGTAAAAGCTCATGGTCATAAGACACATATGGAAAATAAAATCCTGCTCCACAATTAGAAAAATCCTGCTGCGTTTGCGCAGCTATTTTAGGAGCGACGATTGCTACTGGCATCGAATTAAGCATAGGTGGTAAATCTATAATAACTAATATAACAAATAAAGCAGGGATTTTTTTAAGCCATTTAGACACTTTCTTAGGCGTTTTAAACTCTCGCAATATTTTTTTATCTGTTATATATGCTTGCGGGTTTGTCAAAAAATTTAGCCAATATCCAACTGAAACTAGCATGGCAAAATGCGCTATCGTACTAACCCTATTAGGCACTCTGTAATACGGTATAAGTAAATGAACAAGTGTTGATGGGCTATAGACCCCAATAGACATCCAAATCGCAAAAAAAGCCATGGCGATAAAAATTAAAAGATTTTGTTTTAACTCGGCTGGAATATTTTTACGCTGGCTTGGTTTTATCATCCAAACTAACGCCCAAATAAAAAATATCCAAATCACCCAGCGCACCGAGTGTGCTCTCTCATGATAAGAGCTATCTTCAAGATGTTCATAAACCCATTTAGTTATCGCATATCTTGCCGGGTTCCAATCTTTTAACCCAACGCCAACGTTACCGGCAAAATAATCGATAAGATGCGCATCAAATCGTTTCATAAATGGGTGAATTTTTTCTACCTCTGAAACTGTCGACGGCATAACCGCAGCGTCTTTAACTAGCATTTGCGTTGGAAATGGCTTTAGTACACTCCACGCAAAAAACAAAAATGTCGGCATAGCTGCGGTAATTAAAAAAAGCGTAGATTTACGAAATTGCCGTCGTACCTCAAAAGGTCGATAATAATACCATAAT
>MEPT01000061.1:10050-10623 GCA_001769925.1 Bdellovibrionales bacterium RBG_16_40_8
GGGTAAAACCATAACAAGATGATAATAAGTGGTCATTCCAGCCAATAAAAATAATAGTGTTGGCAGCCATAGATCGCGCCAATTTTTACATCGTTGTAAAAGTAATAAAGCTAAAAACATCACAGGCAAATAATAAAGACTAACTAGCCCCATATGAACGCGGGCTCGTGCTAGAGTATAGGCATTAAAACCCCAAGCAACAGCTAGCCCAAGCGATATCCAACGCGGCCAATATAAATTTCGACCGAAAATATAAAAACATAAAGCGGTAAAAACCATTAGAATTAAAGTTAGCGCAGCTGAAATCTGCTCAATAGGCACAAAAAAACTTAAAATTGCCGCCAACCATTTTTCTGACCATGGCAACCAGAGTGCCATCCCCTCTGGTGCATTCACGGCTTGGCTTGGCAGTGCCCCATAAAATAAGTGAGAAAAATCATGACGTACTAAATCAGCAATTTGTGAGTACTGATAAGGTAAAGTTGTAGGATCTGTTCCATCACTAAGAACTTGTGTCTTACTACCAGAAAAAAGAAGTATAGATCCTGGATATAAATAAAAAAAACCTAGCAA
>MEPT01000062.1:0-2513 GCA_001769925.1 Bdellovibrionales bacterium RBG_16_40_8
CTTTTTGAACCGGGAATAGTTCTAACCATCGAGCCTGGTCTTTATGTACCGTACGATGCCAGTGATGTGCCTGATGAATTAAGGGGGCTTGGCATACGTATTGAAGATAATATTCTTGTTACCGATGGCGGGCATGAAAATCTTACGAGTTCTTGCCCCAAAGAAATTGGCGAGATCGAAGCTATAATGAATAAGCGCTAACATCATAAAACCAGCCACGTTCTTTAGCTTGAGACAAAAGCTTTTGTTCTGTTTCATAGTTGTGATGATCTTTTGTGGCCGCACAATTAACAAATTGCAAATGTGTTGCAGATTCAAGTAGCGCGAAATCGCCCATGGTGTTACCAGCCGCGAAGAAAGGATGCTTTCCGCTGGTTGCATTAAGTAAACCGGCTACTTTACCATCACGCCAGGTTATTGATCCATCAAGCTGATCGGTTATAATTCCTTTTTGTACTTGTGTTTTTATACCAATAACATTGTCTTGCTCGATACCAAGAAATTTAGCTCCAGGCTCAACCGCCCATTTAATTGAGGCTGTGATTACATATATTTTAACCGAGCGTTTTTGTAGATGCTTAATAATTTCATGTATAAGAGAAAATACTGGCACAGGATTAATCTCTGCAAACGCCATTTGTGCCCACTTGCGAACGTTACTTTCGGTTTGGCCACTATTTATTTGTGCCAGCCATAGATATGCTTTGGGAGGACTTTCTTTTTGCATTTCCCAATAAGTGTTCCAGGGGTTTTTGGGCAAATTTGGTAATAGTTTATTGCGTATTTGATATTCAAAAAAATGTTCACCTAGATCCATATTCCAAAGGGTGCCATCAGCATCGAAGGCAGCAATTGGTGCGGCTTTCTCAGCGAGGCTGTTGTCTATAGATACTTTTATTTCTTCTAACTTTTCATGATACTTTGCTTGATTTGGGTTCACCATTTTGACTCCATTAAAGTTGCAGTATAGGGTCAATGTATGTCTCTTTCAATTTCAGATAGAAAAAAAAATATCGAAAAAATGTCTCATGAATTGTTCGATTTGGTTGTTATAGGGGGCGGGATTGCCGGGGCTGGGGTTGCGCGTGACGCCAGCAGCCGTGGCATGAAAGTGGCGCTCGTTGAGGCACAAGATTTTGCTGCGGGTACGAGTTCGCGGTCGAGTAAGCTTATACACGGCGGTGTTCGATACCTCGAAAATTTAGAATTAGGCTTGGTTTTTGAATCATTAACCGAGCGGCGCAATCTTTTTGAGATGGCGCCTCACCTTGTACATCCGCTGCGCTTTGTTTTGCCGATTTACCAAGATTCACGAGTCGGAATGTTTAAAATGGGCCTTGGCATGTGGTTATATGACATTCTTTCTGCTTTTGAGGCTCCAGAGTTGCATGAGCGTTGTGATAAAACTGAAACTCTTCAGCGGGTGCCAATTCTGAATCCAAAAGGGTTACTGGGTAGTTACGTTTATTCTGACGCGTACATGGATGACGACCGACTTGTTATCGAGACACTAAGATCCGCAGCCAATTATAATGCTACTATTGCCAATTATGTTAAGGCCACGGGAGCAGAGTTTGTTGAAGGCAAAATTACGACCCTTGTTGCTAGAGATGAGTTATCGTCAAAAGATTTTCACATTAGGGGTCGTCACTTTGTTAGTACTGTTGGCCCATGGACAGATATTTTAGCCAATAAAATTTTTAATAATTGGCATAAAATTATGCGGCTGACAAAAGGCGTACACCTAACATTTAAGCGTGATCTGCTGCCTATTAAAGATGCCGTGGTCATGATTTCTGACGATGAAAAACGAATTATTTTTGTAATACCAAGGCGAGATATGGTTATTGTAGGAACGACCGACACTGATTTTCAAGGTGACCCGATAGGTGTCGCGACTTCCCGTGAAGATGTAGATTACCTGCTACACATAATGGGTCGATATTTTTCTAATTCAAAAATCAGCGAAAATGATATTATTGCAAGTTATTCTGGAGTGAGGCCCCTAGTTGATGACGGTGCAATTAGTGAAAGCAAAACCAGCAGAGAACACATTATATTATGTGATCCACGCAACGTAACTTTTGTATCAGGGGGTAAATATACGACCTATCGGCGGATGGCGGCAGACACTATTACTAAGGTGCTCGAGAATTTTTCACTCGAGGATCAGGTTAAATGGAAAAACAGCAATACTTTAGAGCCGTTAAACCCTATGGCGACCTCAGAAAGCATGCGGCGTTCTAAACTACAGGCGTCTCAATGGGCCAATGATTGTGGTCTAGATGTTGACACCGTCAACTTCTTAATAGACCGCCATGCGGGTGAGTCCTACAATATCTTGGAGCAGTATTTTAGCCGAGCAGGCAAAAACAAAAAAATTGCAAAATGGAGGCTAGAGGCCCTTCATTCTATTCATGAAACTATGTGTCTTGATTTACGGGACTTTTATCTGCGTCGTGTACCGCTTTTTTTGGCACAAAATGACCATGGCTTTTCACTACTTGAAGAGT
>MEPT01000062.1:2524-7598 GCA_001769925.1 Bdellovibrionales bacterium RBG_16_40_8
CAAGAGGAGCTGGGGTGGACCGACAAGAAAAAAGACGAGGCCGCGGATGCGGTGCGGCAGCACTTAGCCTTCGAGATGCCTTGGAGGTTTAGCGGCCCACCAAATTTTTAAGAAAGTTTATAAGCGTGTTGGCGTATCCCTTCGTACTAAGTTTCTTTAAATCTGTGTGTATGCGAATACTAATATGCCTAGAAAGTGATAGCAGAAATAATTCCTTAATAAAAGCGCGACCGGTTCGTGGAGAGTTGCAGCTAAGTCTACGTATAGACTCAGTTAATAAAATTAAATCAAAATCTGATCCCTGTACAGCAGCGGCATCAAGCTTAACTGTTCCATCATGATAAACCAATGTGCAGGGGATTCGTTCATCCAGAATTATACTAAATTTTGTGCCCGCTGGTAGAGTCGAAAAAATATGGCGTAGGCCACGGCAGTTTTCGAGAGTTATTTTTGCATTCTGAAAGAGTTCTGAGTCATACATCGCCTAAATTGTCAGCTATCATACATAATCAGTCAACGCTTAGGGCTAACTTCGTGTATTGACTCTTTTTTTGTCGTGAACTTAAATGAGACCATAAAGAAAAAGAAATTTACAGGAAGTTATAACGATGGGTTTTATTCAAAAATTAACAGAGTATTTTTCAAATGACATTGCGATCGACTTGGGTACGGCAAATACGCTTGTTTATGCCAAAGGTCGCGGGATTATTTTGAACGAGCCTTCGGTGGTTGCTGTTCAAAAAAATTACCGAGGTATGCAAAATCGCGTACTGGCGGTCGGTAAAGAGGCCAAAGATATGCTGGGACGAACTCCGGGGAGCATAGTGGCGATTAGACCCATCAAAGACGGTGTTATCGCAGATTTTGAAGTTACCAGCAAAATGCTGCACTATTTTATTAAAAAATCTATGGGGCAGAGCGGTGGTCGAATTTCTATGCGCCCAAGGATTATAATTTGCGTACCCTTCGGTATAACTCAGGTTGAAAAACGCGCCGTGAAAGAATCGGCTCATGCAGCGGGAGCTCGTGAAGTATATCTTATCGAAGAGCCAATGGCCGCAGCAATTGGCGCAGGACTACCTATAACCGAGCCAACCGGCAATATGGTGGTTGATATGGGCGGCGGCACCACCGGAGTTGCGGTTATTTCTCTCGGCGGCATTGTCTATTGTAAATCAATAAAAGTAGCTGGAGATAAGTTTGACGAAGCGATTGTCAATTATGTTCGCAGGCAATTTAATTTGCTAATTGGAGAGCGTACAGCAGAGAATATTAAAATTAAAATTGGTAATGCCTATCCGTTTGAAGAAGAAAAGTTCATGGAGGTTAAAGGCCGAGATCTTGTTGCCGGTGCGCCAAAAACAATAGAAATATCTAGTTCACAAATTAATGATGCCTTGATGGATCCTCTTTCTGAAGTAGTAGATGCTGTTCGTACAGCTCTTGAAAAAACTCCTCCAGAATTGGCATCAGATATTGTTGATAATGGTATTGTGTTGACTGGAGGCGGAGCGCTGCTGGCAAATCTTGATGTACTTTTGCGCGAAAGAACGGGCCTGCCTGTCACGATAGCTGAAAACCCGCTTTCTTGTGTGGTTTTGGGGTCAGGTAAGGTTCTAGAAGAAATGGATCTTTTGAAACAGCTCACTGTTGATTAGACAAGTGGGGTTTGATGCAAACCACAGAGTTTTCTGAAAAAGTTGCGCTTTTTTATTATTTTTCATTTTTAGATGAATCTAGAGCTCAATTGGCTTCAGCATTAACGTTAAAAAAAATTCGCCAAGAAAATATAACACAGAAAAAGTCGCAACAGAATCTAACCGGCAGAGATTTAGTGAGAATAACTAATAATATGTCAAAAAAGCTGGGGCGTGATGTTCAACCAACAAGCTTAGCATTTTCTGCGGGTCACATCGTGTTACCCAAAAACTCTAACTGGGGGCCATGGTTTGAATTTCGTAAGGTAGCAAATGAAAAAGAATTTAGTGCCGTATTGTATGCAAGAATTTTAAAAATTTCTGATAGTGAAATTGCAGAGGGTCTTAATACATCACTAGGTACAGTTCAGTATCGCATCGGACGAGGTCTGAAAACCCTCGGTGGCATTTGTGTGTCTGGGAGAAAAAATGCTAAGTAAAGACCCGAGAAAACTTTCGCGATTTATTGCACAAGAAATGCTTTATGATTACACACAAAATAGACTTGATAGTGAACGAATGCAGGCAATACAAAGTTATCTCAAGCAGTCGCCAGAACTCAGGCAGGACCTAAATACCCTAATTGAGGCTGAAAGATACGCTGATAATATTGCTGAAACCCGAATTTCTTTAGAGCATCTTAATGAGCTTAACAATATTCGCCCGCTGCGAGCTATTGTGATTGAAAAAATCAAATGGAAAAATTGGCCAGAACTATTTAAATGGACTGCAGAAGCATTATTAATTTCTACCGTTGTAGCTATTGGGGCCATGCTTGTGCCATGGGATAAAATTAATCTTAATTTTCCACAACGAGAGGCAATGGTCACGCTGGTTGAAGTCAACAAAAAGCCAGTACCTACTCAAGCCCCAGAGCCAACTAAAGCCTCAGCGCTAGTCAAAATTGCAGCAACAAATCCGCCCTTACAAGATAATATTAATTTAGCGCAAGATGAAGAGGTAAATGTCGACGAGGCAGCGTCGAAGCAGAAGGTTATCCCGTTAAAGGGAATGCTTTATAGGGTTATGATAACAGCAGAGAATTCACAAAAAATAGCAGATGAAGTAAAACTAAAAATTGATGAAATTGGTGGTACAAAAGCTGGGCAGGTAGAGTTGGGGTGGCGCAAAAAAAATCCCGACGGTAATTATTTTCACTTTGTATTTGCTGCAGATAAGTATGATCAGCTTATAAAAATGCTGGGGAGTTACAGTTCAATAAGAATTTATAAAAATCCCCACGAACGAGTGATGCCCGATGGTCAGCTAAGAATGATTCTCTGGATAGAAGATAAAATACCAGAAGAACAGGTTCAATGAAGTCAACAATTCGAAGACCACGAAAGTCTTTACGTACCATTTTGATGATGTGGCTTCTTTTGTTTGCGATCGTACCGCTTGCATTTGTAACGGGATATTCTTTAGTTAAATATGAGCAAGCAATAGATCAAGAACTTGTGCAAAGACTGCTTGGTAATGGCCGTGAAATTCAAGTTATTTTGCAAGAGCTTAATAAAGAGCTTGCGCTGAGAAATTTACGGCATGCAGAAGACAAAACAATAATATATTTTATTTCTTCTAATGCCTATGGTGCCGCAAGAGATTTAGCAATGAAATGGATGCGTGAGCATTTTACCAACCGCCTTTCTATTTTCAATCGAGAAGGTCAACTTGAAGTGGCATTGTATAGAGAATCAGGCGGCGATGTTGCTCGACAAGAAAAACTTGAGAGTGGCGACGTTTATCTTTCTGAAAAATTTCTTAGCGAAAGCGCCGCGCAACAACAGCGAGCAATCATAGATTTTACTAAAGACGGCAATTTAGATCTTATTATGTTTTCAAAAATAACCACTTCTGGCGGTATTATTGTTGGGTACATAGAAGAAATATTACGAATTGATAAAAGTTTCATACAGGGCCTAAAGCGGCGACTTAATATTGAAGCCGTTTTTTTCTCAAACGAAGGCAGTCAACTTGTTTCAAGTCACGACGACCTAAAACATTACCGGCAAGGTTTTTTTCTTGAAAAATACTCTAAACAAAACGATCAACTTTTCGGATTAAATATACGTGATAACCCTTATGGTTTTATGGTTCAGGCTCTCGAATGGGGCGGCGAAAAATTTTACGTGGCAGTAGGGGCATCAAAGCAAGCTAGCAAAAATGTCTTAAAAAATATTAATTACGCTTTTTTTACAGTGGTTGGAGCTACGGTTATATTGCTAATAATTTTAAGTTTTATTTTTTCAAAAATTATGCTGCAACCACTTAATGCGCTGGTAGAGCTGGTTCAGAATGTAGATTTTAATTCTCCGCCAGCGATGTCGCCGCATGTTTCTGACAATGAGCTTGGCATATTAACAGATAGTTTCAACGAAATGGTTTCGCGGGTGCACAATGCTCAGAACGAATTAAAAGAAAACATTAAAAAACTTGAGTCTGCAAACGTAGAAATACGCGAAACCCAAGCCAAACTCGTACACACAGCAAAGATGGCGAGTTTAGGCCAGCTGGTTGCCGGGGTGGCTCATGAGCTTAATAATCCAATTGGTTATATTTTTAGTAATATGACCCACCTGCGTGAATATTCACAACGCTTGATAACTCTCGTAAATACTGCAGAAAAAGATGTTGGGTCTTTACCAAAGCAAAAAGAAAAACTTGAGTTTGATTATATAGTTGGCGATTTGCCTAAACTTATAAAGTCTTGTGAAGACGGCGCTCGCCGCACCCGCGACATTGTTTTAGGGCTAAGAAATTTTTCTCGTTTAGAAGAAGCAAAACTAAAAGAAGTTGATATTCATGAGGGCATAGATAGTACCCTAGCGCTTTTAGCAGGCGAATTAAAATCGCGCATCAAGGTACATAAAAGCTACTCTGAGTTGCCGCTGATTTCATGCTATCCAAGCCAGCTTAATCAGGTTTTTATGAATATTTTATCTAATGCCATTCATGCAATTAAAGATAGTGGAGATATTTTCATATCAACAAGAAAGTCGGATGAAAAACACATAGAAATTTCAATTCGAGACACCGGCTCTGGTATGCCAGAAGAAACAAAAGAAAAGTTATTTGACCCATTTTTTACAACAAAAGAAGTTAATCGTGGCACAGGGCTTGGTATGAGTATTACCTATGGTGTTGTTAAAAAGCATAATGGGGACATTGTTGTAAAATCGCAACTCGGCAAGGGATCAGAATTTATTATAACTTTGCCAATTCAGCTTATTTCGTAAAATTCCGATAAGTTGGTACCATTATGAGCCATATGAACACTAACCCTAATGGGGATGACAAAAGATCACGTTTTTTGGGATTTATTTTTTTACTAGCTGCCGTCTTAATTATTTTAGGTCTAGTTATAATAAAGCCTAAGA
>MEPT01000062.1:7606-10492 GCA_001769925.1 Bdellovibrionales bacterium RBG_16_40_8
AAGGGGAGATTAACTGAGCCAGATTATACCAAGCAAAATAGCATCGACAAAACCATTTTAAATAAAATTAATAAAGAGCTTCAAGATACAAATATGAAAGTAGAGATGCGCGAGGGTTCTTTAAGATATGAAAGTGAAAGTGCTGAGCGCATTGATGCCTCAGGTGTTGATTCTGACGTAATAGTTAATGGTAGTGTAAATCCCATAATACTCGAGCAAGAAAACCCTGGGCAAAAAGTAATGCGACAAATAGAAAATAATATGGGTCTAAATCGTCATCCACCAACACCAGATCAAAGAATTTCTTCTAAGGTTGAAAGAGACAAGTGGCTAAGAGAATATGAAAAGCGTGAGAAAGAAGAATATATTCGTCAGTTTTTAGAAAATGCTCGCAATAGCGGCGTCGATATTCGCTTAAATAAAGATTTAGACGTAACAGGTTTACGCGAATTACCGGTTGAAGAGCCAATTCGGCTACCGCAATCAACACCCAGCGGCTCAAAGTAAGCTGCGTTGTATGCGCTGATCAGCGAAGCTCCAATACCCAGAGTCAACAATAATCAAATGATCTAATAGTGGAATCCCAAGTAGGCGGCTAGCCTTCACGAGTTGCTTTGTTAATTTCTGGTCGTGTGTAGATGGGGTTGGGTCTTGACTTGGATGATTATGAGCAACAATTATCGAAGAAGAATTATGCAGACAGGCAAAGCGAAACACATCTCTCGGGTGCGCATTACAACTATCAACAGTTCCGCGAAAAAGACATGCGCTGCTAATAACAGATTTGTCAGAGCGTAGAGAGGCAATCCAGAATTCTTCGACGTCTGCCGTCAAAAATTTGCGTAGATAATTAAAGGCCTCATGGCTAGAGGTTAATGTCATAAAATTTCTATATTGCAAAGTGCCGTGCCAGCACATTAGGCAGTTATTTCGAGATAGCGATGATTTTGTCCAAGACCCGGACGTTCAGGTTATTGACAGTCGGACATGCCATTGTCACGATGTGCTTTTAAATCGGAGGTTATGCAATGAGTAAATCTATTATTTTGTCGTTATTGGTTGGTTCTGCATTTTCTTTGTCGTCTTGCGCGCCCAAGGCATTTGTTCGTGGTTCTTATGATGAAAACGTAAACTCAGAAAATTTGATGACTGATCAGTGGTCTGAGACAGATATGCAGGGGGCAGTTAAGACTCTTGTTTCTAGCGCACTTCGTAACGATGCGGTTGCAAATGCTAAGCGCACACCAATTGTTATGGTTACAAAGCTGCAAAATAAAACTAGCGAACACATCGACACGCAAAGCATAACCGACATGATAACGGTAGAACTAACTAATAGCGGGCGGGTACAATTTGTTGACAAATCTGCCCGTGAAGATATCGCTGAAGAGTATGAGTATCAAGACTCTGGCACAGTTTCTCGAGAAACTAAAAAGGGCAAAGGCAAGCAAGTCGGTGCTGATTTGATTTTAAATGGTAGAATTGATTCTATTGTGCAAGAAGTTGGTAAAAATAAATCAGTCTATTATAAAATAACGCTTAATATGACTAACCTAAGTACAGGGCTCATTGTTTGGACTGATCAAAAGCAAATACGCAAACTATACAAAAAACAATCTGTTGGGCTATAAAGGTAGATTTTTATTTCTTTGTATTTTTCTAAGTGGGTGCGCTACCTATCAATCAAAGGTTGAGCGGGCGCGTACACTTCTAGAAAGTCACGACGCCGAAAAGGCCATTGGCTTACTTAAGCCGCTGGCAAAAGAAGATGGTAAAGACCAACTAATTTATATTTTTGATTATGCAACTGCCCTGCAAATTGCCGGTAAGTACAAAGAAAGTAATCAAGAATTAATGGCGGCTGATCGCATGTCAGATAGAAAAAATTATCTTAGTGTTTCACGATTTGGCGGATCACTTCTTTTTAATGAAGAAATGACTCAATATAAGGGAGAAGACTATGAGCGCCTTTTAATTAATGTGATGTCTGCCATTAATTATTTGATGCTCAGAGATCGTGAAAATGCTCTCGTTGAGGTGCGAAGACTAAATGAGAAGTTGCAATACTACCGCCTTGAAGAAAAAAAAGAATATGAACAGAATACGGCAGCGCTTTATCTTTCAGCCCTACTATGGGAGGCCGAAAAAAACTGGGATTCTGCATATATAGATTTTGAGCGCACCTACAAAAGGGATTCAAACATAAGCTACATTCAAGAAGACCTTGTTCGGTCGGCTATACATGCCGGACGAGGAGACGCGGCCAAAAAGTGGAGCAAAGAATTTTCACTAGGACCCAAACCCGAGTGGAGAGATAAAGATATTGGAGAACTTGTTTTAATCTACCAACAAGGCTGGGGCCCGCGAAAAGCTGAAAGGCCGCGAGTGGTAACGCCGTACGGTTTTGTATCACCAGGTTTTCCGATGCTTCAGCCAACGCGTACGTTCACTAGGCGCGCTAAGGTAGAGGTTGTGTCTGAAGAGACGGTGCCAGTTTTATCAGTTGAAGAGACAAAAACAATTTATAATGTTCAAGACACTTCTATTAAAACTCTTGAAGATTCTTACGGGCCGCTAATTGCCAAACGTATAGCTGCATTTATAGCAAAAAAAGTTGCAGCGAACGCCATCGATAAAAAAAATGAAGGATTAGGGGCGGTGCTTTTTTTTGCTACGCAGATAGCTGATCGCGCAGATCTCAGACAATGGTCAACTCTTCCTGAAACAATTCAAGTTGCAAAACTTCAACTTAAGGCAGGTAAATATAAAGTACATATACGCGTCCTATTTGAAAGTGGCCAATATTCAGGTGAAGATATGCCGCCAATCGAAGTAGAAATAAAACCGAGAGACAAAACCTTTCTTAACTGGCGCTCTTTTCGCTAG
>MEPT01000063.1:0-1307 GCA_001769925.1 Bdellovibrionales bacterium RBG_16_40_8
CAAATTAGCAAACGGAGTATTCGTTCCACTAGGAACATTATTTTGATTTAAAGTAGGTGGGGGATTTTGCGAACTAAAAAATCCCGTACAGTTGGGGTCACTTTTCCCACCTGGTCTGTTACATAGCTGTTGACATATAGGAGAGGTCGCCGCTGCCGCAGTCGTACAATCTTGGCTATACGGATCTGGATTTTGTAGCGGGGTCTGAGGCGTCTGAGCAGCAACCAGCTCTTCACATTTCTTCGCCATTGCTACAGCTACTCCAGTATTTATCGATTGCTGCAGCAACTTCGCCGAAGCGTTGTCATATTTTGCACAATTTTGCGACATAGCATAAAACTTTGCATAAACCGCTGACGGCGTATCGCAGCTACCGCCACTACAGCTATTCATGCTGGTATTGTCTTTAATGGCATTAAGCTCCTTGGGCGCTTCGCAGACAGACTTACACGAACTAACATAATATCCACATTTGCTGCCTGCATAACCATCAAGTGCCACTGTAGCAGTAGAAACCTCCTTCATTTTGTTACAGGCCGCCGCCATATCCTTAACTGGAAAAGACATTACGCCACCAGCTAATAACGTAAGTACTGTGCCTACCGTAGAGTCACTATCTGTTTGCTTTCCATCAGGGTGGGCAAACACACACTTTGCTGGGTTAGTACAGCAATCGGCTGCCTTTTGCTCAGCTTTCTCGCAAGAATTAAATTTTGAGTCATACACTGAGGCATTAAACCCATTTTCAGTGTTTGTAGCGTCAGCAGTAGCGCTGTCTACTGACCAGTAAGTCTCACCCAAACATTCGTAATATTTGTCTTGACCATCTTTGCCAGATCCGCCTCTACCCATAAATGACTCATATGCAGCAAAGCATTTTGCCTTCTTGTCAGCGCTTGATTTTTCTTCGCTAGCCGCAGTTGGAGAAATCGATGGCGCCTCAGCCGGAACTTCCCAGTTGACCAGAAAACCGTCCATGCAGGCTTTATAATATTTATTTCCACGATCGCTGTACGCATTATTAGTTGCGTCGCTGAAAGCCGCGAGTGAACCGGCACAATTAGCTGCTCGACCAGCATATTCTGGCTCTTCGCTAGTATTTGTTGTCCCCACAGAGTTCTTACTATTCGTTTTTTTCTTATTAACAGCTGATTTAACCGGAGAAGCGCTGGGTATTGTACCTTGTGGAAAAGTGCTCGGCTCTTGATTATAACAACTGGGATCACCTGGATTTAGAACGCAGTCAGCTTTCTTCACGCCAGTCGTATATGCATCGTCTGGCATGCAGACAAGCATTCCCCCCCCCA
>MEPT01000063.1:1380-3338 GCA_001769925.1 Bdellovibrionales bacterium RBG_16_40_8
CATAAAAAATTGAATAAACTTCTGCATTTTCGCTCCCCCCCAAAAAGTCATCTCAGAGCCTACGAAAACCCTATCGGCAAATGGTCTGTATCACCTTAGGACTTTCGTCGACTTCTTCAATAATTATACCAATGCAAATCTTAAACCAGCGCAGATTGAATTAACTGTAGAATCACGCCTGAAAAGTGCATACACACATCGCACTTGTCTATATACAAAACACCTGTCTCATTTTGAGAAAAGCTCATCGGGCACTTACTAAGTCACCAAAATATTATTTTTTTACCAATTTGGTGGCGGGGGATTTTTAATTGGTCCAGAATTGCCGACACCGCCACCGATATTTAGCTGGTCATACTTTAAATATGACGGCGACACAATTTTTACCGAAAATCCTGAGCGGCCCCCATCGTAACAGGCGCCAGGAACTGTTTTTTCTGGGTCATTTTGTATATCGTTTGGCAGACCATCTGAATCAAATTTATTACAGACACCAAATCGCTTTGGATCTTCCTCATAAATACCAAAAGTATCGCGATCTGCAGCGCCACCATAGACCCATGAAGTAAGCAGATGCTCTGGCCTTTGTATATACCAAAACACGTTAATATTATGAAGTACTGGGCCTCCGCCAATACCTCTTGCAAATTCAATTTGTTTTTTTACTGTATAAGGGGTACCGCTACTTGCGCCCAAATCCGCTCTTGGGTACACCGTATCCTGCAGACTTGGATCTAACGTGCTAAGATGATTAATAAATAAATTTTGAAGATCAGCTAAGTAGCGATCTTGAAAATTTGGTTGAATAGAATAATAAGTAACATCAAACAGGTCTGGAGCAAGTGCTGCCACCTCATATTGACGAACATTACTGCCTGCGGTGGAATGTTTTGCTACTATGTCGTTTGATGTGCTAGCCCCCAACGGCGAATACAAAAAACGATAGTCTAACGGATTCGCTCTAATACCGACTTGATTAAAAAGTGACTTTTGCGCCAGATAAGATTTAAGCCCAAATTGATCCCCTGGGTACTTTGAATACTGAGGCATGTATATATTCGGATCTGTTGGGCCGAATGAAGCACCACCATACTCTTCAGGGCTTAATTGAATTTTAGCACCCCCTGCAGACTTATTAGACGACCGCGGCCATTGCGACCAATACCATGGCCCGATATGCCCGCCAAATGGCTGCGCAAAGGCGCGCGCTTCTAGTTTAACACCACCACCGAACGGAGAAAAAAGCTGTCTTGGTTTTGTTGTGGCCGTCACCCCATTATATAACATAACCCATGGATTTTTTTCTACGCCAACAGACATTCGCTCGCCTGGCGGCATTGCTTTAATCTGCGTAACTAAATTTTTTAAATGTTCAATTTGTCCTACCCCGCCTACTAGGGTTGCTAATTTATTATACTCTTGTGTACCAGTAGTCGGCATAGCGTCGAACATATGAAGTGCTTCATCTGCGCACTCACTAGCCGAGCTAGTAAGTTTCGAATAAATAATTGTAAAAAAAACTTCAATCGCATGAAGCCAATCTTTTGGAGACCAACCTTCAATAGAATTGAACACTTTAAAATCAGACACACTCACACCTTGACTATTCGTTGGCGTAAGATTTTTAAAAAAAGTATTGTAGGCCCCCTGGTAAACTGACTCGTTTTTTAAGTCGCGCATTACATGACTTGAACCGCTACTATTACCTGCTATTGGCTGCGCCATATTAAGCGCTAAAGCATTTATTAGTTGCCGGCGACTTATTTGATCGTAATAATAAGCCGCATAAATTGATGCTGCAAAAAACCAGTTATAACCAGAATACCCCTCACATGTCTTTTGAATTTGATTTTGTAGATGAGGTACTACAAATGCATTTAAAATCACTGCGAATGATGGCAACCCTGGAATTAGCGTCGGCGGCTGCACATTAGGTATGCTTGTCGCCCCCGCGTTTT
>MEPT01000063.1:3377-3617 GCA_001769925.1 Bdellovibrionales bacterium RBG_16_40_8
GGCGCATACGAAACACACAATATAGGGGCCTGACTAGTAACTTTACCCCATGGCACCTCACCGCTATTATTATTCTGATATACCGGGTGAGTATCGAGAAATGGTAACCTAGGCCCAGGTATTCTACCCATCGTCCCCATCACCCAATACCGCCAGTTTAATAACTTCCAGGATTGGCGAATTTGATAATTGGTGTGGGCGATGACGTTTAACATTTCGGCCTGGCGTTGGGCGACATAG
>MEPT01000063.1:3737-4083 GCA_001769925.1 Bdellovibrionales bacterium RBG_16_40_8
CCCGCGCTCGTTATGGCCAAATTTTCGTTCTTGCCTGCCGCTAAGTTTACGCTCTGCTTTACGTTCTGACGGATTGGGTTTTGACAGCGGCAAATTCATCATTCACACTTCTTTTATGAACACACATAAATGTAGAAAATTTTATTTTACGTTTTTACTGCTTTTTGCACAATCCACATTTTTATCGTTAGACTCATTTGCCGCAGAACCAGCCTTTGAGGCCTATTCAAAATTTATATTAGGGGGGCAACACTCAGGTTACATCGTTGAGCGCTTAGAAATCGACACTGATAAAAAACAAATCACCTCAATATATTATACTTACGTAAAAACCCCGACCACCTCG
>MEPT01000063.1:4093-10759 GCA_001769925.1 Bdellovibrionales bacterium RBG_16_40_8
AAAAGGCTGATATGAATTTTGAGCCCATCTCGTACCAATATTCTGCGCTCGTCAACGGCAAAACTAAAACTGTCGATGCTACTTTTAAGAATAAAAAAATGACTGCAAAAATGACTAACGGTAAAAGATCGCAAACTGTTAAACTTGACGTGCCACCAAATGGGTTTCTCTCATACTATCTTAATTACGTAATGCTTAAAAATGGGCTTACCCCCGGTCGCGCCTACGAATATATTGCTCTCGCCGAAGAATCGCCAGCCTGCTTTAAAGATGATCTGTCTTGCGTACCCAGTGATACAGGGTTTATTAAAGGCCGCGCGGTGATTAAAAGCGAAGTTAAAATTAAAAATGTTACTGCATATGAAGTTGAGAATAAATATAAAAATATACCATTTGTTAGTTATGTCAGTGCAACCGGCGAATCGCTAGGTAGTAAGTCACCACTGCAAGATGCCTCTACAGAAATTGTTGCCACTCGCGAAGAAGCTGTAGCCAATTTTTCTTTTAATAAAAAACACATTAAGCAATTGTTTGGCAATATACCTTTTGGTGTTAAAAATGCTCTTCATGTCACAAGAGAGACACCAAAAACTTCTGCCGCACCGACGCAATTGCCGGCAAAAGAAGCTGATACCGCAACAAAAGACCAGTAAGACTTTTGCGCTAACGTTTTTCGTGTTCAACTATATAGAACTAGTTAAATCTAGATAAAGATGAATTTTGTACGTTTGTGAGGAGAACACTGTGGACGCAAATAATATTGGTCAGCTTTTTTTTATTGGTCTTGAGGGCCCAGAGCTTACCGCAAAAGAAGCTGACTTTTTAATCAAAAATAATATTGGTGGGGTTACGCTTTTTGCTCGCAATTTAAAAACTCCCGTAGAACTGCATAAGCTATGCACTGATCTCTACAACCTTAGAAACCGCATGCCCGCAAAAGCCCCACTTTTTATCGCTATTGATATGGAGGGCGGCCGCGTTCACCGATTAAAACCACCATTCACACAGTGGCCGTCGCTTGGTAAACTAGGTGCTCTGAACTCAACTTCTGCCGCGTTTAAATTTGCTAATATGATGGGCACTGAACTTCGCGCAATTGGCATCAACCTCGATTTCGCCCCGTGCGTAGACCTTTTAACTAATCCAAAAAACGAACTTATCGGTGATCGCTCATTGGGCAATGACCCTGAATTCGTCGGCAAAATGGCCTCTGCGCTTGTGCGTGGTTATATAAAGGCTGGAGTAGTTGCTTGCGCGAAGCACTTTCCGGGTCATGGTAATACCGTTATCGATAGTCACGAGGATTTACCGATCGAAGAAATTGATATGAAAACACTTGAGTCGCGCGAAATCATACCATTTAAACGCGCTTTTCGTGCACGCATGGACATGGTGATGACGGCACACATAAAATATAAAAATATTGACCCTGAACACCCAGCTACACTATCGCCAATTTTAATTAAAAAACTCTTACGCGAAAATTTACGCTATAGAAATTTAATTATTAGCGATGATCTAGATATGAAAGCACTTACCAAAAATTATGCTCGTGAAGAGATACCCGTGCTCGCGCTTAAAGCTGGCTGCGATCTACTTTTATATTGCAATGATTTTTCTAGCCCTCCACTGGCACTTTCTGTAGTAGATAAAGCTATTAAAGATAAAGTTATACCCATAGAACAAATAAACGAATCTCTTCGTCGCGTAACTGAATTAAAAAAAGAAACTCTTGTGAATTTGCCGCACATACCACTCGCCGAAGCGGTAAAAATTATCGGCCACCCCGAGCACTTACGCCTTGTAAAATCAATTCTAGACGGCCACGTACCCGAAGATCTGCGCGCCACTTAAAAGGTGCCAGGCGCTTTTATGTGTCGCAAGTGCGTTATTTATAATAAAAAACAATGCATTGAAATAGACAAATTAAGTGGTCCGGTGCAACAAATAATTCAATAAATGCGGGCGCTTCGTCAATGTACTGAGAAAGTCTGGCCAAGGTTTCGCGTGCCTCTTTTAAATTCGCTGTGGCCGATATAACAGAAAAAAATCGTACCTAATTGATTCGACCAGGGCTTGCTATTCATCGATAGGCGCAGAAGATAGGCGCAGAAGATACCATCTATCAACTAAATTCATCAACATTTGAAGTTATTGATTCAGAAGAACAGCAAACGATTCTTATAAAAACAAATATGCCCATTCTAAATCTCGATCAACTGCGCCCTGGCATGCCAGCGCCAAAACAGACAGATTTAACAAGGGATAATTTTGCACTATTAGTGCACGAAAGCTTTCACTCTGTTGAGCAGTAAAATAATTATCCAATTTCAAAACAGAGTCAGCCATGGATTGTAAAAGACGAATCATCGCAATTTAAAAAAACTGATTTGGTCTGTTCGCCGCGCTACATGCGAGGGCAAGTTCGATATTACCGAGAGCGCGCACTTGAAAATCAAAAAAACAAAGGTATGCAAGATGAATTTTTAGATGCAGCCGCTTATTGGCATATAAAATATTCTAAAGAATTCTCTGAAGAAGCTTCTCGAGGTAAACACCCTTGTATACTTCTCACCGCTGACAGCGAATCTTATTTCATTGGTTCTTTAGCGGGACTTTTATTGCGCTCTACACAAGTAAAGAGCCAGGAGACATCAGTTGAGAAAGGCGCAAATCCTTTGGATTGCTACTTAAGGGTCATTAAACGAAAGAAATTGGTGATTCTCGTCCCAAAATCACAACTTAAAATTGTCGATGATACTTTTTCAGTAAATTATTCTGGGCAAAATGATTGGGCAAAAGGATATAGTGGATAATGCAACCGACGAAAATGTAAAGTTGGATTTTAGTGTGTCCGCTAACGATACTTATGACAAATTTGTAGAAAATAAAGCACATGGTATTTTGTGCTTGAATTAATTTTCAACATTTGAAAAAGTTTTCAGCCGTAGTCAGCCTTTACATAAGTGGCAAAACAGACATTTTTTGGCATCAGTTTAAAAAAGTTTTCATGGCTAGATACTCAATTCTACTCAGGTTTCATCTCATTCGTTTAAAACTTGGCCCGTAGATTGTACATATGACCTGCATGGAAAAGAAAAAATCTGTTCGCACAAGCCTAAGTTTAATATGTTCGACAATGCTTCACGGCGCAATAATTACCTTAGTTGCGCTTGGGCCATCAATGATTCCGGGTTTAAATGGTAAAGATGGTCGCCAATCTTCAACAATCGAGTTTGCCGTAAATGAAGTTTCAACCCCAGATGCAGTAGCGCCAGTAATAGCACAAAGTCCCGCACAACCTTCTACATTAGCCGATATAAGAACAGTAACTGTACCGCCACCAAAAGCAAAGCCTGTTGCCAGAGCTAAGAAATTAGAGAGCGTCACACCGACTCCAGTTGAAGAAACTATAGAAGAAAATAAGGTTGAGCCACAGCCAATTATAGCGGCACAAGATGGTGAAACGCCAATTGCTGCAGAAGAAATTACCTCTGATGATAAAGAGCCCGCTGCCGGAGAAGAGCAAATTGCTGAATTAGATTCTACTGATGAAAATATCGAGTCATCCGAAGCTGAGCCCACTTCTGCAATTGCAACAACGTCGACAGGTGACGTAAATTCGGGCTCAGTTGGCACCGGTGCCGAAAATGCTGGTGCAACTGGCGAGGCCGCGCTCTCTATCTCTACTACAACTGTCACACAAGATTACACCGGCCTAAGACAGTTAGCCGGTAATAAGCCGCCCGCATATACACGAGATATGCGATTAAAGAATCTTCAAGGGCACGGACAACTGGTTTATTATGTTACTAAAATAGGCGAAGTAAGAGATGTGCGCCTCACCCAATCTACTGGATCAACGATTCTTGACAGTGCGGCCCTTGAAGCATTTAGCAAGTATAAATTTGTGCCTGGGCAAGAGGGTTATACAATTCATAATTTCGAATTCGCCCTTAAAGGCCCGGCTGAATTAGATGGCGGTAGACTTCGCTCACGAGCAGCATCTACGCACTAACTAGCTCTTAGAATCTCCAAAAAGTTCAGCTGGAGTGCGCGTTGAACCCAAACGACGCAATTTTCTTTTTCGCGCTTTGCCTTGATTGTGAATTTTACGCTTACGTTTTTTTTCTGTGATCTGAGTTTTTGACGCCATGAAAATCTCCTCATTACAAAACACTGAATTACTAAATTAAGCCTTCGATTAAACAACCGCCTTGCTACCAAAATGGCAGCCGCAAGTCAACGCCATGCATCGCACCGCCATTATAATCAATATTTTTACTATAAAAGTAGTCGGCTTTAAGGCGAGGCCCATCAAAACAAAGCCCAAGGGTGTAAGCGCGTCGATCTGCTAAATTATTTGAATCATAACCAATTCTCGTAGTTAAGAACTTAGATACATGGGATTCTAACCCCATCTGATAACGAAATTTTTTGTCAGGATTTTCTTCAGTTTGCTTTGAAAGATCAAAACGAAAACGAAACTGCGGCATATACATATAGTGAACCCCTAGAGAAATCACATTTCTATTTAATATCTCTGCTTGAATATTTTTATTGTGAGCTGCAAGATTATAAACTACCAGGCCAAACCCGGTATCTGGGTCAGGATTATAGTGAACCGCCAGAGAATAATCCAATTGGTCGAATGAACGGCCACCAATAATATTTGAATCTAAATATGTTATTGCCGCACCTACAGAAAAATGCTTCGCGACAAATTTGCCTAGCGAAACCTGATGATAATTTTCTTCTCGTGTTGCGATTTGGTCAAAAGTCCGGCGACGATTAATATACGTATAGCCACCCGAAATAAATAGGCCCTCGCTATTATCAACGAGATTCACTCCGGTAGCTCGATCGTGAGTATTTTTATCAAGGTATCCGTCTTCATAAAATATCGCTGAAGAAAAAGCAGTCGCGTGAACTACTGCCGCAGGATTCAACAAAATCAGCTCACCTTCGTCGACTGCTGCGCGGCCCGCACCACCTAGACCACTGGCTACTGGACCCGTCAAATATTGAGCATAGCTAGATGCAGAAATATAGGTTAGGCTAAAAAAAACAACAAAGGATAACACCCTGAGAATAATTCTAAAACTCGCGTCAGTTTTTTTCATGCTTACTCCGCTCGTCGCTAACGGCGCCAAAGACACAACTATCAAACAACCAAAAGTGGTCTCTGGCGATACGATATATTCGATTCTAAAGCGGTATGGTTTCAATGACAATCAGCGCAAAGCTGCGCTCGGTCAAGGCCTTTTACCCAAGAATTTCGTGATCTCCACCGGCGATCTATACCGAGTAATTACTGATAAAAAAGATTCTAAAACTGAAATTCACTTTTTCTCGAAAAAAAAACCACTAGCTTATTCTTTCTGGAGAAAGGGCCAGCAGACATCTGGAGCGAGTAAAGTACCTATTAAATATGAAACACGAGTTGTTACAGCTCGCGGCGCTGTGCGTGGTTCACTAGTAGAAAGCATCGCAAAAACTGTAGGCGATGACCTTGTGGCTTATCGTTTTATGGACGCATTTTTACTTGATTATAACATACCAAAGGGTTTACAAAAAAATGCTCCGTTCTCAATAACCTATGAGAAACTATATGATCGTGGCCAATTTATACGCTTTGGTGAAGTTCTGCGTGCAGAACTTGAAATTTCTGGCGAACGTGTTGCGCGTGTATTTAAATCGTTAGATGAGGGCGGCGTATTTTTGGACACCAAAACCGACTTTTCTGACCGCCCATTTTATGCACCAGTAGATTACATTCGCATTTCAAGCCTATTTCAACCACGACGGCTTCACCCAATAAAAAAATATCGCAAACCCCATAACGGCGTAGATTTTGAGCTGCCAGAAGGAGCCCCAATTTATGCCGTGGCCGCCGGAGAGGTTTTACGAACAGGGCGCAATCGTTTTGCGGGCAAATTTGTCGTAATTCGTCACACCAACGGTTATGAAACTTTTTATGACCATATGAGCTCTGTTGAAGATCTAAAATCAGGAGAAAAAATTAGAGCCGGCTCATTATTGGGCCAAGTCGGCTGTACTGGACATTGCACTAAACCACATCTACATTTTGTAATTAAACGTTACGGACGCTACCTGAACCCAATTTTATTTATTCGTAATTACTCTTATGGGCAAAGAAATGTGGTTTTCTTTGCAAAAAATAGCAAAAGCAGCTAGTTTTTCTCTCATGAAAATGGTCAAAAAAGCAGTTATACCCGCAGCTGGGCTCGGTACTAGATTTTTGCCGGCTACAAAAACTATACCTAAAGAAATGCTGCCTGTCGTTGATCAACCGATTTTACTTTATATCGTCGAAGAGGCCGTGCGCGCTGGCATTGAAGATATAGTAATAATAGCCGGTCGCGGTAAAACTGCTATTGAGGATTTTTTTGATTGCTCATATGAAGTCGAAGATTTACTGCAAAAATCGGGTAAGCTTGATGTACTTGAGCGTCTGCGCAATATTCGCAATATGACAAATATAATTAGTGTTCGTCAAAAACAGGCTTTAGGTCTTGGCCATGCGGTGTATTGTAGTCGTCCGGTTATAGGTAGCGATAATTTCGCCGTCTTACTCGGCGATGAGATTATGTATAGCGATGTATCAGAGCCTACGGTAACCGAGCAACTTATACATGTTTTTAT
>MEPT01000064.1:0-254 GCA_001769925.1 Bdellovibrionales bacterium RBG_16_40_8
GTGCGACATCATGCCATTTCAATTCTTTCGTGTGCTCAGGTGAATCTTTAGCAATTAGATTAGAATGAGTACCAAGATAATGCTCAAAAGCATACTCGTGGCCTTTCATGCTGCCAGTAATGGCATTACCACGCCAGATGTACCAAACCCTTGGGTGATTTTCTTCAGCCTCAGGATTTTGTACTGAGTATTCTAATTGTTTTGATTTTAGTTTTTCAAATACATATTTAGTAATCTCAGCATCGTCTTTTGCG
>MEPT01000064.1:497-715 GCA_001769925.1 Bdellovibrionales bacterium RBG_16_40_8
GGCTGAGTTATTTCGTCAGCTGAGTCATGAGAAAGTGGTGAGGCTATGATATCAATTTGCTCATTTGGCATATATTTTTTAGCCATCTCGCCAGTTACTCGTGCAAGCTCTTTAAAAATATTCCAGTCGGTTTTAGATTCCCAGACAGGGGTAATTGCAGCAGAAAGTGGATGAATAAACGAATGCATATCAGTGCTATTCATATCTGCTTTTTCATA
>MEPT01000064.1:760-1669 GCA_001769925.1 Bdellovibrionales bacterium RBG_16_40_8
CGGTATAGTCTTTTGGGTAATCCCCAGGTAGACCGCGACCGACACCGTATTGGGCCATAATCAAGTCGTAAACTGTCGCTACTGCAACTTTGCCGTTAACAGTTTCGATATACTTAACAGGTACTCCGCGTAGAGCTTTTTTATCTAATCCGAACTCAGTGAATTCAGTGCTTAAAACCTCATCGCTTTCACCTAACAAGGTGAGTTTTGGGTCATATGGGTTGTCGTCGCTAGAATTTTCAAGCTTTGTATTCCATTTACCAAGTTCTTTACTCCAGCGATGCCCCATGGCGCCTTTAGGTACAACGAGATTACCGGTATTTTGATCGATATTCAGAAACTTCCAGTCGCCGTTTTCGATATCTTTGTGGGCCGCAATTTCGTTTGCACGAAGAAGTCGCCCTGGCTTGTAATGGCTACCTTCTTTATTAAGCACTACAAGATACGGGCTATCAGTAAATTGTTTGCCGTATTTTAGAAAGTAAGGTGTTTTTTTCTCGTGGTGAAATTCTTTTAGAATTACATGTGTAACCGCCATCCAAAAGGCGCCATCACTGCCTGCATGTAGCGGCACCCATTGGTCTGCATACTTACACACTTGACTGAAATCAGGTGAGAACACCACAGCCTTAGTGCCATTATGTCTAGACTCTGCAAAAAAATGACAATCTGGAGTACGAGTCATATTAAGGCAAGCACCCATATCAGCAATCATCTTTGAATTATACCAGTCAGCACTTTCGCAAACGTCAGTTTGTTCTCCCCAGATTTCTGGGAACGCTGTAGGTAGATCGCAGTACCAATCATAAAAACTTAAATTTACGCCACCAAATAGTTGCAGAAAGCGACCACCGGCTGCGTAACTCAACATTGACATAGCGGGGATAGGTGAGAAACCAATTACACGAT
>MEPT01000064.1:1686-2464 GCA_001769925.1 Bdellovibrionales bacterium RBG_16_40_8
TTTTGCGGTGTAGATATTAGCAACTGCCATAAGCTCTAAAAGCTCATCCCAACTTGCACGTCTGAAACCACCTTTACCACGAGCATTTTGATATTTTTTGCGCTTAGTAGTATCTTTTTGTAAAGACTCCCATGCTTTCAGTGGGTCGCCATGTTTTTCTTTTTCTTCACGATAGGCATCAATTAAGGCGCCGCGAACAAGCGGATATTTTATACGAAGTGGACTATATAAGTACCACGAATAAGAAATGCCGCGCTGACATCCGCGTGGTTCATATGGGGGTAGAGAATCTTCTAATAGCGGGTAGTCTAGCTGCTGAGTCTCCCAAACTACGATACCGTCTTTTACGTGTATCTGCCACGAACATCCACCTGTGCAATTTACACCATGTGTACTTCTGACGATTCTGTCGTGTTGAAAACGGTTGCGATAGAACTCTTCCCATTTTCGTGTTTCTGGAGAAATAATATCTTTAATCCATCCCATATTTGTCCCGCCTCAATTGATTAATTAATCACCTAAGTTGATTTTATTTGCCGATCATAAATATCTTGATTCACTGAACGTCTTTTACGACGTCGCCCTACTACTGAGTAAAAACCCACCATAATCATCACACCAAGCGAGCCTACTCCAAGCATTGCCCAACCGTACTCTCGAGGTTGTTTAAATTCGTATTCTTTATTTACGTACTGAAGAAATGCAATCAGTGCTCTAATCTCATCAACTTCAAAAGTTCGTCCTTCAAATGCCTTTTGCGTAACAGGAAAAGGCGCAT
>MEPT01000064.1:2496-5106 GCA_001769925.1 Bdellovibrionales bacterium RBG_16_40_8
ATTGTCGAAAATGTTGTTGTTAAATCTTTTGCTAAAACCCCACCGCCAATAATGATATCCATATTAACGCTGTGGCACGAAATACAAGACGGGCCACCTTGTGTAAATCTAGTTGTTCCCTGAAAAAGGGCTTGGCCCAGGCTTATCTCATCTGGTGTTGTCTCGAATGTAGCAGCTACTGGCGTTGCCACGTCTGTTGTCGCTGCAGCTGTGCTTGTAGTAGCTGTCGCCGCCCCAGCCTCTTTTATATAACTGAGTATACCTTTAATTTGACCATCAGATAAATCTTGGTCAGGCATGATGATTTTATATTCATCAAAAATATTCTTAGCGATCTGATCGCCCGAATTAATAAAAGCTTGTGATGATTTAATGAACTTCAGTAGCCATGTTTCGTTTCGCCGCTCATTCACTCCGGCCAAATCTGGACCAATCATACGCCCGCCACCAATATGATGACAAACCGAGCATCTTTGCTGATACAGATCTTTGCCTGATTCTTGTGCTTGTGCAGCTACTGCGTAAACAAAGCAGCAAGCAATGCTTATTAGTAATTTTTTTAATAAATCTCTGCCAATCATGTAAATGCCTTTCGCGAACTAACTAAAAATAAAATTGTGAGCATCAGCCCTAAAATAAGCTGTTACAAAAACACTAGAAGGTCACCGCAACAAATTGTTGCATTAAGTAATTTTGTTTGTATTGTTGTGCGAAATGCACCCTGAAAGCTGCTCCACGAGCTAGCAATAGTTACTTTTATGCTCAATCGAAGATTCAATAAATTTTAAATCATGTATAAATATATAATACGTTGCGATAATAAAGTATTTTAAATCAGCTAGTTATGCTGTTGTGCTAAATGTCTACTAAAGTAATTACTCACGAATTGGTTACGTTAACAAAAAATTGTGTTGTACTGGTCAGTACTTGTTGAAAGTTGTAAAAATAGCTCTGAAATATGCGAGGGGGTATGAATAGTACATGGCAGCAAAAACTTACATGACTCACACAAGTGACCTAAGCAAAGCTAACTTTAGTGCCAAGGCTTTAACAAGACTCAAAGATTATTTTTATCTGCCATTTTCAGAATCTAGTTACGAGCAAGCAAAGCTTCATTGGATTGTTAGGTTAAGATGGCTTGTTATTGCTTTTTTAATTACGCTTGCGCCTTTTGGGTACGTTACTGGGGTGCTACGCGGCAATGCAACTTGGATTTATGCCGGACTACTCGCCATACTTTTATATTTTAATTTAGTAACACAGCTAGGGTGGCTTGATAAACACAAAGAGACTAAAGTTGGTGCCATTGCCTTTCAGCTATTTATCGATTTGGTCGTTCTAACAGTGCTTCTTACTTTAACTAATGATGGGCTAAACCCATTTTATATTTTGTTTTATATTAATGTTTCTCTTGGCGCGACTCTATTAGACGGCAAATGGGGGCTCATATTTTTATTTCTTTGCCATCAAGCATTGTTTATTGTTCAAGCGACAACATATTTTCGTGGGTATGATACGCGTTTTTTGCCGGTATTTATAATTCAACATCTTGTATTATTAATAGCGTGGGGGGTTAGTCGTTCGCTTGGTAGATATATTTCTATTCAAAGAGAAAAACTTCATCAGGTGAAATTATATGCTGAAAAAATTGATCGCATTCGTGCTTTAGGTGCAATGACGGCAGGTTTTTCACATGAATTTGCTAGCCCACTGAACACTGTTAAGCTTAGACTTGAACGTGAGCTTAAAATAAACCCACAATCTAAAAATTTGCAAGAAATGAATATGGCGGTTCTTGAATGTGAATCAGTAATACGACAAATGAACAATGCGCAAATTGACCCAAGAGATTTCAGATTTCAAGTTTTTAAATTGAGCTCAGCAACAAAAGAAATTCTAATTTCATGGAGACTCGAAAACCCTGGTGCAATAGCAAGTCTTAATGTTAATAGTCGCGTTGATAAAGTTAACTTACCGGTACTTAATTATTCGCAAGCTTTAATGAACATTTTGGATAACGCATACGAAGCTAACGCTCAGGGTAAGATTCAAATTTCTATATATAATCAAGATTCTAATATCGTACTTTCAGTTGAAAACGCAGGATCTTCATTTTCAGACGACGTATTAAAAAGGTTTGGCGAGCCTTTTCTTACCACCAAAGAAACAGGTACAGGGCTAGGGCTTTATTCTGTACAAATATTCGCGCAGTCTTCAGGTGGTCAGGCCTTTATCTCAAACTCAAAAGTAGGCGCTAAGGTTGAGATTCATATCCCACATTTTTCAGGCGAGGAAGATTAGCCATGACTAAAAATATGACCAAAAAGAAGCTACTTCTTCTTGAAGATGATTATCGTTTTCGAAAAGCGCTTGCTGAAGATTTTGAAGAAAGAGGGTACGACGTAACTGAAGTAGGTCGTTTAAAAGATTTAATAGAAAAATCTTTTGATTATGCGGTGGTTGATTTAAGACTTCTTGGAGAGTCTGGCTTAGAAGCAATCCCTGAGCTTAAACAAGCAAATCCTGAATGTAAAATTGTTGTGCTTTCTGGGTACGGAAGTGTCGCCACGGCAGTTGAGGCCGTTAAGCTTGGAGCCCTTAATTATTTAA
>MEPT01000064.1:5157-7438 GCA_001769925.1 Bdellovibrionales bacterium RBG_16_40_8
AAAATATAACAATGTGCAAAAATTTGAAGTTGCGCCGCTGCACCGTCACGAGCATGAGTATATTGAATTTGTACTATTTCAAAATGACGGCAATATTACCAAAACCGCAAAACAATTAGGCTTGCATCGTCAAAGTTTACAGCGCAAACTCAAAAAGCTTCCATAAAGTTTTTTTAAAGAGTTGCTAGCAGTTTGATCACCAACAAGGAGTTTTAACATGAAGATAATGGTAACAGCTTTAGCGTTGGCTGGGGTTATGCTATCCGCTGATGCGTTTGCGAAAGAAAGTATAAAAGGGGTTGAAGAGGCAGTATTAACAGATGCGCCGAATGTTCCACCGCCTATTAAAAGACAAAATTCTACTAAGGTTATTGTTCACCTAGAAACCAAAGAAGTCATAAAGAAAATGGCAGACGGAGTTGATTATACGTTTTGGACGTTTGGCGGCAGTGTACCAGGCAAATTTATTCGGGTTCGTGAGGGAGATGAAGTTGAATTTCATTTGCAGAATCACCCATCTAGTAAAATGCCGCATAACATAGATCTTCATGCTGTAACTGGCCCGGGCGGTGGCGCTGCAGCTTCAATGACTGCACCGGGGCATACTAGTACTTTTACTTTTAAAGTTATAAATCCGGGTCTTTATGTATACCATTGTGCAACAGCACCTGTTGGTATGCATATTGCCAATGGAATGTATGGGCTGATTTTAGTTGAACCGAAAAATGGTCTCCCAAAAGTTGATCGCGAATATTATGTAATGCAAAGCGAATTTTATACTAAGGGTAAGTACGGCGCTACTGGTCTTCAGCCTTTCAGTATGGAAAAAGCGATTAAAGAACAGCCAGACTATGTAGTTTTTAATGGGTCA
This sequence comes from Bdellovibrionales bacterium RBG_16_40_8, assembly GCA_001769925.1. Lineage (GTDB taxonomy): Bacteria > Bdellovibrionota > Bdellovibrionia > Bdellovibrionales > UBA1609 > RBG-16-40-8. Next base: position 6,029 of record MEPT01000064.1, read on the forward strand.
GTTGGTGCTATGACTGGTGATAAAGCTATAGCTGCCAATGTCGGAGAAACTGTGCGCCTTTATGTTGGTAACGGTGGTCCAAATTTGGTTTCATCATTTCACGTGATTGGCGAGATTTTTGATAAAGTTTATGTCGAAGGTGGAACAAAATTGATAAATGAAAATGTGCAGAGTACACTAGTCCCAGCTGGGGGGTCTACAATTGTTGATTTTAAGGTTGAAGTCCCTGGAACGCTTATTATAGTTGATCACTCAATTTTTCGTACCTTTAATAAAGGTTCTCTCGGAATGTTAAAGGTTGAGGGGCCAGAAAATAAAACCATTTATTCTGGAAAAACTCATGACGAGGTATATTTACCTGAGGGCGGCACCATTCAGACCTTAAATGAGGGTGCTCCTCCCTTAGTATTAGCGAAGAATAAGGCTGATCAGATGAAGTTTGGTAAGCGAGTTTATGAAAATGCATGTATGGCTTGCCATCAATCAGGCGGTGAGGGTATTGCAGGATCTTTTCCTCCTGTAGCAAAGTCAGATTTTTTAAATGCTGATAAGAATCGTGTAATTAAAACCGTGCTTGTCGGATTGACAGGACAGATCACAGTTAATGGAAAGACGTACGATAGTGTCATGCCAGCTCAGCAGTTAAGTGATGAAGATGTCGCTAACGTGTTAACGTATGTTTATGGATCTTTTGGTAATAGCGACAAAGTTGTAACACCATCTGAAGTAAAATCAATTCGAGCCAAAGTGACAAAGTAGGATTTGGTGATTTGCAAATTGCTTGTAGCTATATTTTTCCCGGCTACTGTGTTGGCCGGGAACATGGTAAATGTTATAGGTGGTACCTATAAGCCGATTTTAGCTAAAGGTAAGACAGTTGCCGTTAATAGTTTTTTAGTAGATGAAACATCAATTACCAATCAGCAATATATTTCTTTCGTAAAAGCCAATTCGCAATGGCGAAGGGGACAAGTTGTTACGCTTTTTGCTGACAAAAATTACCTTAAGCATTGGTCTACGCCAGAAAATATTAGTAATCAGAAAATAATCAATTCTCCGGTGGTTAATGTTTCTTGGTTTGCAGCTCGTGCTTATTGCGCTTTTTATAATAAGCGCCTTCCGACCGGCGATGAATGGGAGTATATGGCGCAATTTGGGCCAACTGACCAATCAAAGAATGTTAAGTCAGTTATACTGGATTGGTACTCTAAGCCCACTCCAGAGGTTTTGGCTACTGTTAAGAGCACTTTTAAAAATAAATTTGGCGTTTGGGATGTGCATGGGCTTATTTGGGAATGGACTGAAGACTTTAATACTACGTTTATAACTGGTGAATCTAGAGGTGACGTGGCTTTAGAAAAATCATTTTTTTGTGGCAGCGGCTCGATTGGTGCAGCTGATCCGAGTGAC
>MEPT01000064.1:7462-19460 GCA_001769925.1 Bdellovibrionales bacterium RBG_16_40_8
TTTCGTAGTAGCCTTCAGGGCAGTTATACCGTAGCAAATTTAGGGTTTCGTTGTGTGAAAGATGAGGGATCATGACTAAGTTTATTAAAGTATTATTGATTGTTATTTTTGGTATGTGGGCAATTTGTGGTTATGCCAGCGAATTGCCGGGTAATTCTCTTTATCATCTTAGCGGAAAATGGATAAATCAAGATGCTAAAGAAATTGAGCTAAAAGAGTTTAAAGAAAAGCCGGTCATAATGGCTATGGTTTACCTTACTTGTCATTACTCTTGTCCGACAATTATTTCGCAAGTTGAAACGTTATCTAAGAAGGTGAGTGATAAGATAAGAGATAATACGCAGATCGTGCTTGTGTCATTTGATCCTAGCCGAGATACTCCTGAAAAAATGAAGGCTTATGCTATAAAACGAAAATTAAACCCTAAACGCTGGGTATTTATTACTAACCCGAGTGAACAAAAAATTCGCGAATTAGCAGCTTCGCTAAATTTTAAATATCAAAAAATTGAAAACGATGATTTCTCGCACTCGTTTATGATTGTCCTGCTTGATGAATTAGGCGTTATTCGCGCTAGAGTAGACTCAACCTCTCAGGAGCTTGATTCTTTTGCGAATACGCTTACTAAAATGACGTCAATTAAACTAAAATAGTAGTGCAGCTAGTTTATTCAGCCTTTGCTTTGGCGGCGCTGCTAGCCTTTTTAGAGGCTTTTTCTTCAGGCGACATTCCCCATGGCGAAGACTTAGGACCACTTTTTTTACCTTTGCCCTGACCCGGGCGTGCGCCCTTAGTAGGCTTTTCAAGAATTGGCTGACGGGCTTCAACTTGAAAATCAGGTATGTAATGATGTTCTTCGATTTTAATAGCTTTATGAGGGGCATTTTCGCCTTCGGCTAGGCTAACGACTAGAATACGAGAAAGTTTCTCTATATTTTGTGCAGCAACATCTAAGGCGTTGAAAAAAAATTTCAATTTGTCACCTTCAAGCTTAAATGTCGCACCAAGGTTTTGCTGGATCTCTTCTGGTGTTTTACCTTCAGCGGCAAGCGCTGTTTTTGCCTCAATTGCTTTAACTAATTTATGGGTCTGAAACTCTGTTATTGACTTCATATGCCACCTGTTCGCCTGCTAAAAATTATTGATTCAGCATAATGAAGAAAATAGGCCTAATGGTCAATAGTAATTTACCTGCTGCGACAAAGGTAGATATTACAACTATCATCTTTTGAGGCTTTTTAGAAATCAGGATAAGCTTAAAATCTATGGGATTAGACTTATCTTCAGTTCAGCAGGCCTATAAGCGCTGGGCTAAATACTACAATTTCTATTTTGGATGGGCATTCCATCCTGGCAGGCAAACAGCCGTTGAACTTGTTGATGCAAAGCCAGGCACGCGAGTTTTAGAAGTAGGGGTGGGCACAGGTCTTTCATTAAATCTTTACCCGAAAGATATTCATATAGTTGGGATAGATATTTCTCCTGAAATGTTAAAACTAGCGCATGAACTTGTAGATGAAGAGAAACTTTCAAACGTCGAAGCACTTCATATAATGAACGTCGAAGATATGCAGTTACCTGATGATAGTTTTGACGCGGTAGTTGCTATGTATGTGGCAACCGTAGTGCCTGACCCTAAGAAATTCGTTAATGAAATGAAAAGAGTGTGTAAACCTAATGGCAAAATTATTATCTTAAATCACTTTAACGATTCGAAAAAACTATTCGGCAAAGCAGCAAATTTGCTTACACCTTTTTCTAAATTTATTGGGTTTCGCCCTAATCTTAGCTTAGAAGAATTTTTAGAAAAAACGGGTGTTATATTTAGCAATAAAATCTCAATCAATATGTTTAGCTTATGGACCATTCTAGTAATTAAAAATACTAAATAATGAGTTTTAAAATCATATTTCAGGAGCCTGTTAGTCTAACGTTCGAGATATTGTGATAATAAATGATCAGTATCTACAAAACTGCCATCGCTAAATAGGCAGCGATCAAGTTTATAGGGCTTTTTATCAACATAAAATTCAATAATCTGCGGTGTGCCTTTTAGTTCGCGACAAAGTTTAAAGCCGGGCTTGCCGACTTGTGAAAAAAGTTCTGTAAATTTATATTTTTTAATTACATTTAGTGCCTTGCACTTTGGTTGATAGCAGCTCTTTGATAGTAATTTTGTCTTATTTTCATTGTAACAATATTCAACCACCTCTTCTTTTACCTTGCCAAACTCTACTTGAGTAATTTTACCTGAAATACAACTAAGCTCTAATGCGTGCGCCATATTTGTAAAAAAAAATGTGACAAAAAATTTACTTAATATAGCTAACATTAGATATCCCTTTCGCCAAAACTGATTTTGGCACCCAGATATTTCCTTCTTCACATTTTAATACACTATCGTAGACATCACAGCCACGCCCCCATGAGTTGCGAATAAGATATTCGCATTGATCAGTAGCCAAATTGTACCTTCTGCCGACAACAACGCTTTCATGTAGTTTAGATTCTTTGTCGCTAAATATACTGTATAAAATTTCAGGGTTATACGCGGCAGCCACGATGTTAGATTTCTCTAGTTGCTCGTTAATTTTATCAAACAAGGGCTTTCGGTCAGTTTCATATTTAGCCGATTCGGTTTTTATTTCAATATCGTTTAGTGGGATTCGTGGTTTGCAAGCTTTATCGCTTAGCATTTTTACAAAATTTGCTTTTGTGGCTTTTTCAGAAATTTCTATATATTCAGCAACAGGTATGTTCGGAAACATTGAATTTACTGCTTTATAACAAAATCGTGAAGATAAATGCGCAGATTTCTTCTTTGAATTATCAATTTCGATCAAAGTTGATAGTAGCGTAGAGTGTCCGTTATCTTCGCTTTTTAAATTTCTTTCTAAACAAGCACCACCTTTTTTCTTAGTTGCTTCAATGGCGCGATCGGCCCAGACGCCTTCAAAATCGTGTTCGCCCCTACCGGTCCAGCGTAACAAGTTGTCAGACCAGCCATCGCGATAATTCATAGCGAGATCAGCAGCAGAAATCTTTTTGCCAAGCTTGTAGGTTAGAAGATCAGCAGCAGCAAAACCTCCACACCAACCTATGCTATCTTGATCGCGAGTTGGGCCTAAAACATTGTTTCTTAGGTCGATCTTGGGGTGGCACTTATTTTTTTCAGAGATAGCAGAGGTAGCGCCTTGTTTTTTATACTTGCTGACGTATGCGTTGACGTCTTGTGAATTTAGCCCAAGTTTTTGTGCATATATTTTATAATTTTCTAGCGCAGAATTAACTTCAATATACTGCGAGTTATGTTCAATAAACTTTTGTGTGAAACTTAGTTCAGCTTCGTAACCGGTGCGTCTCCAATTTTCGAAAGTATCAGGGCGCCAGCCTAAGTTCGCAATATTTAATTTGCAATCACTAATAATTTTTTTAATTTGATCGATGTCATTAGACATATCTACGATTTTTGAGTTCCTTTTAACATCAATTGCAAGTTCGGTAACTCGCACGTTTGCATCACTACAAGAAAAGCCCGCTGAATTACTGACTTTAGTCGAGGTTTGTGCTGACAGCGTATTAATAAAAATGCTTACAATAATAACTACAAATTTCATCGCTGGTCTATTCGGTAAAACTGACTCAAATCTTTACAGTTCTTTACTGTAGTTCTTTACTGTAGGTTTCTGGCCCAATCACTTGGCTTTAATCTTGTCAAGATTAAGTTTACGCGATTTTTTAGGCCTGCGTCAGCTTAAAATAAATAATATTGGCGCGGTAAGAAATCAAAAAAAAATACTTGAAGTTAAAACGAAGTATTGTTCTGCTTTCATCTGAAAGTAGAACTTATTTTTTAAAAGGTTAATACATGGAAATTGAAACGCAGCAGCTAGAAGTAACACCAAGGTACAGCGCAAATAAAAAAACGATTGAAAAAAGGCATACTAAGTTTGTGGATTCCTTCTCCCAAGAGGTTTTCGAGCAGGCCTACAGGTATGCAAACGAAGCTGACATTAATGATAGACACCTTGCTATGGCTAAGGATTTGGCTTCAATAGAAGAGTTATCTGTGCGTGATTATTGGACTAATAAGTTTTTAGATTTACTAGAAGATTTCAAATTTGTTCCTGGCGGTCGAATAACATCTAATGCAGGCACCGGTTTGAAGGGAACAACCTATATTAACTGTTTTGTAAGCGGATTTCGTGGTGAAAGCCAAGATTCTATGGAGAGCATCTTAGATGAGCTAAGACGGCAAGCCCTTATTCTCAAATCTGAAGGCGGCTACGGGTTTTGTGCTGATGTACTGCGCCCAAGAGGGTCTTTTGTCGAAGGTATTGGTGGTGATTCTCCTGGAGCGGTAAAGCTACTTGAAATGTGGGATTCACAAAGTGCTGTAATTACAGCGGGCAGTGGTCTTAAGAAAGAGACAAATCGCGGTAAAACTAAGATTAGAAAGGGTGCGCAAATGGTTACCCTTTCGGTTTTTCACCCTGACATAGAAGAATTTATTACTGCAAAACAGACGCCAGGACGGCTTACAAAATTTAATATGTCTGTTTTAGTTAGCGATGACTTTATGGACGCTGTTATAAATAAAAAACCATGGAACTTAGAATTTCCTAACTATGAGATAGCAAAAGAAGAGTATAAAAAATATTGGGATGGCAACCTAAAAGCTTGGAAAGCGCAAGGACTGCCGGTTACGGTTAATAAGACATATGAAGATGCCAATGTTTTATGGGATCTAATCATGACTTCTACTTATAATCGTAATGAGCCCGGCATTTTATTTTACGACACAATCAACCATTTAAATAATCTTTATTATACAGAACATATTAATGCCACTAACCCATGCGGCGAGCAGGTATTGCCAGTAGGTGGGTGCTGTCTTTTAGGCTCGATAAATTTAACACAGTTTGTAGACGCTGAAAAAAAAGACTGGAACTACGCAAAGCTTAAAGACACTATTTCTACGGCTGTTCGTTTTATGGATAACGTTAATGACAAAACTAGAGTGCCACTACCTGAACAAGAAGAAAATCTAAAAGGTAAAAGAAGAATAGGCCTAGGAGTTTTAGGCTATGGCTCAGCCCTTATTATGATGAAAGTTCGTTACGGCTCTAAAGAGGCCTTAGAGCTTACTGAAAAACTCGGCGTATTTATGAAAAATGAGGCTTATATGGCGTCGGCTGAGCTTGCTAATGAGAAGGGAGCTTTTCTTAAATTTGATAAAGAAAAATATTTAAGTGGCCAATTTATTAAAGGCTTAAAGCCGCAAACTCTTGAAATGATTAATAAGTATGGAATAAGAAATAGCCACTTACTTTCTATTCAGCCAACCGGTAATAGTTCAGTACTAGCTAACAATGTGTCTGGCGGCTTAGAGCCAATTTTTATGACTGAGTATATTAGAACCTCAATTCAGCCATATTCACCTGATGGGCTAGGTGTGCCTAAAGACATAAATTGGGAGTTAAAAGTATTTTCAGTAAGCGGAGGTGATACTGAGTGGGTTTGGGCTAAAGAGGGCGATGAAAATATTTTAGTTACAAAATTTAATGGCGAAGTTTGGAAGTTTGATAGCAATAGAGGACTTTTAAAAGAATCGCGCGTTCGTGATTACTCTGTAAAATATCATGAAGAAATGAGTTCATGGGAGCCTAAAGCTGATTGGGCAGCGTCGACATTTGATTTAAAAATAGACGATCACGTTAAAACGATGGAGGTCTTCTCTCGGCATATTGATTCGGCAATGTCTAAAACAGTAAATATTCCAAACGATTATCCGTATGAAGATTTTAAACGTTTGTATTTAGACGTGTACAAAACCGGTACCATTAAAGGGTGTACGTCATACCGAGAAGGTACGATGACGGTAGTGCTTGCTAGTGACAGTACAGCTAAAGAAAAATCTTGTGGCGTCACGCGTACAAAGGCAACGCCGCGTCCTAGTAGTTTAGATTGTGATATTCATCATATTACTGCATCAGGTGAGCGGTGGGCGGTGCTAGTTGGTCTTATGGATAATGACCCATATGAAGTTTTCGCAATGAAACAAAGTCGGCTATTTCTGCCGGCTAAAGTTAAAGTGGGTAAACTCGTAAAAATAAAATCTGCGGTTTATAATCTTGAGACTGAAGATGGCTGGGTTTTAGGTGATATCGGCACACTTTTTGAGTCTAACGAGCAAGAAGCTCTTACACGCATGATTTCAACTGCACTTAGACATGGGGCAGATATTGAGTTTATTGTTTCGCAACTTGCAAAAAGTGAAGGCAAAATCACATCTTTTTCAAAAGCGATTGCTCGAACTCTTAAGAAGTATGTACCTGAAGGGTCTATTCTTAAAAAATGCGGCGATTGCCAGAGCGGTAACGTAAAATTACAAGAAGGGTGTTACGTTTGTCTCGACTGTGGCGGCAGTAAGTGCGAATAGACTTTTAAAGCGAATAGCTACATAGGTTCAAAGCGCGCAGTAAAATGTCTAAGAAATGGCGGCTCCCAGGCGAGTCGCATGCCGCGAAGATCTTTTTTCTTTTTTGCGATTTCGGCCATTCCTTCAAGAACGTAGTCAAAATGACTTTGAGTATATACTCGTCGCGGAAAGGCGAGTCTGACAAGCTCCATAGCGGCTGGTTTGAATGTTTCATTTTCGGTTTTACCAAACATCACAGAGCCTATTTCGCAGGCGCGAATACCTTCTGCAAGAAACATTTCGCAAACTAGGGACTGCCCGGGGAATTGATGTTGTGGAATGTGCGAAAGAAATGCTTTAGCGTCAATGTATACGGCGTGTCCGCCGGCTGGTTGCATTGTTGGAATATCGTATTTATTAAGTCTTGTGGCCATGTAGTTTGATGTTGCAATTCGGTAGGAGAGATATGATTCATCGAGTACCTCTTTAAGCCCAACAGCAAGTGCTTCTAGATCTCGGGCGGCTAGACCCCCGTAAGTTGGAAAGCCTTCTGTCAAAATCAATGAAGATCTAAGAGCTGAAACCCATTTATCAGATTTCAAAGCTATAAAGCCACCAATGTTTGATAGGCCATCTTTTTTACCACTCATCATACAGCCATCGGCTAGCGAAAAAGTTTCTTTTGCGATGTCTTTAACTGATCGATCCTCTTGGCCTTCTTCGCGCATTTTTATTAAGTAGCTATTTTCAGCAAATCTACAAACATCGAGAATAAATGGTATGTCGTATTTCTTATAAACTTTAGCAGCGCTTCTTATATTTTCTAAAGATACTGGTTGGCCGCCACCAGTGTTATTGGTGATTGTTAACATCCCGCACGGAATAATATCTTGGTATTTGGCACAAAAACTATCAAGTTTTGCGATATCGATATTGCCTTTAAAAGGATGCATGCTTGTTGAATCTTTTGCTTCATCGATTACTAAGTCGATCGCCTCGGCGCCACTTTGTTCGATATTAGCACGTGTAGTATCGAAGTGATTATTTGACGGGACTTTCATGCCTGGCTTTAAAATAACTCCAAATAATAGTCTCTCGGCAGCACGCCCCTGATGTGTTGGTAAAACATGTGCGTAGCCAGTGAGGTCGCATACTGTTTTTTGAAAGCGCTCAAAGCTTGTTGAGCCGGCGTAACTTTCGTCAGCAATCATCATGGCACCCCATTGGGCTGAACTCATCGCACTTGTGCCACTATCTGTTAGAAAATCAAAAGTTACATGCTTTGCCGCTACCATAAATAAATTGTAGCCAGCTTCTTTAAGAATTTTTTCGCGCTCGTTATGCGTGCATGATGGAAGGGGCTCTACCATTTTGATTTTAAAAGGCTCTATAATAGTTCTGTGTGGTTTTTCTATCATACTGGGTACCTACATTGGGCAGTGCAAGTCTCATTAATGATAACTTGATAAAGGCCTGTGATTGATACTTGAAGATTTTCATATATCCAGCGCGCCAGCACTTCGGCCGTCGGGTTTTCAAGGCCGGGGATTTCATTTAGGTACCGGTGATCGAGTTTATCTATCACCGGCTTTGCCAATAATTTAATATCACTAAAATCCATAATCCAGCCTTCATGTTTTAATAGGGGTCCTCTTACAATAAGAGTCATTTTATAACTATGACCATGAAGACGCCCGCATTTATGACCTGGCGGGACGTTTGGTAACATGTGTGCCGCCTCAAACGAAAGCGTTTTACGAATTTCAAATTGTTCTTTAGACACACAAAATCCTTACTTTATTTGTAACATAATCATTAATACCAACATGAATAGTTGGGGTCAAAAGGTCAGAATTTTGCTAGGATAATCTTGGTGTGTAACCGAAAGAAGTGACGCTATGCAGTGGTTGTATTCAGGCAAAATTAGTTACTCCATCAAAATGCTTCAGCGATCTGCTGATAGGCTTTGGTATTTGCCTTTTATGTGTTTTTTAGCAGCTATTGATTATTTCGTTATTGTTATTCCTGTTGACGGTATTTTGATTTCAAGTTCAATGCTACTGCCAAAACGTTGGTTTATGTTTGCTTTGAGCGTGGCAATAGGGTCAGTCATCGGGGCTATTTTATTGGCAGCTATGGTTGAGCTTCATGGGTTGCCATGGATTTTAGAAATTTATCCTGGAATAAACGAAAGCAGAGTATGGATTTTGGCTTTAAAGTTTTTTGAAAACTATGGGATTTTATTAATTTTTCTTTTAGCACTTACGCCACTGGCGCAGCAACCTCTAGTCATAATGGCAAGTCTAGCTAATACATCACTTATTGAACTAACTATTGCTGTCTTATTCGGTCGGCTTATCAAGTGTTTAATTATATCTTATATAGGTTCGCATACTCCGCGACTAATTTCGAAAATATGGGGCATCAAAGGTGAGCTAAAAGATGCCGGCATTACTGGTCGTTAAATTTTCTTAGGGTTAAACTGTAGAAATTCTTAAGTGGGCCGCCTAGAGAAATTGGTACAAGGGCTGCGGTAAATACAATATGCGGAATTTCTTTTTGAATCACTAAACTCACAAGTACCGCTGGGGCTAAGCCTTTAGGTATCATAACAGACGCTACCTTAGCATCGCGTAAACTAACGCCATCTTGTGATAAAGAAAACCGTGTAACCCATATGCGTAAAAAATATAATAATGAAACTTGTACTATTGAAATTGCGATTACATATAAATTAGAAAAGTGCATAGAAACGCCTAAGAAAATAAAGAAAAATGATTTTAATAAAAATACGATCTCTTGGTAAAATAATTTCTCAGCATCTGATATTGTTGGAAAAAGCGTTTTTTTAAAAAAAACTGGTAGATTTGCTAATGTTATACCAAACATAAGTGTGGTTATTGCACCACTGACGTTTAAGATTTCAGCGATTCCGTATAATACAAAGGCAAAGGCCAGTGTTGTAAAAATCGAAGTTGGTATTTCGCGCACTTTATGCCAAACCTTAAGCCAGAAAAAACCGCCAAGTACGCCTAGTAGAGCGGCAAAACCTAAAGACTTAATTACCTGCGAAGCAATGTCTAAAAAACCAACTTCACCGGATTTGATTGTATCTATAAGCGCAAAGGTAATAACGATACAGATAACATCTGTAAATGCAGATTCTAAGATAAGTATAGTTGATGTTTTTTCACCTAGTTTTAGCGATTGCACCATTGGTATAACAACTGCTGATGATGTGCCGCAAAGTATAACTCCTGTTAAAAATGCTAACATCCAATTACCTGATAAAAACGCCACAGACCCTATAGCAAGAATGATAATTGTTAAAATTACAGTTATAAAAGTAATCATTAGTGTTGAAGAAATGCTTTTACCCATAGTTGATAATTTTAAAGAAGTCCCGCTTTCAAATAATATTATGGCTAAAGCAATAATAGTCATAACACTACCCATGCTGCCGAAGTCTTGAGGCATAACAATTTTAAACATCGGCCCAATAACAATGCCCGTAATAACTAATATTAAAATGTCTGGTACTTTCGTAAATTTAAAAGATAAAGCAAGGGCTTGCGCGGTAAAATATAGTACACCAACGATTAACAAAATTATGCCTGTTGACATTTAATTACTCCGCGCACGTCGAGACAGTGTTATCGAAATAAAGCCATTTTGAACTAAATCTATTTTGCTTGCAAAGTATTACCTAGCTAAGTTCAATTTTTGCGATTGTTTGTAGTTGCATGTTAGAGGTCCCCTCATAGATTTGGCCAATTTTAGCGTCGCGAAAGTATTTCTCAATTGGGTATTCTTTGGTAAAACCGTTGCCGCCAAAAAGATCAACTCCCATTGAGCAGATTTTCTCAGCAGCTCGTGAGGCATAAAGCTTAGCGATAGCAGCTTGCTCGATAAAATCATGTCCGGCGTCTTTTAACCTGGCAGCATTGTAAACTAGAAGTCTAATAGCTTCGAGCTGAGTGCGCATTTCAGCTAATTGAAATTGTACTCCTTGAAAGTCAGCAATTGATTTGCCGAATTGTTCGCGGCTTTTAACGTAGTTGATTGTGGCTTCAAAGGCCCCTTGGGCGATGCCAAGCATTTGCGCGCCAATGCCAATACGACCCTCGTTTAATGTTTCAATAGCAATTTTATAACCTTTGCCGACTTCTCCGATCACGTTATCTTTGGGCACCTTGCAATTATCAAAAATCAACTCGGTAGTAGAGCTTGCTCTAATGCCAAGTTTATCTTCTTTTTTACCTACTTTAAATCCAGCAAAATCTTTTTCTACGATAAAGCCGGTAATGCCTTTATACCCTTTAGCTGGATCAACATTTGCAAAGACTAAAAAAACTGAAGCTTCGGCACCATTTGTTATCCAAAGTTTATGACCATTTAATACGTAATGATCGCCTTTATCTTCGGCGCGAAGTTTTAGAGCAAAAGCGTCAGAGCCAGAGCCGCTTTCGCTTAAGGCATAAGCTCCAACCCATTTTTGTGACATAAGTGGTAAGTATTTATCTTTTTGCTTATCGCTTGCCCATTTAAGAAAAGCGTTAGTGACTAAGGTATTTTGCACATCTACTAAAACGCTAACTGAGCCATCAACGCGCGCGATTTCTTCAACCGCAAGGCATGACATAGTAAATGTTGAGCCAGCTCCGCCAAATTTCTCAGGAGTTTCAATACTCATAAGCCCCATGGCAAATAACTTTTCAACAATAGCTGGTGACATTTTTGCCTCGTGATCCATTTGTTGAACCAGAGGGCGAATTTCGTTTTCGGCGAATTCGCGTACAGCATTTTTAAATGCAACTTCTTCATCGGTTAAGTGGGTGAGTGGTCGAAATGCTTTGTTCATAATGCAAGTATTCCTTCTGGGTCTTTGCCCCTTGCCCCTGCGCACAGGTAGCGGTATTGTATTTTTCTATGATGCCTAAAAGAATTTTAATAGCAAAGCCTGGGTTAGATGGTCACGACCGAGGTGCTAAGGTGGTGGCCCGAGGTCTGCGCGACGCGGGTTTTGAGGTTATTTATACAGGTTTACATCAGACCCCCGAAATGGTGGTTACGGCCGCCTTGCAAGAAGATGTTGATCTGATTGGGCTTTCTATTCTTTCAGGGGCGCATGTTCCTCTTGTCACAGAAATTCAGCGGCAACTTCGCGAAAAAAATGTCGACAAGCCAATCTTCGTTGGCGGGATTATCCCACCAGATGACGCAAAGCAGCTCATCGAATCTGGCATAATCGCCGTCTTCGGCCCCGGCTCGCCAATATCTGCCATCATCGAAAAGGTACGCCTTAACCTTACCCCCAGTTGACCTGGATCAAGTTGTTGGCCTCAACGTCATTATTTCTGACAAGCCCAGATAGAACCGTAGTTGGGTTAACTCTTCAGCTTTATGATCGCAGCAACCTTTGCCCACTGGGCTCTCCTTACTTAGTGAATATTATCTACACCGAAATCGGCGACGACTTTCGTTGTACCGATTTCGACATCGACGTGTAAATCGTAACGATGCGTTTTGCTCACACCCGCCAGCTTTGCTTCGTACACATCACCAGCACGCTTAAAG
>MEPT01000064.1:19519-22250 GCA_001769925.1 Bdellovibrionales bacterium RBG_16_40_8
TTGAACGAGACAACGATGCGTCTTTGCAAATCTTCTCTTTCGATCTGACTTGGCCCACTGGTTTCGAAAATATCGGTGATGTCATTGAGCGGAATGACTTGTCCAGTTGGAAGCACATGCGCAGGCAAGTTTCGGATCGCTTCAATATCTTTTCGCGATTCGGTATCCAAGCGGAGGTAAACATCGAGATGACGATCTTTTTGTATAAGTTTGGTAACGGGGACCCCTTGTAACATGGCTTCTAGAGATTCAATTAGATCGCCGGGTATGATCCCGTACTTTGTCATATCTGGTCTCATTCCATAGATCTTGTATTGAGGAAATAAGACTTGGCCTTCGACACGAAGATCAACAATACCTTTTACGTCTTGAATTGCATTTCGAATTTCAGCAGCTTGTTGTCTTAAAATTCTTAAATCAGGGCCATATAATTTAATAGCAACTTGGCTTTTTACACCTGTAAATGGTGGCATAAAGTTGCGACCCATAAATGGAATCGCGATAACAGAAATTATGACTAGAATGCCGGATGCGACCATTATGCGAGTCGGATGCTCTAAGGTGCGTTCAAGAATAGATTTGTCCCAGGATTTGAGCTTTCGAACCAACCAGCCGTCGCCTTTTTCTTCACCAAGTTTTGATTTTAATAAATAGAAACATATCACTGGAGGCTTCAAAAATCACTTTCAGGAGCGGCTTTGGCTGTGGTAATGTTTTATTCTCACGCAAACGCCGGTAGACGTTTTCAACCCCCACAATTGCATCGTCCACTAATTCGCCAATGGCTATAGCGAGACCACCAAGAGTCATAGTGTTAACGCCAATTCCAAACCAGTGAAACACAATCGCAGTTATTAAAAGTGAAACTGGAATAGCAGTAAGAGTGATAAACGTAGTTCTTAAATTCAAAAGGAAAAGAATTAAAACTATTGCGACCATAATTGAGCCATCACGTAACGCTTCAGAAACGTTGCCGATCGCGGCTTCGATAAAACGAGATTGCTTAAATAACCCACCGTGAATTTGAATATCAGGAGGTAAGCTAGGTTCTAATTCAAGAAGAACCTTATCTACGTTTTCTGTAACTTTCACAGTATCTGCAGTTGATTGTTTTTGTACCATCAGAATAACGCCGGGTTTGCCCGACACGGCAGCATCGCCACGTTTCAGACCGGCTACAAAATCAACTTGTGCAATCTCTTTTAATATAACTGGTGTGCCGAAGTGAAGTCCTACGGCCGTGTTAGCAATTTCATCATGACTCAAAATTCTACCGAAATTTCTTATCAGCCATTCTTTGTTACCTTGATTAAGAAATCCACCGCCCGAAGCTGAGCTGATTTTGGCGAGCCGTTCTTTTAAATCAAGAAAGCTAATTTGTTTTTTTCTGAGCTTGTCCGCATTGACAAGAATTTGTGCTTGCAGCGAATCGCCACCGATTACTGTAACTTGAGAAACGCCTGGAATTGTCAGAAGCCTTTGCCGGATAGTCCAATCAGCTAGTGTGCGAAGGTCAGTCGATGAAGTTTTGCCTTCACGGCTTGTCACTCCCACCATTTGAATTTCAATTATATATCTTACCCTTTAATAAGCTCTAATAGTTCTTTGAGTTTTTGATTGAATGCTGCTGTTGATTCTGATTTAGCTGAATTGGTAATGCAGTTATTGAGGTGCCGTTTTAGAATTGCGATTTCGAGTGCCTTCACCGCAGAATGTGCCGCGCGCACTTGTTGAAGAATATCGACACAGTAACGCTCTTCCAAAATCATCTTTTCGGCACCTTCAAGTTGTCCCACTATTTTACGCAGCCTAGGAATCTCGGCGGAATGATCGCTATGCCGTGTCACAACCGAACGTCTACGTTTCATTGTCTATCTCCTATAGCCATACTGGGTAGGGTATAACCCTACGGCCCATGGTATATGGTCTTCGAATTGACCTTGTTGCAAGAACTACACCTTATGGCACAACCCGTGCAATTAACGTAAATCAATGAGTTCAGATTAAATATGACCGTGCTCATAGAAGGCGACGGGACATTTTATAATGATGCGTGGACAAGAAGTCTCGGGATTGCGTAGTGTTAAAACAAATTTATAAACCGTTTGGATAAAACCAAACATAATTAGAAGGAGAAGTAAATGAAACGTTCTACAATGTTCGTCCTACTGACTGGTCTGTTGGGCTTATTTTTAACGGGCTGTGCGACACATTCGCTAATGCGGGGTTCAGTCGTTATGAAAGAGTCAGATACCAGCGCACATGTTTGTCTTGGACAAAATGAAGTTAAGGTGGGCGATCGGCTTCAGTTATATAAAAATGTTTGTACTGGACGTATTGGTGGGAAACTCGATAATCGAATCTGTAAGCGTGTAGATGGTGGGTTTGGTGAAGTGACTAAGATATTAAACGAGCATTACTCAGTTGTGAGCTTTCCGGCGGGAACAAGTTTCGGTGAAGGTGATACTTTAGAAAAGAGCACTCGATAGTTATGTCGGAGCTCGCAAGCAAGATTAAAATTTGGTGGGCTTGTTTTTTATTTGTTGGTTCGTCAGCATACGCGAATGATTTTACGCTGGACGAGTATTTTTCTCAAGTAAAGCGAGCCAACCCCACCCTTCGATCCATAACCCTACGAGCAAAGGCTTCAGGTCATCGTGTTGATCCATCTGGGACATTAGATGACCCATTCATCGCTGTAGGGGTAGATCAAATCCCCTTTGGTGACGGC
>MEPT01000064.1:22256-26269 GCA_001769925.1 Bdellovibrionales bacterium RBG_16_40_8
TCTGTTATGCGCTATCAAATCAGCCAAGCCGTTCCATTCCCCGGAAAGCTCTCTGCGAAATCTTCAGTAGCTGAGAACAGAGCTAATTCTGCAAAGAGTGATGCAGAGACTTATGGTCGAGAGGTTACAGTTCTTGCAACGCAAGCTTATTACCGTATGTATTTCAATCAAAAAGCTCTTGAGTTAAATAGTCGATTAAAATTAATTGTCGAAAGTACCGTTGGAAGCACGAAGGCACGCTATAAAACCGGAGAGGCCGGGCATCATGATTGGTTGCTTGCCAAAGTCGAACTCTCTGTATTTGAAGTTGAAAGGCTTAAACTTTTGCGAGAGCAAAAAACAATCCAGGACGTAATGAATGAATTAAGGGATCAACCTTCAGAAAATCAAATTGGCGACTTATCTCCACAATTTTCAAGTAATGACCTTGCAGAAAATAAGCTTCCATCCATGGAAAGCCAACCAGAGCTAAAGTCTTTAGAGTTTTTTGTAGCCCAAGCTGAAGATGAAAAGAAACTTGCAAGGCTTGCTTATTTTCCAGATTTTGTGTTTCAAGGGATGGTAATGGATCCAAGTCCAGAAATGATGGACGAAAAATCTAACTGGGGTGTCATGGTTGGCATTAACCTCCCGCTTTATTTTTGGCGAAAGCAATCTGAACTTTCAACTGCGGCATCGATTGATAAAGAAGCTGTTCTTTTAGAAAAAAGAAATGTCGAAAATCGCCTCAACACAGAATCTCTCGATGCTAAGGAGCAGTTAAAAACAGCAAGAGATGTAGCTGCACTTTACAAAAGTACTGTTATACCAACAACAAATCTAGCAGTTCAGAATGCAAAATCTGGCTATGCGACAAGACGTCTTCCTCTCAGCCAATACTTAGAGACACTAAAAGTTCAACGCACGCAAGAGCTTGAATACTTAGCTGCTCAGATAGATGTTGAGCTTGCAAGAACAAGGCTTAAAGAGCTTCTTTCTTCACCACCAATTCTAAGGTTTGCACCTAGCAAACCAAGCCTTTTTGGTGGTGGACAAATGGGGGGTGCCAACATGGGCTCTGATACCGTCAATATGGGGCCTGGCATGAGTGGGCCAACAAGAAAGTCAAAAGGATCATCTGACTCAAACATAAGCGGTGGTTCTGGAATGGGGAATATGTAATGACAAAGTTATATTTTATTCTTTTTTTATTTTTTAGCACGAATGTGTTTTCACAAACGCATGGTGGACATGGCGAAGCACTAAAAATAGTCCCAGCAAAAAAAGAAGAGCCTCGAGTTCCCGTAGATGTTCCGCCTGAGCAGCAAGAAAAAATTGGGCTTAGAGTAGTTAAGGCGGAGAAGAAAAAAATAGAGCACACGATTCGCACTGTAGGAACAGTAACTGCCGATCAGACCAAAGAGGCCCACGTTCATACAAAAATTAATGGCTGGATTGAACAAATATATGCGGACTATATTGGCAAGCCCGTAAAAAAAAACCAATCTTTATTTGAACTTTATAGTCCCGATCTTGTTTCAACGCAGGAAGAATACTTGGCAGCGCGAAAACAAGGAGCCTCAGGACAAGAGATTGCGGTGACAGCAATTGAGCGGCTTAAGCTTTGGGGGGTTCCACAAGCCGAAATAAATAGGCTAAAAAAAACAGGAAAAGCCAAGCGGGCGGTGACATTTGATTCACCAGTAGATGGAATTATTGTCAATAAAACTGCAATTCGAGGGATGTACATTACTCCTGAAATGGAACTTTACCATATAGCAGATCTTTCGCGTATTTGGATCATTGTTACTCTTTACGAATATGATGTGGCGGTTATTACTGTCGGTGATGAGACTGAGATTCAGTTGCCATATGATCCCGATAAGTTGTTTAAAGGAAAAATTAGCTATATCTACCCAGAAATTGAATTGGAAACAAGAACCGCCAAAGCACGAATTGAAATGGATAATCCTGATCAAAAATTTAAGCCCGGAATGTTTTCAAATATCTCGCTTAAGAAAAACCTCGGCGAGGCCATCGTCATTCCTGATGATGCGGTTATTGATACAGGCACAAGAAAAATTGTTTTTGTGAAAGTCGGGCCTTCACGTTTTGAACCAAGAGACGTCAAAGCTGGTCCGCGCATTGAAAATGCATTTGCCATTCTTTCTGGCCTTAAAGAGGGGGAAGAGGTCGTAACAAGTGCACACTTTCTTATTGATGCAGAAAGTAAATTTCAGGCAGCAATTCAAAAGGGATCGCCTGCAAGTTCAGGACATGGCGAACATGAAAAAAAGTAAGAAGGCACTATGATTGAAAGAATCATCACATGGTGCGGAAGAAATGCCAGGATCACAATCATTCTTGCCGCTTTTTTGGGGATTTGGGGAGTTTATTGTCTAAAAAATATTAAAGTCGATGCAATTCCGGATTTATCAGAAACCCAAGGCATTTTTTTTACGGAATGGATGGGCAGAAGCCCTGACCTTATTGAAAATCAAATCGCTTATCCGTTAGTCACGGCGATGCTCTCAGCACCTAAGGTATCCGTCGTGCGTGGCTTTTCGATGTTTGGGATGTCCTTTGTTTATGTAATCTTTCAAGATGGAACTGATCTTTACTGGGCAAGGTCGAGAGTAGTGGAATATCTTTCTAAGCTTTCAGGGCAGCTTCCCCAAGGGGCGACGCCTTCCATCGGACCTGATGCAAGTGGCGTGGGCTGGGTGTTTCAGTATGCATTGGTGGATACAAGCGGACAATACAACCTTTCCGAGATCAAGACTTTCCAGGATTGGTATTTAAAGTATTGGTAGCGTCAGTACCAGGCGTTGCCGAAGTGGCAAGTGTTGGTGGATTTGAAAAACAATATCAAGTTGAAGTTGATCCGAATAAACTCGCCGCGCTTCGGATTCCCATTCAAAAAGTTATAAATGCAATCCGTGAAAGTAATAAGGATGTCGGTGGCAGAACCTTAGAAGTGTCTGAGCGTGAATATTACGTGCGCGGGCTCGGCTACATTAAAGATCCAAAAGAGATTGAAAATATCTCTGTCGGAATCGGTCCCAACAACACACCCATTCGTGTGGCTGATGTAGGCAAAGTTAATCTTGGTCCAAATATCAGACGAGGACTAGCTGATCTTGACGGCAAAGGTGATACCGTAGGTGGCCTTGTGGTGATGCGGCAAGGTGAAGATGTCTCTCGGGTCATTGAGTCAGTCAAAAAGAAAATCGAAGAGATTAAAGATGCTTTTCCGCCAGGGCTTGAGCTTAAGATTATCTACGATAGGTCATCGCTCATTAAAGAAGCTGTTGCCACGCTAAGAGACAACATCATTGAAGAGATTATTCTTGTCTGCATAGTGATTTTTGTTTTTCTATTTCATATTCGCAGCACTTTGGTTGTTGCCATTACGCTGCCTCTTTCAATTTTGATTTCTATGATTCCACTTTATTATCTTAACATTAGTCTCAATATTATGTCGATGGGCGGGATTATCTTGGCTGTCGGTGATATTGTCGATGGTGTGGTAGTCTTCATTGAAAATACTCACAAAAAAATAGCTGCCAATAATGGAGTGAGATCATCTCAAGAGCTAGCTATTGAAGCGTGTAAAGAGCTGGGGCCATCAATTTTTAGTGCGCTACTGATCATCGGGGTTTCTTTTCTTCCGATCTTTGCTCTGCAAGCGCAAGAAGGAAAGCTTTTTCACCCACTGGCGTATACCAAAACTTTTGCCATGATTGCGGCAGCGCTTGTTTCGATTACGGTAACTCCGCCACTCATAGCTTACTTTGTTAAAGGTAGAATCAGAAGCGAGCAAGAAAATCCGATCAATCGGTGGTTGCTTGTACGTTACACACCAATTTTGAATTGGTACTTAAGGCATACGAAGGCTGTGTTGGTGGGAATGGCGGCGCTTGTTGTTATTTCTGCCATTGCCTTCACGCGCTTGGGGTCAGAATTTATGCCGCCCCTTTGGGAAGGTGATTTGCTTTACATGCCGATCACGACTCCTGGAATTTCAGTCACAG
>MEPT01000064.1:26294-27321 GCA_001769925.1 Bdellovibrionales bacterium RBG_16_40_8
AAGTGCAGCTATTAAAGCAGTGCAAGAAGTAGAAACAGTTTTTGGAAAAGCTGGACGCTTTGAAACAGCCACCGATCCCGCACCACTTTCCATGTTTGAATATACCATTCGTTTAAAACCTCGTAGTGAGTGGCGAAAGGGCTTAAGTGATGATGATTTAATTTCTATTCTTGATAAGGCAGTTGAAGTGCCAGGGCTTAATCGAGCCTGGACTAAACCTGTTAGAGGCCGCATAGATATGCTCTCTACAGGAATTCGCACGCCAGTAGGAATTAAGATTTTCGGTAAAGATTTAAAAGTTATCGAAGAAATAGGGCAGCAACTAGAGCGTACCCTAAATACAGTTCGTGGCACTCGAAGTGTTTATGCTGAGAGAATCGTTGGCGGATATTATTTAGACTTCGAACCTGACCGCCAAGCCCTCGCGCGCTATGGCCTCAATGTTGGTGATGCACAGATGGTCGTGGAAACAGCAATTGGTGGTATGGAAATCTCTCAGACCATTGAAGGAAGAGAACGTTACACAATCAGTGTCCGCTACCCGAGAGAGTTACGGGATAATATTGAAAAATTAGGCCGCATACTAGTGGCGACGCCTACGGGCAGTCAAGTTCCACTCGGGCAACTCGGAAAACTGACAACTCGTATGGGTCCGCCTATGGTGCTGGATGAAAATGGTTCTTTAGCTGGCTACGTTTACATCGACCTCAAAGACCGCGATCCCGGTGGATATGTTAACGATGCAAAGATTGCCGTCAAAAAAGAAGTTACAATTCCGCCAGGGTATTTTATTTCTTGGACTGGCCAATATGAATATTTAGAGCGGATGCAAAATCGAATGAAGATTGTGCTCCCATTAACGCTCCTGCTTATATTTGCTTTTCTTTACTTTAGCATGAGATCTGTTTCTAAGATCGTTATGATTATGGCTTCTGTTCCATTGTCACTTATCGGTGGAATTCTGCTCATGTGGATTCTTGGCTATAATACAAGTGTTGCAGTTTGGGCCGGCGCCATTGCATTGATC
>MEPT01000064.1:27351-29932 GCA_001769925.1 Bdellovibrionales bacterium RBG_16_40_8
ATCGTCTTCTTAGACCAAGCGTGGACTAAACGAAAAACGGAAGGGCAGCTAAAAAATTCCAATGATTTCACTCAAGCCACTATTGAAGGCGCCCAAAAAAGTTTGAGATCTGTTCTTATGGCCGTATTTATGAATATTTTTGGGCTGCTCCCGGTCATGGTTGCGACCGGACTTGGCGCAGATGTGATGAAACGCATTTCTTCGCCGATGTTTGGCGGGCTTATTTCACTTATGCTTCTCACTCTGGTGGTGATTCCAGTTATTTATAAAATGCGCGAAGAAAAAGTTGTTTTGCGAGAAGTTTGCTGGGTGGTATATTGGATTAATTGGTTGCGGGGGCCAGATTAACGGAACCAGGAATCGCAATCAATAAATGAATTTGTGGGGATAGGCTTGTTATACAAAGCGCTAACAATTATCTTGCAATATATTGCAAGATTTGGTATATTTCTTAAATGAGCCGACGGGTTTTTTGTATTTTGTGAACGACCGGATGGAGCTTGATCTGAAGTTTTATAAATTGGTTTGGCTTATTCACGATGAAGAATTGTTTATTGGTATAGTGAATACCTACAGGAGGTGACCATGCGTTATCCAAGTAAGAAAAAACTCGAAGAGATGGACAAGAAGCTTAAAGGTGTCGAAGGCACTCTGATGGTGGGTCCGAGCTCATCGCCGGCTGAGAAGTTTCGCTGGGAGTTATGTCAAAATCTGGTGCGATATATGACTGAAAAAGACTTATCTCAGGTTGAGTTTGCCAAGCTACTGGGGATTGATCAGTCAAGAGTCAGCGAGGTCGTTAATCATCGGATCGATCAAGTTTCAACTGACAAACTGATCGCCTACAATGAGAAGATCAATCCTAAGGTGGAATTTAAGATTGCACGGTAAAACCTGTGGAACCTCAGGTTCCAAAAAATTGGTTGCGGGGGCAAGATTTGAACTTGCGACCTTTGGGTTATGAGCCCAACGAGCTACCAGGCTGCTCCACCCCGCGACAAGACATTGATAAATTGTGTTCGCAAGGTACGTCCTACACAACCAATCGTCAAGATATTAAGAAAATAGTTTATTAAAAAAAACTACTGAGAAGATAGAAAACTGGTGATTTGAGCAGAGTTGCGTCTATATATGGCCTACAGACCAAAATTCGCCCTAATCCCAATAAAATTAGAGCACATGCATTATTATATGAACAATAAAAATAGTCAGGCTAAAGTTTTTTTGACCATCGCACTGATTGTGATACGTTGCCCTTTTTTAGGCAGGGGATTTTGAGAACAGTTGTCCGTCTTTTGCGAGAACATAAATATTTGAATATTCTGGCGTCAGTTAGGCTTGCTGTGCCTTTGATGCTTGTGTTGTCGGCAGTTGTAGCCGCCGGCACAGTCTACGAGAGCGTATATAATTCAGATTATGCACGAATAAAAGTTTACGACTCAACTTGGTTTTTTGGGCTACTGATTCTTTTATGGATAAACATTTTTTGTGCGACACTATCGCGTTGGCCTTTTCGTAAACACCATACTGGATTTGTAATTACCCACATCGGTCTTTTGATTGTTCTAATCGGCGGCCTTATGACCGGTAGTCTTGGCATCGATGGTCAACTTCGTATAGCCGAAGGCGAGAGCTATTCAACTGTAGTCCTGCCAGAGCCTATTTTAGGTTATCGATTTTTGGGCTCACCAAACGCACAAACTATTGAAGTTAAAAGAAAACTTACCGGTTTTGAAAGCTCCGTAGATTCATCTCTTAACGAGCCAATACGTCATTTGTTTTGGATTAAAAAATATTTGCCGTTTGTTAATTTTGATCGAGTTATGGTCGCAGACAATTCTGAAAATGAGGCAGGCAGTGGGGGCTTTGGATTAAGTTTTCGCTTAAAGAGTGCTTTTTTTAATGTTTCTGAATGGCTGCATTCGGTAGAAAATCCTCAAATTGAGCTAGGGCCAGTTACATTAAGACTTATGCTTGGAAGTTTTCAACCAGAAGCTAAAACAAAAAAAACGCGCTCTACTCAGCTAACTGTATTTGACTATAAATCACAAAAAAAATTAGGGCAGAAAAGCGTTAAAGAAATTTTGTCGGCTGGAGTATGGTCTGTAGCCGGAGTTAAAGTGCATATTAGAAAACAATTTAAATTCGCTACGGTTAGTCAAAATAAAATTGTAGAAGGCGTAGGCCCTGAGGCAAATCCGGCGTTAGAACTTGAGGTAACAAAAGACAATGAGAAATCTCGCGAGGTTCTCTTTGGTAAATTTGCGAATTTTTCACTAAACCAAAATGGATTGTTTGGCTTGCGGTTTGTATATGTAGCTAGCGGCGTAGCAGCAGATGATAACGGCACTACAGCTCATAATTTGCACGGTGGGTTCGTCGATCAAAGTCAAAATAATATTGTTGAATTTTGGTTAGACCCTAAAAGCCCTGAAGAAAAGGCAAATGTGGTATTAAAAAAATCAGATAAAGTTGTGGCGCAAAAAAGCCTTGCTGCGGGTGAGACCTTTGAAACTAATTGGATGGGTATGACGATAACACTTGCAAGTGTAATGCGCGGCGGGCAAATGCGTAACGAGGC
>MEPT01000064.1:29946-30243 GCA_001769925.1 Bdellovibrionales bacterium RBG_16_40_8
TATGCCACTGCCGCCAAGTGCGCTTCTGATTCAATTAAGTGATGGCTCAGATAATTTTTGGCTAGCTGAGGGCAGCTCACAAAAAATTGAGCTAATGGGTCGCCCGGCTGAAATTTTTTATGGGCGCAAAACATTTAATTTGCCATTTTCTTTAAAATTAAAAAAATTTACTAAGATTGATTACCCTGGCACTGAAACACCTATGAGTTTTGAAAGCCTAGTTGAAGTTAAACCCACTGGTGAAAATACCGTCATCAGTATGAACGAACCCCTAAAACGTGATGGTTATACTATCTA
>MEPT01000064.1:30320-32643 GCA_001769925.1 Bdellovibrionales bacterium RBG_16_40_8
ATATAGGTAGCCTTATTCTTGCTATCGGTATTATTACTTTTACCCTTATGCATAGCCGTGTTTGGAAAAAATATACCGAAAAGGCTGGAGCGAGTTTATGAAAAAAATATTTACTATTATTATTATATGCTTAATTTCGCCTATAGGTTTAGCGCAGGGTAATTTTTTTGGTGAGTCATTTCAAGAATTGACCCCAGAAGCAGCTTTGCAAAACTTTAAAGAGCTAGCTAGAAGAATGTCTGTAGACACAATTAAAACTTTGGCTACACAACGTGGTGGGCGCATAAAGCCATTTGATACGCTAGCTAGAGAGAGCCTACTTTTTGTGAACGGCAGGTACAGCAGGTGGGGGCTTTCTCCAACGCAAATTTATTTATCTTTTGTGTTATCGCCTTCTAGCCCTTGGGTAGAATATATTGAGATTCGTAAACCAGAACTTCGCACACAACTTGGATTTTTACCATCTCAGAGATTTGTGTCTCTTGCTGAATTAGAAACAGCAGGGTTTAGTTCGCGAGTTGAACCGCTTCTCACGCGGCACCGAGAAAGTGAATTCTTTAGCGATTCTGAAAAAGCGCTATTAGAGCTATATAATCAAATGAGTGTACTTGGCGCAATTGTAACAGGCGAACATCTTGTCGGTGTTGTTGATTTTTCACGTTTATTTACTGAACAAAATTTAAATGCAGGTGAAGAGGCCCGTAGTAAGATAAAAGGTTATCTTGAAAGTTTAAAAAACAACCCCGAAGGTTCAGAATCTGCGGCAAAAACGCTGGTTAGCTGGAGTCGTGAGCAAAATACTCCAGATATGTTTAAACACTACCTTGGCAAACTTAAGTTAGAAGTTTTTTATAATGATATACGAATTTTTTTCTGGGCGGGAATTTTGTATATCATTTCAGCGTTACTGTTTTTCTTTCCGTGGGCACAAAAAAAAACTTGGCGAAAATTTGCACCAATTTTATTTTTAGTCCCACTGGCACTGCATATAATTGGTTTAGCGCTAAGAGTTTATATTACGCGCTTTGCTCCGGTTACTAATATGTACAGTACTATGCTTTGGGTATCGCTTGGAGTAAATTTGTTTAGTTATATACTTTATATTCTCTACAGCAATAGTTTAATTGCGGGGTTTATGCTTTTTATAAGTGGAATAATTTTATTTTTAGCACAAAGTTTTCCGTTAGTGTTAAGTCCCGATCTTGACCCAATTGTGGCGGTGCTGCGTAGTAACTTTTGGCTTTCAACCCATGTGACTACGATTACAATTTCTTACTCAGCTTTTACAATAGCCATGATTCTTGGCAATATTGCTTTAATTAGAAGGCTACTTGGGCACTCTTTAGAAAATTTTGTTAAAGACTACGCTAAACATGCATACCGAGCTGTGCAGCTTGGGTGCTTTTTTTTAACGATTGGTATAATTTTAGGTGGAATTTGGGCAGATTATTCTTGGGGGCGATTTTGGGGCTGGGATCCGAAAGAAACCTGGTCGCTTATTGCCGATTTAGGTTTTTTGGCACTGCTGCACTCACGGTATATTGGTTGGGCTAAAGATTTTATCTTTTTAGCGTTATCACCAGTTGCTTATTTAATGGTTATTATGGCCTGGTACGGAGTAAATTTTATTTTAGCCGCAGGTCTTCATTCGTATGGTTTTTCTAGTGGGGGAGCCATAGCTGTTGTGGTATTTGTGTCAGCTCAAGCATTACTCATTGGTGCAGCATTAATGAGAGATGTGTTGGCTAATAAAAAAAATATGACTAAGTAAAAACTTATATAGAACTACTGGTAAACGAGAAAGTTTTCTTTACAGTAACACTACCGCCCTTAGGTTTTGGAAAGGGCACTTCACTTAAAACCCCAGTGATGCAGCCTTGTAGTTGTTTGCTATCAAGCTGAGATTTTACCACGCGTGAATTTTTAGCTGACCCTGAAGTAGTAATATCCCATTGAATAACAATATTACCGCTTAAGCCGGCATCACTTAATAGTGCTTTTTCGTAGCAGTATTGAAAACGCGAAAGAAATTTAGAAAGTGCCTTTTCAATAGCACTTTCTGAAATTTCGCCAGGGCCTGAAAGTTCAATGCCGCTCCCGCCGCCTAGGCTTTCTCCGCGGCTACCAGCACTGGCTAGATCATTTAGTGAAACACGACCTTGCACGTCATTTAAGCCTTTACCTTTACCGTCGCCGAAACTTACCTGCGAGACAACTTCTCGCGAAGAGCGTGTTTTAATATTACCGTCTCCTGGAGCACCTTTAGCGATATTTTCAAGTACTTTTGAAGTGCTCTTTGACCCACCAACTGTTGGGGTATTAG
>MEPT01000064.1:32670-40113 GCA_001769925.1 Bdellovibrionales bacterium RBG_16_40_8
ATAATTTGATGCAACAGATACAGGCCTTTTGGATGAAGTTGATAGAAAGCTAAGTGATTTGAGTGCTTGAGTTTGCTGAGCGGCATTTTGTTTAGCAAGCTGATCAGCTTTTGTTGTTGCTGGGGCTTTAGTTTGCTTACCAGTAGTGTGCATTGCTGGCGCCGGTGCCGGAGGCGGTCCTTTTTTAACAACAGGCTTTGGCTTAGGAACAGGGGTTGGTTCTTTTATTGGTTTTTTTGGTGTTTTTTTAACAACACTTGGTTTTTTAATTGGCTCTGGTTTTTTTTTCACAACCTTTGGTTTTTCAGGAGGAGGTGGTTTTGGTGGTGGCGGTGGAGGTTTTATTTTTTTTACTACAGGTAGAGGTGGAATTAATTTAGGCATTTTAATACCGACGTCAACTTGCACCACTTTTATAGGCACTGGATTTAGATATGAATAGAGAAGTATGCCAGCTGATAGCAGTAAGAAAAAAACGAAAACAGTTTTAGCACTGTTTATAAGATGTTCTCTTTCGCGAATATCTGCTTCACTCTCGTCTGTTTCAATTGGCGGAAGCTTGTTTGGTGTTGGAACCATGCGAAATCGCCACCAATGCACTCCCGTTACGAAGGTAGCGGCTAAAAATTCAGAATTAGTTAATTCTAATGTAGAGCCTGCCGAATAAGATTTTTTTTTCTTGCCAATTTGCACTTTAATTTTCTTCTTAAGAACATTAATAGTGTACCCGCTTGCAGAGCGTTCGTAACTAAAGTCAACTATTTTTAATCTCTTGCTGTCTTTGGTGCTTACGGGGCGGTAGTTTATTAAGAAATATCTTTGACCATAGTACATTGATAACTGGCGCGGCCCAGAAGTAATATCGTCATCGCTTGAAGTTTGTTCATATATTGGGTCAACTGATTTTAGTCGTAATAACTCGACAGAGATAGGTCTAGTTAACCCAAAACGAGTTTTAGGGAGCTTAATAGATGTGCTCTCGCCAATTTTTGGTAATGCAATAACCTTAGACTCATTTTTTTCACCTTTTGCTGGTGTGAATGACATGTCGTGAAGTTGAAAGCTCTTACCTGATCTTTCTATTGTCCAGCCGTGAGGCATATCAAGTTCTACTGGGGTTTTGGCATCCCATATGAATTTGCGTGAGACATTATCAGCAGTTGTAGTAATTAAAAAATCTTCATGTTTCACAATATTGTCCTAATATCACAATGTCTTTATTCTGTTTCAACAACAACCAATTGCATATCGACAAATCCAGATCCTGCGGCTGAGGCGACTACGCGCTTTAATGTAGCATAAGGGGTGTTCTGATCAGCCATAACAAGAACGCTTGAATCCATATTTGGTTCAGGCAGCAGTTTTCTTTGTTCATTAAGCGCTTTTACTACTGCAAGAGAAGGCTCATTTTCGCCGCCGTCTCTTATGTCAAATTCAAAATTTTTTAATTTTGCGACCACTATTTGATCGACAATAATAGCATCTTTAGAAATCTCAACTTTCAAGGTTTCTCTGATTACGCCTGTACCTTTTGTTACCTCAGGTAAAGAAAGACGTGCTGTTGGCGCAATATTAGTTGCAGAGGCTGCATAGTTTTTAATAAGAAATACGAGAAGAATCATAAAGATGTCGGCCATTGATGTAATCTGTAGTGCAACTTCGCCGCTACCTGCCTTTTTTTTCTTAAGAAAAGATTTTCTCATAATATATTATCATTCATCCTGAAATAAAAACTTTTGGCATAGTTTTTTGTATTGCATGAATCACAGTCACAATATCTTTGTAAACAATGGTAGGCTCTGCTAAGACACTAACTTCTGTAATGGTAGGCCATTTTTCTCGTATTCCGGCAAGTCTTTGATCAAGTAGAGAAAAATTCCATTTATCTGCAACTTCAGACTTAATACTAACAGAGACATCTCGCTTCAAATCCCCCCCGCGAATTAAAATTGAGATGTCGCCGCCAACTTTCATTTCTAGGGTCATAACCATCGGCGGTGGGCCTGTTACTTCACCGGGGTCAGCTACACCGGTAGCGGCCACACCTACATCTAGTGCCGAAAGTGTAAGAAATGATGCTGTTGCCAAAAGATATGCGATCAATACAGTGAAGCAATCTATTATCGGAACAATATTTAGCTCAACTTCTTGACCAGAATCATCGCCACCTACAGATGCGCTCATTGACCACTCCGTTTCATATGTCTACTTGGTCAGTAAAGGTATTCTCGCCAGGAGATGAAGCACCAGGTTTGACAGTGAAGTATCTTTGCTGAAGCATATCTAAAACTCTCGATGCAGCCTCATCGACCTGTGTTATTATTTTGTTTGTTCGCGATATTAAAATTGAGTAGGCGATCATACAGGGTATCGCTACAGTCAGACCAAGAATTGTCGCATTCATGGCGGTAGAAATACCTTGCGCTAATAATGCTGATCGTTGCTGCGCGGTAGCAGCACCTACGGCTTCGAATGACTGAACTAGACCGATAATTGTACCTAATAAGCCGAAGAGTGTTGCAACGTTAGCAATAGTTGCAAGATAACTTGTGCGCGCTTGAATTTTCTGAGATGCCTCGCTAACGGCAATTTGCAGACCATTTGTTATTAGTGTTTCGGGTTGATGTGCGCGCATTAGACCGAGTCTAACTACGCGCGCTGCTGGGTTACTTTGGTGTCGGTCGCAGAGTGCTATAGCTTCAGGTATTTTATCTTTCATAATTGAGTGACGAAGACGATTGAAAAAAGAATCAGAGTTTTGCAAAGGGTAAACGAAAAATAAATCTACTGATCTTTCAAAAATAATTAAAACGCCTATTGCCCCAACCAGTAATACTGGAAAGACATGCGAAAAGTTCTCAACAATAAATTTTAATAAATTAGCCATGAATGCCCCCCGCCGAATATTAGTATGCAGTCGACAGAAGTTACTTGTCTATGGGGCTAAAGATTAGTTTGACTAAAGACTAGAATTGAGTGCCATTAATTTCTGATGTGTAGTCATTACGTACTTTTACGAAATCAATGTTGTCTTTACTATTTTTTAACACGAGCATCATTGAGAGATTTCGCGCCTGGCCACGAATTTCAAGAGATCTATTCGCCTCAACACTGGCAATAGAAGAAATATTTCTTGGTCGTAAATTCTGTCTAGCTGCAGTATTTTTCACTACAGTTTTTTGTTTAGCTACTTTTTTATGTTTAGGCGCACTATTCTTAACAACTTTTTTTGCTGATTTTACCGCCTTGGCTGACTGACTAGACTTTGGGTGGGATTTTGACTTAGTGTTTTTTTTACTTTTAGCCTCGGCAATGCCTGTAGCAAACAACAACACAAGAATTATTATAAGTTTGCTTATATTGAATATTGCTTGTTTTACCATTGTAATCCCCCTGTAACGTAATTAAATGCTAATATGGTGCCAATTATGCATTTACAGCTAGAATTTAGGGGCATCTGTAGCGTCTCAAATTGAGAATTCTAAGAAAAATACGTCTAAGTTATATATTTTGACTAGATTTTAGTCATGTATATTGACTCTTTTAAGTACAGTTCATAACGTTTAGTGTGTGAGACGTATATTAGTTTGGACATTTTGTCTTTCTATATTTTTTTTAATGTGTAACGAAAAAGTGAGCTACGGCGATGCAGAGCCACCTGGGGTTAGACCGCTCGACGGAGTTACTGTTGAAGCAATTGAGATATATCAAAACCCTAAATTGCAATCTGTTGATTTCGGTTTAGGTATCTGGCCAGTCAACCCTTACTATAACGGGTTTAGTCTCAATGCTGGTTATACGCGAAATTTCAGCAAAACTTATTCTTGGGAAGTTATCAATGGCGATTACGTTTTCACCATTGATAAAGGTTTGACTTCAGAACTTGCAGAGAGTTTTGATGTAAACCCTGAAAGAATTGAGCGCATAAATTTTTTAATTTCATCAAATCTTAGGTATACACATTCTTACGGCAAGACGATTTTTCTTAAAGAGTATATTAGATATTTTCGCAGCGCCATTTTAGCGGGGCCGGCACTTCTAGCTACGCAAAAAGGCGGCAGTATGAATGCGAGAGTTGGTATTAATTTTGGCTGGCGAGTTGAAACTTTTATTAACGATGATTTTTCTTGGAAGTTTGAACTTCGCGACACCTATGCATTTGGCGGTTTTGGCAATAACATAACCCTCATATTTGGCTCTGCCTATGGTTTTTAACAGAACCACTTTAATTATTTTTACTGTTGCTACATTTTTTTGTTCTAGCTACGCGGTGGCCGCTGAAAAATGGCAAGGGCAGGTGCCAAAGGTAGCTGAGCAGCCCGAGATTTGGCAAGAGCTTATCCCTGCCTTAATTGACAAAGGTATGTATTATGGTGCTCTAGCAAGTGCTGAGAATATGCTTAATTTTTTTTCTGATTTACCATCAAAAGAATTAGCCTATCAAACAGTCGTACAATTAATTGATATGGGTTACCCATTTTCTACTAGGGCTATTTTTATCCCCGGCGATTTAGACCCCAAAGGGTCAGATAATTTTACTCAAAGTTATCTTGTGTATAAAGGTATAGTAAATATCGATAAAAAAATGTTAAAATGGTCAGAATATTATTTTAATAAAGTTGATCAAAGTAATTTTCCGAAATTTTTATTTTATAAAGCAGCGCAGGCATATCAGAAAAAAAAGCTAGTTGAAACCGTTAATCTGTTAAAGCAAACTCTCACAAAAGCAACTACGGCTGAGCATGCAATTTTGGCACAAAAAGCAGCGCGAACGCTTGCGCGTATTTATTATGAAATGCATGAATTCGAAAAGTCTCAAGAGATTTATCAGACATTTCTTTTAAAAATGAACCCAATAACGCCATCAGATTGGTTAGAATCTGCATGGAATTATTATCAAATGAAACAGTATCCTGAAGCATTGGGACTTGTTTATAATTTTGAGTCAAAGGCTGCGGGCGAAAGTCTGCAAGTAGAAAAATATATTCTTCGTGCATTGATTTACCGTGAGTATTGCTCAACAGAAGCAGCAGATTCAATGATAAAAAGTTTTGAGAAAGAGTTTGGTGAAATCATTGATGGTATTAAATTGGGCGAGCCATTAGTAAAATTTCCGCTTCTTGTTAAGGTTGCGCACCCCGACACTCAAGAATATAGGCAGTTCGCGCAAACAATAGTAGAATTAAAGAACGAGTCTGAGCGTCTAGATGATTTACCAAAAAAATTACGTGATATTGCTAGTTATGTTTACGAAAATGAACTCAAAATGGCTGATAGACGGCTTAGAGTACAAGACAACCGAATTCGCGATATATTGGCCCGCCATCTTATCATATTAAGTGAGAGTCTAAAATTTGTGAAATTTGATGTAGTTAGAGCAAAATATAATCCTGAACATGTTTTTCTTCAAGAAGAGCCAATTGCGACCCCGCTTGTCGATTCGTCTGATGAGTATAAATTTAGATTACATTGGTTGCAATGGGGAGATTATTGGCGCGACGAACGACTTCTTTATCGTGGAATTTTAAAAAACCAATGCCAGCCATAGTTTTATTTCTTATTTTATTATTTAATGTTTCGGTGGTTGCAGAAGGGCAAAAAAAATCTACAGAAAAGTCTGACCCTAAGTTTCAAGAAAAGCTTAAAGATATGTATGAGCGAACTGAAACTTCGATTAAATTACTACGTAATCAAATAACACAAAATCAAAGCGCACCATTTTTGGCAGACCTTTATATGCAGTTAGGCGATCTTTTGGCGCAAAAATCAACAGTTGCGTATTATATTCAAATGGAAAGAGATCAAAATACTGATTTAAAAGTTGCTGCCACTAAAAAATTCTCGCCAGTAATTCAAGCAGAGCAGGCAGCCATAGAAATATATAAAAAAATTCTGAAAGAATTTCCGAAATTTAATAAGCGAGGTAAAGTACTTTATAGATTAGCAGTTGGCCAAAAATCAATTGATGAGGGTCCAGCTTTTATTGAAACTACCGAGCAGTTGATTAAAGAATATCCGAAAGAAAAAGAGACAATGCAGGCGCGGTTACTTGCCGGACAATACTTTTACGATATGCAAGATCATAATAGGGCAACTAGTTTTTTGTTGCCTATTGTAAATACTAAATTTCCTTATGAGCGAAATGCTGCCCGCTACCGAATAGGTTTAATTAAAATTTGGCAAGAAAAACATACTGAAGCTTTAAATTTATTTGAACAGGTTGCTACTGATAATGAACTAAAAGAAGAAGATAACCCAAATGAAATTTCACTCAAAACAAAGTCAGTTAAATCAAATATCAAGCGTGAGGCGCTGATAGATTCAGTTCGCGCGTATACTGAAGTTTATAAGGTTAATCCTGACCCAGTTGTTTATTATTCTCGGGTAGCACCTACTGAAGTATTATTTCAAGAAACCGTTGAAAAATTATCTTTTCGTTACATTTTTCTTAAAAAATATGATTACGCAATCAATCTTTTACGAACTCTAGCAGAGCGAACGGCTGATCCGCAGAAAATTATGAATGTTTATCATGAAGTTCTACTTATGATACCTATTAAAGATCGTCTTGATATACCTATCGAAGAAATGCGTTTTGTTCTTGATCGCTATTACTACTGGGCAACGCACTATACTTTAAGTACTGATATTCAAAAAAAAGCTTTTGATTTTTTTGAAACACAAATTCGCGAACTAGGTACGCGTAGCCATAATTTTGCAAAAAAAGAAAAAGACAAAACAAAACGCGCTCATTTTTTTGAACGCGCGCGAATTTATTATGAATTTTATTTAGGTTTTTTTGAGCATTCTGCAAAAGCTGTTAAAATTGCCATAAACCTTTCAGACGTATACTTTAACGAGTCTAATTTCTTTAAAAGCGGATCGTATTATCTGCGAATCTTTGAAGGTGAATTTGGCCCGCCAACAAGTAAAACTACACTAATTCAAAACGCGATTTTAGCTTTGCAAAAACCTGCTGAATACAATTTTTACGAACAGCTAAGAGTTAAAGGATTACTTGTACGAAGCATTACTTTATATCAATTATACGATAAAAGAAAAGAAAAAGATGCCTCGCTTAACTTTACGCTAGCTAAAACATACTACGAACAAGGTTTTTATAATAAAGCGCTTAATGATTTATTGCAGTTTATGAAGACATTTCCGAACGCAAAAGAGGTTTCGGCCGCCGCAGATTTAATACTTGATTATTTTAATACCAGAAATGACGTTAAAAATATAGTTGAGTGGAGCCAAAAAATGTTGGCGCTTAATCCGCGAAGTTCTACACTTAGAGCTCAGTTGAATGAGGTTCGTTCTAAGGGGTTGTTAAAGCGTCTTGATGAAGAAGTTAAAAGCCAAAAAGATTACGATATTTTTTCTCAAGGCAAAAGTTATTTGCAGGCCGCGCTGTCGTCTGGCAATGCTAACCTTAGATCAACC
>MEPT01000065.1:0-15241 GCA_001769925.1 Bdellovibrionales bacterium RBG_16_40_8
GTGGGCGGGGCTCTTTTACCAGCGCTTGGGCTTGAAGTTAGATCTACAGTTGATATTGATCTCGTTGGTTGCGGTAAAAAAGAGATGGGACAAACACTTGAGATTATGAAAATTGCTGAAGACCTAGGTCTACCAATCGACACTATTAATCAAGCTGCAACTTACTTTTTAAATAAAGTTGGCTATAAAAAAAATGATTTGATTTTGCTGTACAAAGGTAGAAAAGCAAAAATCTATCGCCCATCTCTTGAACTCTACTGGAAGCTCAAATTGAATCGACTGAGCGAAACAGATGCTAAAGACTGTTATCATTACTTTAACTACTGCCTAGAGAATAATGATTTATTTGATAAACGAAAATTTTTAAAAAGACTAAATTTATTAATAGAATCAGAAAGCTCTCGTGATAAGTCGATAAGACTCCTGCAGCTTAAAAAACAATTATTAGAAAAATAGCGGTTGACGCATAGCCGCAAAATATGCTACTAGCATGCCTAATTGTGGTTACTCGCGATGGGGGCCACTTGATTACCTAAGGAGCTCTAGTGTCATCTACAACTGAAGACTCGCAGTCTTTTGCAAATACTGAAAGTCCTGCAAATTCTGAAAACCTCGAAAATCCATTTAAAAAACATGGCTATGTTTTTAAAAATCCTGAGCTATTAAAACAAGCTCTCACTCACAAAAGCTACCGAAATGAAAATTTAAAAAAATCGCGTGCTGACAACGAGAGATTTGAATTTCTTGGTGATTCGGTACTTGATCTTTCGCTTAGTGATCATTTGATGAAGCGCTTTCCAGAACTCACAGAGGGTGAGCTTTCAAAAATTCGCGCCAGTCTTGTTAACGAAAGCACTTTAGCAGATTTAGCTAAAGAGTGGGCTATTGATAAGCACTTGCTACTTGGTAAAGGTGAGATAATTTCAGGTGGGTCGGCCAAGCCACGCTTACTAGCATCAACGCTTGAGGCTATAATTGGCGCACTTTATCTTGATTCTGGTTTTCAGGCAGCCGATCAAATAATTCGTAAAATATTTGCATCACGAATAGATAACTTAGATCTTGATATACACTTTGAGTCTGATTACAAAACTAGGCTGCAAGAGAAAATTCAAGAGTCAATGAAGCAAACCCCTGTTTATGAGATTGAAGGCGAAGAAGGCCTGGCGCATAACAAAATATTTCACATGGTTTTAAAATTAGACGGTAAAATTATTGCCCGAGGTTCTGGTCGAAGTAAAAAACAGGCCGAACAAGATGCGGCGCGCGCGGCATTGGCGGCGCTATGAAAACAGGTTTTGTCGCACTAATTGGTTTACCTAACGCCGGTAAAAGTACCATTGTTAATGCTTTAATTGGTGAGAAAGTTGGTATTGTTTCAAAAAAACCGCAAACAACCCGACGCCATGTTATTGGCGTATACACAGATAGCGAATCACAAATATGTTTTATGGATTCTCCGGGACGTGTACGCGAAGATAGTGGGCTTAATTTATTTTTAAAACAAGAGCTTGAATCAGTAATCAGAAAAAGTGATGTATGTCTTGCGGTCTTAAATATCGATGCAAAAAAGCTTGATGACTTGCTTGAAATTGTTGAGCTTACTAAAGAGGCTAAAAAACCCTGGGCCATAGTAATTAATAAAATAGATCTTGATTCATCAATTGGCAGCGGTTTGCGTGAAATGAAATTGCGTCAGACACTTGTTAGTTACGGAGTGCCAGTAGTAGCTTGTTCTGCTGTAAAAAATGAAAAAAAAATACAGCAACTTTTATTGCCATTATTGAAGGATCTTTTGCCTGAATCTGAGAAACCTCTTTTTGGCGAAGAGATTTACACAACACAAACTACGAGAGAGCTTGTCGCAGAAATTGTACGTGAGAAGTGTTTTGAGTATCTGCATCAAGAAGTGCCCTACGGTATTGCTGTCAAGGTAGTGAAATATGATGAAAGTCAGAAGTTACCGCGAATTTTTGTGGATATTATAGTTGCTAAAGAAAATTTTCTTTCAATGGTAGTAGGGCGAGGCGGGCAAATGATTAAGCGCATAGGCGCTTCGTCGCGTATAGAGTGTGAGCGAACTTTGCAACAGAAAATTTATCTTGAAACCCACGTTAAGGTAAAAAAAGATTGGACAAAAAATCCCGAAATGATGAAAGAGTTAGGTTATGTCGTTACAGACTAAAAGTTCATTTCGTGTGGCTATTATTGGTAGACCTAATGTTGGTAAATCAACACTTTTTAATGGTTTAACTCGCTCGCGTAAAGCTGTTGTGAAAAATCAACCAGGGGTCACTCGCGATATTATTGTCGGACGTGCCGATTGGTGGGGCAAAACCTTCGAAGTACTTGATACCGGCGGAATTACCGCGCACAACGATCAATTTTCACCGTTAATTTATAAGCAAGTGCTTTCAATTTTAAAATATGTTGATTTGCTCGTAGTTGTTATGGATGCGCGCTCTGGGCTTTTGCCTGAAGATCGCGATATAGTACGCATTGCCAAAGAAAGTGGGCGAGATTTTTTTATTGTGGTGAATAAGGTAGATCGTGATAAAGATGCTGATCTTCTTAAAGCAGAGTTCTATGAATTTGGCATGCCTGTACTGCATGCCGCGTTTGAACGCAGCGAGCGCGTAGATGAAATAGTTGAAAAAATTTCTGAATACATACCTGAAAATCTGCAAGCTGAAGTCCCAGCAATTAGATTAGCCATTGTCGGCAAACCCAATGTTGGCAAAAGTTCGCTTTGCAATTATTTGGTTGGCGAAAAGCGCGTATTGGTGTCTGAAATTGCGGGCACCACAGTTGACGCTATTGAAATGAGCTTTAGTTTTAAGAATAATAATTTTATTTTAGTTGATACTGCGGGTCTTCGTCGTTCAGCTAAGCGCTGGAGTCGAGGTGACGGCGTAGAAATTTTATCATCGTATAAGTCATTTGAGGCAATAGATCATGCGGATATGGTATTTCTCGTAATGGATGCAACGCATGGCCCGACAGAGCAAGATGCAAAAATGGCCGAATATATTTTTGAAAAAGGTAAAGCGCTTATTGTCGTCGCCAATAAAATGGATTTATTAAAAGACCAGCAAGATGAGCCACGTAAGTGGTTTCGCGAGCGACTCAGCCGTGAATTTCATTTTGCGCCTAACTTGCCCATGGTATTTACTAGTGCCGAGTCAGGTGAGGGTTTAACAAACCTATTAGAAGAAGCGCTTAGTCTTTGGCAAAAACTTCATTTTAAGGTTTCAACGCGAGAATTAAATGATTTTTTTTACAATGTTATTAGGCAAGCGCCGTCACCAGTTTACCGCACAACCAATGTTAAATTTTATTATTGCACGCAAACTGGGCAACTACCCCCAAGTTTTATAGCTTTTGCCAATCACCCTGAGGGAGTAACGCCATCTTATAGGCGATTTTTAATTAAAAGAATTCAACATCAATGGGGTCTTGAGGGAGTGCCGGTGCGGGTCTTTGTAATGAAGAGTAATTAATGGGGCGACGAGGAGCTTGGGCTACGCGTTTCGGTATTTACTTTGCGGCCATTGGGTCGGCATTTGGTCTCGGCGGGCTGTGGCGTTTTCCGTACGTAGTTGCAGAAAATGGTGGTGGAGCATTTGTATATCTCTACCTTTTTTTATTAATTGTACTTGGGGTGCCACTACTTATTGGCGAGCTTCTTTTCGGTAAAGTAACGCGGCGGGGAGTTTTAGCTGGGCAAAAGCAATTAGTAGCACATGCTCAATCTAGAAAAGATAGTGCCAAGACGCGCCCTTTTATTTTCACTATGCCCATCATAGCAGTGTTTTCGCTTTTATGCTGTTTGCTAATACTGGGCTACTACGCTGTTGTGAGTGGGTGGGTGCTTCATTTTATGATTAAGTTTTGGAGCTTGCCTTTTACAGGCGCTTCAGAGCAACAAATTGTCGTCAGCATGTCAGACCTAAAGTCGTCAGGGTTTGCGCAAATCGTTCTATCAACCATTCATATTACTGCTATTAGTATTATTGTTGCGAAGGGAGTTGAAGACGGAATTGAAAAATGGGTGGGTTTTATTATGCCTATTTTTCTCGTTATTCTAGCTTTTTTAGTATTTAAGTCGTTATCTATGAGTTCAAGCCTTGAGGCTTTACGGTTTTTTTTATATCCCGATTATTCAAGGCTTACGCTTTCTTCATTGGGGGCTGCGGTAGGCCAACTCTGCTTTACTCTTAGTATAGGGTTTGCCACCATGGCAACATTCGGCAGTTATTTGCGTGATGATGCTTTGGTGCCGCAAACCGGGTTTCGAGTGGCAACCCTTGACGCGGCCACTTCGCTAATTGCTGGGCTATTAATATTCCCGTTAGTTGTGGGTAGCTCGATATCGTCACGAGGGCCAGAGCTATTGTTTGAGACAGTGCCGCAATTTTTACTAAAAATAGAAGGTGGTAAAGTATTTGGCATTTTTTTCTTTTTATGTCTTTACATTGCTGCCTTAGGAGCAAGCATAAGCATCATCGAAACCATAGTGGCCAACATTTGTGAGAATACACAACTTGCTCGCCCACGGGCTAGTATTTTGGCAGGAGGGGCTGCTATAATTGCTAGTATTGTACCAGCGCTTTCATCTTCAGCACTCAGTCATATTCAAATAAGCGGTAAAGGGCTTTTTGAAATAATCGATCTTGTATTGATAAATTGGATTGTTCCAATTATTGCGCTTATTTTTAGTCAAATCGTTATCTATGAATTAGCAGATAAAACTAAGCAGGATGAATTTACAGCAATTGAAGGTCAAGCAAGCACTATTTTATATAATCACTGGCACTTTCTTGTGAAATGGATTGTGCCGCCAGTTATTATTGGGGCCATGATTTTACAGTTGATTAATTTATTAATTTATTAATTTAAAAATTGATCCCGATTATACCCATGATAGTTAAAATGTCGCCGTTGGGGTAAAGACCGGTCTTGTCAGTTCCGTTAGCAAGTATAATTTCTGAACCTTCATCGCGAAAATTAACGATTTGGTATAATCCTTGAACCCCAAAATACATACTTTTTTGCATAAGCGGAAATTCAATGCCAGCGCCAATATCAAATGCAGTGGCAGTATCTTTACCAAATTCAGACTGGTTTTTCACCATAGTCTCACGACTTATTGAGGTAAACCCGCCCAGAACATAAGGGTTAAGTGCTGCTAAACCCTTTGTCACATTTTGCGTGTTCATATAGTATTTAAGATCCATACTAAAGGCGTTCATTTTTATACCACCAGTGTATGTATCGACTGGTGAGCGAATTACCATATTATGTGATCCTGACGTAAAGCCAAATTGCAAAGCAAAGCGCAGGTCAAAGAAGTAGCTTAGGTAACCGCCTACACAAACATTATTTTCATAAAGATGAGACATGCCTTGGGTAAAAGAGCGCTGACCTATTAAAAGTCCCATGGTTAGAAACCGACCGTTTTTGAAGAAGTTGGTATCGGCCTCTTCAGAAGCTGCCCCATCTTGTTCGTCGTAGTCGAAAAATGGATCGTAGGTTTCGTTATCGTCTTGCGCATGGGCGCGTATAGGTTGTATCGAAATGAGACATAAAACTAAAATATATAATAGATTTTTCATAATACATTACCATTCAAACTTCGCGCCAAGTGAAAACCCCCTGGAATCAACTGTAGGGCGTTCCTACGTCATATTCTATGAGAAGAAATGAATGAAAAATAGTCAATTGTCGAATGAGTTGACTCAGCGCAAATCATCAAAAAGATCACTGAAAATAGAGTGAAAAGGGATAGTAACCTTGCTAAAACAAGTCTTCAGTCTCATTAAGGAGAGCCTTAGATGGCCAGCACCTATAAAAATGCCGGAGTTGATATTCAGGCAGGAGACGCTCTAGTTGATTGGCTTGTAAAAGATGACGGGCGATCTGAACGTCGAAAGATGCATGAAGATAAAGTTGTTTCGGGTATTGGTGGGTTTGCGGCATTATTTCGTGCTCAATTTGGCGGCATGAAATCACCGTGTCTTGTGAGCGCAACAGATGGTGTTGGGACAAAGGTTAAAATTGCCGCTGAATTCGCACGCTATAATGATATAGGGCAAGATTTAGTTGCAATGTGTGTGAACGATTTGGTCTGTGTGGGCGCAGAGCCCTTATTTTTTCTTGATTATTATGCTGCTGGTAAACTTGATTTGAAAGTTGCAAAAGTTTTTTTATCAGGAGTGCGCCGGGCATGCGAGGCCTCTGGCTGTGTTCTTATCGGCGGCGAGACCGCCGAAATGCCAGGCGTTTACCAAAAAAATGATTTTGATTGCGCTGGGTTTGCGGTTGGTGTGGTTGACGAAAAAGATACTTTAGGAGCACACAAGGTTAAATTAGGTGACTGTTTGATTGGTGTAGCAAGTTCGGGCTTTCATTCAAATGGGTACTCACTACTGAGAAAAGTTTTTGCTAAAGATATTAAAAAGTGGGCAGAGGTGCTTTTGCGCCCCACACATCTTTATGTTTCACTTGTTCGTCATATTATAAAAGAAAAATTGCAGTTGCATGCGGTAGCACATGTAACTGGTGGCGGGCTTGATAATTTATTGCGTGTTATACCCGATAACGTTCAATTAGCACTAAAACCATGGCGGGTGCCTGATATTTTTCATGAAGTAAAAAAACGCGCAAAACTAACTTGGCCTGAAATGCTACGCACATTAAATTGCGGTATAGGTATGGTTCTTATGGTTGATGCAGGTGACAAAAGTGCTGTGATGAAAGTGGTTCGCAGTCAAGGTTTTCAGCCAATTGAACTAGGCCACGTTATAAAAACTGATAAAAAAAATCCAAAAAAAAACTGGCAATTAGATTATTCGCGTTTGGAGAAATAAAAGTGGATTCGCAGGCAAGTGTAGTTTTGATTTCAGCATTTGGCCGAGGTAATTGGATAGCTGCTGAGCTTAAAACTCTTGGGCTAAATGTTCATGTTGTGGATCTTTCTGACAGACTTGGGCGCTGGGCTCCAGAGGATTGGGAAGGTCCATTCGGGTATTTTCAAACTGATGAATTACTTAATACTCAAAAGTCCAGATTAGATGAAGAAGATTATTCAGAGGTTATTGATGATGGATTTTCTTTATGGTTAAAATCGGGGCCATTTGATCTTCGCGGCTCTCACTCGCAATATTTACTTGAACAATTCGGGGTAGGTAAAATCGTTCAAGAGTATATAGAAAATTATTCACAACTAGAAATTAAAAAGCGTAATGAATTGCGGAAAAAAATTTTGAATTTACAATTTCACGAGAATTGGTTTGCGCATTTCGCCCACGCACTTGGCTCTCCGGTATTTACGCAAAGTCTAAAAGCTATAGATTATGGGCGACCGCTACCGCTTTTTTCGCCATATTTTGTGCGTCGAGTTTCACGTCGTGGTGCTGAAAAATCTTTAGAATGGTTAAAAAGTCGTCAAGTGCAGGTGAACGAAAGGTCTATACTAAAAGATATTTCAATAGTTGGCGCAAACGTTGTAAGTGTTGAAATAGAAAGTGAACGCTCAGGGGTGCTTAGAGCCGAACAATTTATTTGGAACTTAAGTAGTGCAGAAACTGCACGTCTTGGAGAAAAATTTATTTCTGAACTTTTTTTTGGTGAAGTATGTAAGCCGGCATGGGTTTGGATGCGATACAGATTAGATTTGGCAAATCCAGATTTGAATGAGACTTTGCCCATGAAATTTGTTTTACTTGAAGATCTTGCCTTGCCCTGGACTCACGCCAATATGCTTATGGTGCAAAAGACCGCATCACATGACAGTTATGATGTTTGGGTTAGAATACCAGAGGTACATCGCTTTCAGAAAAGTTATATGGTTGAAATAGGCGAGCAAATATTAGAGCGATTTAAAACACGAATTTTAGGTTTGCAGCCACGCATTGTCGATTATCCGCAAGACTATACTTACGGCGAACTGGCATTGGGGCCACCCAGATTTGGGCAATATGATCCTGAGCAAAAAGATCGAATTCGCAGAAGAAGACTAATGAATATTCATTATGGTGGGCCCGAACTTTGGGAAACTCTTGATTGGAACGGCCAATTTCAAGATCAGATGCAAATTTTTGCCAACATAAAGTCATGGAAGGTTGAGTTAGATCGCAAAATTGAAAAAATGCAAATTGCGAAAGAAAGAGAAAAAGAAAGAGAAAAAGAAAGAGAAAAAGAAAGAGAAAATAATGATTGAGCGTTACACACGTAAAGAAATGGGTAGAATCTGGTCACAGCAGAATAAATTTAATAAAATGCTTGAAGTTGAAGTAGCTTTGGCAAAAGTTCAGGCAAAAAATAAATTAATACCAGAAAAAGCTGCTAAAGAAATTGCCGCTAAAGCTAAATTTAAAGTTTCGCGTATCGAAGAAATTGAGAACGTAACTAAACACGACGTAATAGCTTTTGTTACAAATTTAGCTGAAAATGTCGGCGAAAACGGCAAGTTCATTCACTACGGTTTAACTTCAAGTGATGTGCTAGATACGGCGCTAAGTTTGCAACTCCGCGAAGCAGGTCAAGAAATCATGCGATCTATATTAAATCTTGAAAAATCTTTGAAGGTGCAGGCAAAAAGGCATGTGTCTACTCTTTGTGCTGGGCGCACTCACGGAATGCATGCTGAGATTACAAGTTTTGGGGTCAAGCTTGCGGGTTTTTTAGCAGAGCTTAAACGTCATAGGGTGCGTTTTGAGCGAGCTATTACTCAAGCGCAGGTAGGTAAACTAAGCGGTGCCGTTGGTACATATTCTGGGGTAACAGAAAAGATAGAAAAAGAAGTTTGTATAAGACTTAAG
Source organism: Bdellovibrionales bacterium RBG_16_40_8 (assembly GCA_001769925.1). GTDB lineage: Bacteria > Bdellovibrionota > Bdellovibrionia > Bdellovibrionales > UBA1609 > RBG-16-40-8. The sequence continues at coordinate 8,823 of MEPT01000065.1, forward strand.
CTTGAGCCCGAAACATTAGCGACGCAAGTGGTGCCACGTGATCGATTGGCTGAAGTATTTTCAGCATTAGCGCTAATGGGCGGTTTTTTAGAACGTCTGGCCGTAGAACTTCGTCATTTGCAGCGCACTGAGGTTTCTGAGGTAATTGAAAATTTCAGTAAGGGGCAAAAAGGCTCAAGTGCAATGCCACATAAAAAAAATCCCATAAGTGCCGAAAATATTACTGGGCTTTCACGGCTTTTACGCAGTTATTTGTTGGCGAGTCTTGAGAATATGGCCTTGTGGCATGAAAGAGATATTAGCCATTCATCGGTTGAGAGGGTAATACTACCAGACGCTTTTATTGTCTGTGATTACGCTCTTCATCGTATGACTGAGCTTATCACCAAACTATATGTCGACAAAAATCGTATGCGTGAAAATATTGAGCAATCGCAGGGGCAGATTTATAGCTCGCAGATTTTACTTTTTCTTGTAAAAAAGGGGTTTAGTCGCGAAGAAGCCTACCATGTGGTACAAGAAATTAGTCATGGTTTAAGAAAAAATGAGCATCTAAAAAATAAATTATTAAAAGATGAGCGTATAAAAAAAATAACTAATAAGTCAGAAATTGATGCAATTTTTAAAGAGTCAGGTCATAAAGATCGTATGAAAGCGATTTTACGCCGGGTGGTGAGGTAACATGAGCACAGCTTATCAAAAAGGCGAACTTATTTACGAAGGCAAGGGTAAAAAAGTTTTTCAGATTAAAGATGAGAATAATTTTATCTGGATTGATTTTAAAGATAGTCTCACGGCTTTTAATGCACAGAAAAAAGGTTCATTTGAAAGTAAGGGAGCTATCAATCGTGATATTGCCTCTATGGTATTTCGTTACTTAAAAAAAAATAACATCGATAGTCACTGGGTTGCAGATGTTGGTGTTAACAGTATGATCTGTGAAAAGTTGCAGATGATTCCGCTTGAAGTTGTGGTGCGAAACGTAGTCGCAGGTAGTTTTGCAAAAAAATTCGGTCTTGAAGAGGGCATAGAAATACCAAATCCTATAGCAGAGTTTTATTATAAAAAAGACGAGCTAAATGACCCATTTATTAGCGATGATCAAGCACTTTATTTAATGGCGGCTCGCAGTCAGCATGAACTTGACTCTCTTAAAAAGATGGGGCTTTTAGTAAATGTTCAGTTAAAAAATCTTTTTGCTAAATTAGAATTACGCCTAGTTGATTTTAAACTAGAGTTTGGTTTTAATTATAATAAAAAAATTTGCTTAGGTGATGAAATTACTCCAGACTCTTGTCGACTTTGGGATTTAAAAACTAACGAAAAATTTGATAAAGATCGCTTTCGACGTGATTTGGGCGGAGTGAGCGAAGCCTATCAAGAGGTGCTAAATCGCATGCGTCGCATGTGGGGGAGTGAATTATGAAAATTGGCGTAAGGGTTATGCCCCGTAAAGAAGTTCTTGATTCTCAAGGGCGAGCTGTCGAGAGAACTTTGCGCGCTCACGGTAAAAATCTTTCTCACTGCCGAGTTGGTAAATATATTGAGCTAGAAATTGATGAAAAAGATCGTCAGAAAGCATTGGCAAAGGCTACAGAAATGTGTGAGTTCGCACTACATAATCCGCTTATTGAAACTTATGAATTAGAGGTTTTGTGAATAAAACTGTCGGAGTAATTCGTTTTTTAGGTACTAACTGCGATCAAGACGTATTTAGTGCAATTAAACAAGCTGGGTTAAGCCCCGAGTGGGTTTGTCATCAAGACCAGTTTGATAAATCCCAATATATGGCTCTTTTTCTTCCTGGGGGGTTTAGTCACGGTGATTATTTACGTTGTGGTGCTTTAGCCGCACGCGCACCGGTAATGAAAAGTGTTGTCGAGGCCTCTCGTCACGGTACGCCAATACTTGGTATATGTAATGGCTTTCAAATTTTATGCGAGGCAAATCTTTTGCCAGGGGTTTTGGTGCGTAACAATTCGCTACGTTTTCGTGACGGATGGGTGGGCTTACAGCGAGTTCAACAAAGTCCACAATTTGGTTCAGATAAGCTTATTTATGCAAAATTGCCGATTGCCCATGGTGAGGGCAGGTACTACATCGAAGACGATCAGGTAAAAAAGCTTTTTGATGATGAGCAAGTATGGTGTGTGTATGAGAGAAATCCCAATGGTTCGGTTGAAAATATTGCTGGAGTTATGAACGAAAATAAAAATGTTGCTGGTCTCATGCCTCATCCTGAAAGGGCTGTTGCTGATTTTATGGGTGGCAGCGATGGCTTAAGTTTTTTTACTAGTTTATTGTGAGATAAAAATGGAAATTGAACAGAAATTAAAACACTATCGATTATCAAGGTCAGAATATGACCAAATTGTGCAGCAGCTAGGTAGACCCCCAGAAGGTGTTGAGTGGGCGCTATATTCAGCCCTTTGGAGTGAGCACTGCAGCTACAAAAGCTCGCGCATCCATCTTAAAAAAATTTTTAATAAATCATCTCGTGTTGTTGCAGGGTTTGGTGAAAACGCCGGCGTTATTGATTTAGGTCTTGGCGAGCGTGTGGCATTTAAAATAGAAAGTCACAATCACCCAAGTTTTATTGAGCCATACGAGGGTGCAGCTACTGGCGTTGGTGGGATATTACGTGACATTTTTACTATGGGGGCAAGACCAATAGCACTGGCAAATTATCTTTGTTTTGGTGAGGTAAAAGCCCCGCGAATGACTTCTCTTCTTGATGGTGTCGTGCGTGGTATTGGTGGCTATGGCAACTGTGTGGGTGTACCGACTATTACGGGGCAAACAGAATTTCACACTTCGTATAATAAAAATATTTTAGTTAATGCGCTTGCTGTTGGCTACTTTGCACCAGAAGAGCCGGTACTTCGAGCGCGTGCTGAAGGCGTTGGTAATTTAGTTGTCTATGTCGGGGCTAAGACTGGTAAAGATGGGGTTCATGGCGCAAGCATGGCCAGTGAATCATTTGATGAAAAAAATGAAAAGAAAAAACCTACGATCCAAAAGGGCGACCCATTTTATGAAAAGCTTTTAATTGAAAGCTGTATTGAGGTGATGAAGAAAAAACTTGTCGTTGCTATTCAAGATATGGGGGCGGCAGGTCTTACCAGTTCTAGTTTTGAAATGGCTGCACAAGGTAAAGTGGGGTTTTGTCTTAATCTTGATAAAATTCCGTTAAGAGACTCATCAATGACTCCTGAAGAAATTTTACTTTCAGAAAGCCAAGAGCGTATGTTGATGGTGGTGCGCCCAGAAAATCTGATCAAACTTAAAGCCGTGTTTGCTCACTGGGGTTTAGATGCCGAGGCTATTGGTGAAGTAACAGCAGGGCCAGAAGTTGAGCTTTTTTGGCATGGCGAAAATATTTGTAAGATTGATCCACGATTTCTTGTAGATGAGGCTCCTCGTTACGATAAGCCATACACGAAGTGGCAAGATAAAAATCGCGTCACAAGTTTTAAACCATATGAATATGGGATTAAGGCAAAAAGCCAAAAGTTACTAGAATTATTACGCGATCCAAAGTTTGTGTCTCGCAATTGGATTTACGATCAGTATGATCAGCGTGTTGGTGCGAAAACGGTTTTCGATTGCACCGAAAGCGTCGGTGCACAAAGATTGCCGTCTGGGAAAATTCTAGGACTTGTATTAGGTGGCAGGCCTTATGTAATGAGGTTCGATGCGTATGTGGGCGCGATTGACTGTATCGCTTATCCAGCACTAGAGTTAGCGGCTAAGGGGTTTTTGCCTTTGGCAGCAACAGACTGTTTGAATTTCGGTAGCCCTGATAATCCAGAAATAATGAGCGAATTCGTTGCAACGATTGAAGGCATGAGTGCGCAGTGCGAAGCCCTTCATGTGCCAATCATCAGTGGCAATGTGAGCTTTTATAATGAAACACTAGGAGAAAATATAACTTCTACTCCGGCCACCGGGCTTGTTGGTTTGAAAGATCATTTTGAAGCTACGCCGCGCTCATATTTTCAGAATAAAAATGACGAAATTTATCTTTTGCGACTGCCGCTATTAAAATTTCAAGGCATGTTTGCTGAAGTTGAAAAATTGTCTCAAGAAGGGTCTGGTTATCTTGATGTAAAGAAGGTTGCAAGTTTTGCAGATCTCACCAGACACTTAGCTTTGGTGAAAGGTGTTAGCGCAAGTAGAGTAGTGGGTAAAATCGGTCTTGCCTACGCTCTTGCAAGAATGACTACAGCAGAGCTCGGGGTCGAGATAGATAAAGTGATTAACGACGGAGTTTTTATCGAAAATCTCTATGAAGTCCTATTTACTGTTAATTCAGATTCAGCATTACAGTTTCGTGAGCTTTTTAACAAGCTTTCGCAAAATAACGAAATTGATATGAAAATAATTGGGCATGTACGTGAAGGTATATTTAAAATTAAAAATGAGATTGATTTGCCATTGAGTGAAATTCATTCAGCTTACAACACTAATTGGGAGGTTCTCTTTGCCGGGCTTTCGTGATGAGTGTGCTGTGTTTGGTATATGGGGTGACCCTGAGGCAGGGCGTATGGCCTATTTAGGGCTTTACGCGCAACAACACCGCGGCCAAGAATCTTCAGGTATTGTAACTCTTCATGATGAGCAGCATTTGCATCACAAAGGTATTGGCCTAGTGGGTGAGGTGTTCGATGAAGACAATTTACAGCGACTACAAGGCACGGCAGCTATAGGGCATAATCGTTACTCTACAACAGGAGAGAATCTAATAACTAACGCTCAGCCCTTAACGGCAATATTGAAGTCAGGGCCGGTAGCTGTCGCGCATAACGGTAATATCGTTAACGCTAGTTTACTGCGTGAAGAGCTAATTGGTCAGGGGGCAATATTTCAGGGTACAAATGACACTGAAGTAGTGCTTCATATGCTATCAAGAAATTCAAATCGTGATTTCATCCAATGTTTACAAGATGCTGCTAGTCGAATTGAGGGCGCATATAGTTTTACTTTTTTAACCAATGATTGTTTGGTGGCTATGCGTGACCCATACGGCTTTCGCCCACTTATTTTGGGTAGACGCAAGCTAGAAAATGGTAAAGAGGCTGTTGTAATTGCCTCTGAAACCTGTGCTCTTGATTTAATTGGTGCGCGTTATGAAAGAGAAATTGAGCCGGGTGAAATATTCTGGGCCACTAATCAAGGCGAGTTTTCTAAACGAGTTGAGAAAAATGTTAAAAAATTATCCCAATGTGTATTTGAGCATGTTTACTTTTCTCGTCCAGATAGTATTGTTTTTGGCAAAAGTGTTTACGAAGCTCGCAAATCTATGGGGCATGAATTAGCTAAAGAAAGCCCTGTGGCAGCAGATTTGGTTATTCCTGTTCCTGATAGCGGAGTTCCAGCAGCATTGGGTTACAGCATCGAAAGCAAAATCCCTTTTGAGCTAGGTATAATTCGTAATCATTATATTGGGCGAACTTTTATTCAACCAAGCCAAAGTATTCGCAATTTTGCAGTAAAAATTAAGCTTAATCCGCAGACACATATCTTAAAAGGCAAAAGCGTTGTGATTATAGACGATTCATTGGTGCGAGGTACCACATCGCAGAAAATAATTCGTATGATTCGTCAAGCGGGGGCGAAAGAAGTGCATTTTCGTCTGGCATCGCCACCATCTGTAGGCTCATGTTTTTATGGGGTTGATACGCCTAAGCGCAGCCAATTAATTGCCTCGCATAAGTCTATTGATGAAATTTGTAAGTTTATTGGGGCCGATAGCCTTGCCTATCTATCAGTCGAAGGGTTGCTGCGCGCGGTAGGCGAAGATGGGCGTGGTTTTTGTACAGCTTGTTTTACTGGCAACTACCCCACAGATCTTTATGGCCTTGATCGTGAGTGATTTCTCACGCAAGATATTTTCATGACGAAGTTTAAAAAAATATTATGGGCTCCGCTTAAAGTTGGCGACATTGTCGATATTATTGCCCCAGGTTTTGCTACTACTGAAGACAAAGTCCAAGGAGCCGTGCAATTTTTAAAAGACTTAAAGCTTAGGCCTAGGGTGCCTAGTGATCTTTTCGTCAAAGATGTTATTTGTAGCAATACTGATGAGAGGCGTTTTTTTCACTTAAAGCATGCCCTGCAAGCTAAAGATTCTAAAGCCATTTGGTGTTTACGCGGAGGGTACGGCGCTTTACGAATAATAGAATCAGTCATGAAGCTTAAAAAACCACAAAAAAATAAACTTTTCATTGGCTATAGCGATGCCACAACCTTACATAATTATTTTAACCAATTCTGGGGGTTTACAACTTTACATGGGCCGCTACTTGATCGTCTGGGTCAGCGCAATTTGCCACCTGATCAGGTAAATGAAGTTCTTGATGTGATCTTTGGTCGGCGTAGTGAGGTAGTGTTTAAAAATTTACACCCGCTAAATAACC
>MEPT01000065.1:15284-15558 GCA_001769925.1 Bdellovibrionales bacterium RBG_16_40_8
CTAAGTTTGCTAAAAAACCCACAGGGCAAATTTTATTTTTTGAAGATATTGGCGAGCGTGGTTATAGGGTTGATCGCATGTTAAAACATCTTGAAATGGCCGGGTACTTTAAAGGCGTAAAAGCAATTTTATTTGGCGAATTTATTAACAGCGAAGAGCCAACTAGTGCAGAGCCAACTAGCGAGTCTCTTGTACCAAGAGTGATTGAGCGCTTTGCGCAAAATATAAAGATTCCGGTATTTTGCGGCGTCGAGGTCGGGCATGGGTCCTTACA
>MEPT01000065.1:15566-16598 GCA_001769925.1 Bdellovibrionales bacterium RBG_16_40_8
CACTCATGCTGCGCTTGAATGTGGCCCCGAAGGCAATTTGACTGTGGCTACTGGTGCAGATTTGCGATGAATGATTTTGAAAAAAAAATTACAAAAGCTATTCTAACAGCAGCTAATAATGATTTAGCGAATATTACTCCAGGAGTTTGCCTGCAAGTTATTGCTAATGGGCAGATGCTTGCTGATTTACGTCTTGGTGACACCTATAAATATTATGACTTGGCATCGTTAACTAAAATTATTTTTACCGTTTCTAAATTTATGCAGCTATATGATGCTAATCCAAAAATTCTTTTACAAAATATTAGTGAAATTTTAAAGTGGTGGCCACATCAAACGACAAAGATAAAAGATTTGCTTTCACATACGGCGGGGCTACCCAGCTGGGCACCTTTTTATAAAAAAATAGATATTAAAAAGCCATTAGATAAACGCCGAGAAAAACTTAAACAAATTCTAGAAAATACAAAAACAACATATACAAAAAAAGCTGAGTATTCAGATATTGACTTTATTCTTCTGGGCTTTGTACTAGAAGAGCTTTTACAAGCTTCTTTGCTTGAAGGCTGGGGGTCTCTCAAATGGTTAAATAAAACACCGAGTTTTCACTTTAATCAAAATAATAAACCAAAATATAAACGCGAACTTTATGCTCCTACAGAAAAATGCCCATGGCGTAAAAAAGTTTTACAAGGCGAGGTGCATGACGATAATACTTGGAGCTTCGGTGGTGTTAGTACGCATGCCGGCCTGTTCGGTACCATTGACGATGTGACTAGATTTGGTCTTTTTTTGCGCGCAGCTTTTCGCGGTGATAAAAATAAAAATGATTTTGTATCTCATGATGCTGCTAATAAATTTTCTAAAAGGGCAATTTCACATGCGCGTGGTGATTGGGGGCTTGGGTTTATGCATCCAACTCGTGGGAGCGCTTCTTGCGGGCGTTATTTTCACTCGACAAGTTTTGGTCATACCGGATTTACCGGTACATCTTTGTGGTATGACCCCAAGCGAGATCTTCTTGTTACTATT
>MEPT01000065.1:16605-18821 GCA_001769925.1 Bdellovibrionales bacterium RBG_16_40_8
ATCGTGTGCACCCGACACGAAAAAACACGCGATATGTTAAATTCCGTCCGATTATTCACAACTTGATTGTCGAGAATCTTTAAGCCATGCTGAATTATGACTATTAAATCTGGTGCACATATTCATTTAATGGGGATTTGCGGTACCGCCATGGCAAGCCTTGCCGGGTTACTTAAGTCACTTGGTTATAAGGTTACCGGTAGTGATCAAAATGTTTATCCGCCAATGTCTACTCAACTAGAAGAACTTGGCATTTCTATTATGCAAGGCTACAAAAAAGAAAATCTCACTATAAAGCCAGATCTGGTAATTGTCGGTAACGTAATTACGCGTAATCACGAAGAGGCGAAAGCACTTCTTGAAACAGATATTCCTTACACTAGTTTACCAAAAGCTATGGGGGATTATGCTATAGCAAATCATCATTCAATTGTTATTTCTGGCACCCACGGCAAGACCACTACTACTTCAATTATGATAAAGGTGGCCGATACTTGTGGCGTAAAACCAGGGTTTATGGTTGGGGGCATACCAATTGATTATGGTAGAAGTTTTCGTGTTGCTGCGGGCAACTTTTTTATTATTGAAGGCGACGAGTATGACACTGCGTTTTTTGATAAAGTACCTAAATTTATTCATTACAAGCCAAAATCGGTAATTTTAACTAGTATCGAGTTTGACCATGCCGACATTTACAAAGACTTAGATGATGTGAAAAAAGCCTTTCGCATGCTTATTGAGCGAATTCCGGCAGATGGGCTTCTTATAGCTTGTGCTGAAGATAAAAATGTTATGGAGCTTGCTAAAGAAGCAAATTGTCGCGTGGTAACTTATGGGGTAAAGCAAGGAGATTACCAAATCGCTGAGCGCGAGATGATTACCGGGCGAAATCATTTTGCAGTTAAAAAAACAAAAACTGAGAATGGTAGAATTTCGGGACAAAAAATTGCTGATGTTGCAATTAGGTTGCCGGGCGAACATAACGCGCTTAATGCGATTGCGGTATTTGCGCTTGCACGAGAGCTTGGTTGGCCACTTGCGAATATTTTGCAAGGACTTGCAAATTTTCAAGGGGTAAAACGTCGGCAAGAGGTCATCGGTACCCCAAGTGGTGTGACACTGATTGAAGATTTCGCGCATCACCCAACAGCGGTAAAAGCTACTATTGAAGCAATTCGCGAAAAGTATTCTGGTTCACGACTTATTTGCCTTTTTGAACCACGTTCAGCAACTTCACGACGTAAAATATTTCAAAAAGATTATGTCGCGGCTTTCTTGTCAGGAGATAAAATTATTATTGCTAAGGCCTATGATCAGTCAAAAATAGCTGAGGGCGATAGATTTTCAACTCATGATCTTGTGAGTGATCTTAAAGTAGCCGGTAAAGACGCACAAGAATTTCTAAACGCTGATGCTATTGTTGATTATCTGCATGGCAAACTTCATAAAGGCGACGTCGTTCTTATTATGTCTAATGGCAGCTTCGACAACATCTACCAAAAACTACAAAACCTAAAAGGTACGCCGTAACCTTACCCCCTGTTAAATTTGATTTGGTGGGTATATTAGTACCTACTTCTTATTTACTCCATTACAAGTTGACTTATTCGAGGAGTGCAGTCGAGAGACCCCGCATGTGCGTAAACTGCAGAGAAGCTCTATTATAATTTAAAATTTACGTGACAGCTAATGTATTGAATTTACGCATGACGCTTTGCGAATTTGCTAGTGGATTCGCCGTGCGCTAACTTGTCGTAATGGGCGCGTACGTCTATATACATTTCGAAATGCACTTAAATATACATTTTGAGTGAGGGGTAAAGTGTGAACGAAACGACAAAGCTTGCGTCAGAGCCTACACCAAAACTTACGCCACTTATGCAGCAGTATTTGGAGATTAAAAACCAGCATCGTGACAAGATTCTTTTTTTTCGTATGGGTGACTTTTACGAAATGTTTTTTGATGATGCAAAGACGGCAGCACCAATTCTAAATATTGCGCTTACTTCAAGAAACAAAAAAGCTGAGGATGAAACCCCGATGTGTGGGCTACCGCACCATTCGATTGCCTCACCTCTAGGTAAGCTACTGTCAGCAGGATATAAAGTAGCCATTTGTGATCAGCTTGAGGACCCAGAATTAGCTAAAGGCATTGTTAAGCGTGGAGTCACGCGCGTACTTAGCCCCGGGATGGTCTATGACCCTGAAACTTTAAC
>MEPT01000065.1:18835-22474 GCA_001769925.1 Bdellovibrionales bacterium RBG_16_40_8
ACTACGTTGCTGCATTTGATGAAAAGACAGTTAGTTTTCTAGATGCATCAACAGGAGAGTGCTTTTATTATGATATAAATTCAGGATATGAGCAAAATTCAGATAATAAATTAAATACAAAAAAAATTATTGAACTTTTAGCACTTTTAACCCCTACAGAAATTATTTTAACTAAAGAGCAAATTCAGAGCGGGCTTATTGAGCAGAGCTCACAAGTAGCACTTAATTTTTATAAATCTGAATTTAATGAGTTTGAAGAAAATTGGCCGACACGTTTTCAAAATGCTCCAGACAGTGCTAAACGCCTGCTCACCTATGCTACGCGTATGCAAGGCATAGCGATTCTTTCTGCACTTAAATCTTTCGTAAAAAAATCATTTCAAGAAAGACTTGTGTTTGGCTCAAGTACGCTCAAACACCTTGAAGTTTTTCAAAACTATCGAGGTGATGATCGCGGTAGTCTTTTTTACGCCATTAATCGAACGAAAACTTCAGCCGGCGCTAGACTTTTAAAGTCATGGTTACAATTTCCGCTAATAAAAAAAGAAAAAATTGAAAATCGATTAACCCAAGTTGAGAAATGGACAAAAAAACCAGCAGATTTAAAAATTCTTCGTGTTAGATTAGCACAAATGGGGGATATTGAAAGGCGACTGACTAAAATATCATACTCTAATTGTCATGTGCGTGATCTTAAGTCACTTGAGCAAAGCTTATCTGTTGGTTTATCAGTATCGCCGCTTTGTGATGATATAAATGCACAAGAAGTAACTGAGATTGAAAAGCTAATGGAGAAAATATCTCGTACGCTTATTGAAGATGTGCCGCTTAATATGAAAACAGGTGGCTATATTCGTACTGGGTTAAGCTTTGAATTAGATGAGCTGATTACTCTTTCAGAAAATGCGCAGAAGCTTCTTTTTGAACTAGAAGCACGCGAACGCCATGAAACACAAATTGCAAGCCTTAAGGTTCGCTATAATAATGTCTTTGGCTATTATATAGAGGTGACAAACACTCATAAAGAAAAAGTACCAGATCACTATAAGCGTAAACAAACTCTGGCCAATGCCGAAAGATACATCACGCAAGAGCTTAATGATCTTGAAACAAAAATTCTTTCTAGCCGTGAGAAAAGAGTGCAGGTTGAAGAGCAAATTTTTCGTGAGCTAAGAGAAGAGGTTTTACGTTATGGCGCTATTATTTTGAATTTGGCTGTTAAATGGAGCGAACTAGATGTATTTTCAGGGTTTGCCTGGTTAGCACTTGAGCAAAAATACGTTCGCCCAGAATTTAGCGATAAAGTTGAAGTAGCTATCGAAGGCTCACGTCACCCGGTCGTAGAGCAAGAGGTGAAAAAAACTTTTGTACCAAATGGCTTAGCTATTAAGGGTGGGGAGTGTTTACTATTAACCGGACCCAATATGGCGGGTAAAAGTACACTAATGCGTCAGGTGGCAGTGACTTCAATTATGGCGCAAGTAGGGTCTTTTGTGCCTGCAACTAGAGCAAAACTTGCAATTTTCGAGCAGATTTTTACCCGAATAGGTGCTAGTGACTCACTTGCTGAGGGGCTTTCAACGTTTATGGTTGAAATGAAAGAAACTTCTGAAATGCTTCATGGAGCAGGGCCTCATACTCTAGTGGTGCTTGATGAGGTTGGGCGCGGCACTTCAACATATGACGGAATGAGCTTGGCGCAGGCGATTCTTGAGTATTTAGTTTTAAACGTCAAAAGTTTGACGCTTTTTGCGACTCACTATCATGAAATCACTGACCTTGCGCATAAGCATAAGCAGATACAAAATGCTCATATGGGAGTACAAGAGCGCGGCAATAACATTAATTTTCTTTATACTGTAAAACCGGGCCCGGCTAATAAGTCTTATGGTATTCAAGTGGCTAGGCTAGCGGGGTTGCCCGAACCTGTGGTTATACGAGCTGGCGAGTTGCTTAAAGATCACGAAAGTCGCATGAAAGATCTCGGCCAAAATATTGGCCAAGATTTGCCGCTTCTGAGTTTTGCATGGCAACAAGATCGTTCTTAACTGAAACGCAAATCACTACTGCTAAAAAACTATTAAAAAGTGAAGGGGCGATACCGCTTTCACTTTGGCTTGGTGAAACTCTAGAGAAACGTTTGTCGGCACACCCTGAATGGCAGGCTTCGCGACCTTACCGTTTGGGCTCATGGGCAAGGGGAGAACTTTGTGCTAAATCTGATATAGACCTTCTTTTTGTTGGTGAAGAAAAAAAAGTAAAAATTTTAGTAAATGATTTTCTTAGTGAAGGAATTAAAATTCGTTACCGCGCACCTGCGGATCTCTCTGATTGGACTAAAAATGTCGAGCCATTTGACATTTTAGCGTTATTAAGTGCTGTGCCTTTTTTTTCTGAAGATTTAGAAGCCCTTGTGAAGCAGCAAAGGCTTATTTATGAACGTGGAGTAAAATATAAAAAAGAGCTTTTTAAGGCAATGCTTGCAGAGAGAAAAGAGCGCACCAAACGTTACGACTCTATTGCGAATTATCTTGAACCAAATTTGAAATATGGCCCAGGAGGTCTTAGAGATCTCGAACAAGGCCTAATGATTCATTTACTTTTTTCTGAAATAATTAATCGCGGCGATGAGATTTCAGAAAAAATAAAGGCAAATAAAATTCAACTTTTGGCTATTCGTCATTATTTGCATCTTCATGGGTCAGGCGACATTTTAAGTAGCAATATACAAAATGAGCTAGCGCAGTTTTTTGATTTTACCAGTTCGCAAAAAATGATGAGTGAGCTTGAGGCAAAACTTTCAGATATAAGTTTTTATGCAGACTGGATGGCTGAAGCGGCGCGCACATCTCGTATTAAACGCATTGAAATAGATAATACAACAATAAATAACTTTGCCGAAGCTCTGCAAGCGCTTAAAAAAAATAGTTCTATTTTGATGCAAGAAAAAGTTAGGCAGGCACAACTTGGGCAAGCACAGATAGAGAAAAAAACTCATAAACAGCTTGGCCGTGCTTTTGAGAAATATTTTAACGTAAATATGAGCGATAATTTTGTTCAAGCACTTTTTAAATCACAGATATTACATAAAACAATATTTGATTTAAAAAGGCTTAAGGGTTACGTGCAACATGACCAGTACCACCGCTATAGTGTTGACGCACATACTTTGCAAGCTGTGCGAGAAGTTTTGCGAGCTAAGAATAAATCAAAAATACTAGGTCGCCTTAGTACTCTAGCGCGTGGTCTTAGTGCTGAGGAGTGGGGGGTTCTTCTGTGGACAGCTCTATATCATGACTTAGGAAAAGGCTTAAAAGGAGATCACTCAAGTGAAGGCTCAGCCATCGCTAAACGCGACCTAATTAATATGGGCGTGTCTCTTAGCCTAACATCTCAAGTAGCCTGGATGGTGAAAAATCATCTTATTTTATCTGCAGCTGCTTTTAGGCAGAATCCTCAAGACCCAAATACGTGGTTAGAACTCTTTAGACGAGGTGTTAAAAATCGTCGAATAGCTAAGCTTGCTATTTTTACCGCAATTGATATCCGGGCGACAAATCCTGATGCCTGGAACGACTGGAAGGAACGCCTCCTTGCGTCGCTTTGCGACGCTCTGCAATCACCTCAAGCTAATAAGCT
>MEPT01000065.1:22482-25224 GCA_001769925.1 Bdellovibrionales bacterium RBG_16_40_8
TTAGAATTCGCTGAGAAAAAGAGAGTAAAAGTTGATAAAATATTCATTGAAAATTTAGATGCGCAGGTTATTGAAAACCTGCCGCGGCAAAAGTTATTAGCTGATTATAAGCGTCTTGAGCACGCAAAAGGTAATCTGGCACCCCTTGCGGTTCGTAATCGCAAAAAAGAGATGTGGGTAAGATTGCATCGAAAATCAGATAGTTCTGGATTATTTTTAGCATTTGCCGGCCTTCTTCATTATGCAGGGCTTAATGTACAAGAAGCTTTTATTCAAACCTATGCTGACTATGGTGCTTATGATTGGTTTAAAGTGAGAACTACTAAATCAGAAAGCTATTTGAATAATATTTTAAAAAAAAATACTGTCACTCTAGAACAAGCAATCTCTATTACTGAGAATGAACTTTCAGCAGTAAAATTTTCGGTTATAGATGTGGTTGCGCAAAACGAGCGTTCAGCAATTTTAAGTTTTCGCGGCCGAGATCAACGAGGAGCGCTGCTAGCTGCAGCAAAAGCTCTTTACCAAGCTGGTTTTGAAATTCAATCTGCTAAGGTGCATACCTGGGGGCGACAGATTGACGATGTTTTTACGGTAAGTATGCGCCATGATTTTTCGGACGCACTGAATAATTTGACCGCAAACATTTTATAATATCCTCAGTTATCCACAAGGCCTAATATTTTTTGAAAAGCATTAACCGAAGCTATTTGTCTGCAATTGGTCGTGGAATTTTCACTACTTAACGGCAGTCATTTCAGTACAAAGACTTGAAAAACTGGGCAAAGAGTCAGGTTTTTGACAGATCAAACAATCCTAAGGTCGTCGTCCAGAATTTCATTTTTTTTAAGTTTTGTACTTGTGCTCCAGTTAAAAGGCTGTCAGACTTTTATATGGGAAGGGCACATACCAATAAGTTGTGCCAGTGAAGTGCTAACGTAAACGTAACAATTAGTAGGGGGGAGCAAGGATGCTCAGAGATGTACTCATTCAAAAGGGTCTTTCAAACCGAGAGTCAGAAGTTGCAGAACTTGTGACTAAGGGTATGTCCAACAAGGAAGTGGCGAACCAGCTTTTTGTCACCGAAAAGACTGTGAAGTTTCACTTAACAAACATCTATAAAAAGATGAATGTTAAGTCACGCGCACAGTTGATCGTATGGTGTCTGCCACACATTGGTTTCGTGGAGAAAGAAGAAGCTGTAGCAGCACAAGTTGCTGCAGCAGCGACTGCGCCCACAAATCAAGGAACGATTCCAGCAGGTTCAGCTCCTATAGCTGGCGTGTCCGGGTTTCGTAGTGGTAGCGGCAATCTCGGTATTTGAACGATAGTTTATTCAACAAGTGGTCTTCATGGAAGCTAAGCCAGTCTCCGAATCGGCTGTTACGATGACGGAGCTGGTGCTTCCGAGTCATACAAATTCGTTACAAAGTGCTTTTGGTGGAGTGATAATGTCATGGATCGACATTGCTGCTGCCATAGCCGCACAGAGGCACTCATCTCGACCTGTTGTGACAGCTAGCATTGATGCGCTTAATTTTATAGCGCCGGTATACGTTGGCTGGGTGGTAAATCTTAGAGCTTCGGTTAATTTCGTTTCAAAAACTTCTATGGAAGTTGGCGTTCGCGCTGACGCTGAAAATCCCATTGAAGGTAAAACATTTCATATTGCATCTGCGTATTTAACATTTGTGGCATTAGATAATTACGGTAAACCCATGGCGATTCGACCGGTCAGCCCAGAAACTGACGCAGAAAAAAGACGATTTAGTGAAGCACAAGCTAGACGAAAGCTTAGACTTCAATCTAGGAGCACAAAAACTCGCGCCACTTAGAAAGTTGACTGTCTGTTAGCAAAACAAAACAAATAGTGCCACTTGTACTGTTTTCAGAGCGAGAGATCTGTGCCTCGCGACTTAATTCATAAATTTTAAACTCTTTATCACGCGGAAAATAAAGTTCAACTTCTAAACTTAATTTTTTTATTGCCTCGGTCATAATTTTTTTTAAGCGATCAATACCTTGCCCGTTTAGTGCACTAACAAAAGCTCGAGGAAATTGCTTTATTGTCAGTTGTTTTTCAATTTGTGCTTTATCTACTTTATTAAAAACATAAATCATGGGTTTTGATTCCCAGCCAAAATCATTAACAAGCTCTTCAACAACTTCTATTTGCCGAGTCATATTGGTCGCAGATAAATCAACCACATGTAAAAGTACGTCGGCTTCAGCGCTTTCTTCAAGAGTGGCTTTGAAAGCTTCAATTAAATGGGTAGGAAGTTTTCTAATAAACCCCACGGTATCAGTAATTACTGCTTGACCAGATTCTGGCAAATGCACCTGTCTAGTAGTTGGGTCAAGTGTGGCAAAAACTTGATCGCGCACAATAACTTTTGAGCGAGTAAGGCGATTCAGTAGTGTGCTTTTGCCAGTATTGGTATAACCAATTAGCGCAAAGCTTGGTATTTTTGATTTAGTGCGACTGTGGCGGTATTGTGCACGATTGCGGCGCACAACTTCAAGTTTTTTGCGAATGACATCCATGCGTTTTCGAATATGTCGGCGATCCATTTCAAGCGCAGTCTCGCCAGGGCCACGGGTGCCGATACCACCACCGAGGCGAGATAACGAGCCGTGCCACCCGCCAACCACGCGTGGTAGCTGGTCTAGCAGCTGCGCAAGCTCGACTTGCAATTTTCCTTCATAAGTTTGTGCGCGTTGTGCGAAAATATCTAATATGAG
>MEPT01000065.1:25250-28768 GCA_001769925.1 Bdellovibrionales bacterium RBG_16_40_8
CAATGATCTTGTCAAGATTTCGCGATTGGCTACCAGAGAGTGAATGATCTATTATGACAAGTGTGGCTTTAGTATCTTCTACGAGCATTTTAATTTCATCTACTTTGCCAGAACCGATTAGTGTTGTCGGCACATATTTTGGCAGAATTTGCACTGTGGTGCCAACCACCTCTGCCCCTGCAGCATAAGTAAGTTCTTCAAGTTCAACCATTGATTCTTTCATCTCAGCAAATGAGTCTGATTTTAACCCGCAACCAACAACTATTGCTCGTTCAGTGTTAACAATTTGACTGCGCGACAATCACATCTCCATATATGCTTGTGCTTCAAGAGAAGTAAGCACTATGGTATTAACGACATCGTTTACGGTGCAGGTGCGCTGCAGAACATTGGCTGGTTTTTTAGTGCCTAATAAAAATGGCCCTAATACTTCGCCGCCACTTAACTGCTGCACAAGTTTATAGGCAATATTACCGGCATCAAGATTCGGAAAGATAAGAATGTTTGCTCCGTTTTTTATATGACTAAACGGAAAAATTCTTCTCATAATGTCAGCGTTTACGGCCGTGTCTGCTTGCATCTCACCGTCAACGATAAGTTCAGGGTGTTTAGCCCTAACAATCTCTGCGGCCTCACGCATTTTTCTAGGATTTTCTTTTTCTGCAGTGAAATTAGTATATGAGAGCATGGCAACACGTGGTTCTATATTAAAATATTGTGCAACTTTAGAAACATGTACGGCGATTGAGGCAAGTTGCTCAGCTGAAGGGTTAATATTCACTGTAGTGTCTGAGAAAAATAAAAATCGATCATCGATTAAAACCATATTCATGCCTGAAGCGACACGGCCGCGACCGGTACCGATGATCTGCAGTATAGGCTTTACACATGTTGAATAATTATTTGTTGCGCCACTCACTAGCCCGTGAGCGTCACCCATTTTTACAGCCATAGCTGAAAAGTAATAAGGATCAGCCATAAGTCTTTCTGCTTCGGCACGTAAAATCCCACGGCGACTGCGCATATTGTAAAAAGCATCAACATACGCTTGATACTTTTCGTGTTTAGAAGGATGAATTATTGGAATATTTTTAAGCTCTTCAAGTTCAAGTTCTTTTATTTTATTTTCAATCTGTTCGGGGTAACCTATTAATATTGGTCTAACTATTCTTTCTTGATTTACTGAATTTAACGCGCGTAATATTTTTGTACTGGTGCCTTCAGGAAAAATTATAATCGGCACATCAGACTTTGCCGCATTAGCTTTTGCATGAATGCGATTTATAACCGAACGAATAAATCCACGCGATTGACTATGCAGCGCTTCTAGGGATTCTCGATAAGCAGTAAGATCAGTTATTGGTTTTTGTGCAACGCCAGTATCCATTGCTGCTTTAGCAACTGCCGGAGCCACGTTCATCAGCACTCGCGGATCAAAAGGTTTCGGAATAATATAATCTGGTCCGAAATGAAAATGTTTATTAGCATAAGCAGCTGACACACTGTCTGGTACGTCTTGGCGAGCTAATTCAGCTAAAGCGTTCACTGCTGCCAATTTCATTTCTTCGTTGATAGTTGTCGCCTGTACGTCGAGTGCACCACGAAATATCGATGGAAAGCCAAGAACATTATTAACTTGATTTGGATAATCTGACCGTCCTGTTGCAACTATGGCATCGGGCCTGGCCTCTTTTACATCTTCTGGTAAAATTTCTGGGTCAGGATTTGCCATAGCCAAAACAATCGGGCTTTTAGCCATCGATTTTACCATTTCTTTGGTTACAACATTTGCCGTACTTAGCCCGACAAATACATCAGACCCATTCATCGCTTCAGCTAAAGTACGCGCTTTAGTGTCGATGGCGAATTGCTCTTTGTATTTATTCATACCATCTTTGCGACCGGTGAAAATGACTCCGCGTGAGTCGCACATTATAATATTTTTCGCATCAACTCCTAGACGAATAAATATCCTTGCGCAAGAAATCGCTGCAGCACCGCCGCCGTTGAAGACAACTTTTATTTTACTCAATTTACGTTTTGTCAAAAGACATGAGTTAATAAGTGCGGCGCCTGAAATAATCGCGGTACCATGTTGGTCATCATGAAAAACCGGTATTTTCATTTCTTTCTTAAGTGTTTCTTCAATTTCAAAACACTCAGGTGCAGCAATATCTTCAAGATTGATGCCGCCAAAAGTTGGCTCTAAAGATTTAACAGACGCAATAAATTCTGCAGAGCTATTTGCATTAATTTCGATATCGTAAACATCAATGCCTGCAAATTGTTTAAATAAAACGCCTTTGCCTTCCATGACAGGTTTTGCTGCGAGCGGGCCAAGGTTACCGAGACCTAAAATCGCCGTGCCGTTAGAAATAACGGCAACAAGATTTCCCTTGGTAGTGTATTTATAAACATCAGCGGGATTTTTGCTTATTTCAATGCAGGGCGCTGCAACTCCAGGTGAGTAGGCCAGTGAAAGTGCGTATTCAGTGTCACATTTTTTACTAGATCGCACGTCTACTTTGCCGGGTTTACCTTTGGCATGATATTCGAGCGCTTCTTTATCTAAGTTTTTCTTCATTGCGGGAGAAACTCCTTTTGAGTCGAACCCTCTTATGATACTTTTGTTAGATCAACTGTCAAAGAAAAGGAGTTTTATCTATGCAATCTGAACGCGATGTTGTGCTGATTGATGGTATACGTACTCCCTTCGCTAAGTCAGGGACAGAATTACGTGAAATGCACGCAGCTGAACTTGGCAGCCACGCACTCACTGAGCTTTTAGCGCGAACAAATATAAACGTTGATGCGATCGATGAGGTTATTATTGGCAATACAGGTAGCCCGGCTGACGCGGTGAATATCTCTCGAGTTATCGCTCTGCGTTCAGGGGTGCCTCTGAAAACTTCAGCTTTCACTGTGCATCGCAATTGCGCATCAGCCCTAGAGTCTATCACCTCAGGATTTGATCGCATTAAATCAGGTACTCTTGATGTAGTTATAGCTGGCGGTAGCGAGAGTATGTCAAAAATGCCAATTATTTTTCCGCAAAAGTTTCAAGATATTTTCAATAAATTATTTACGGCAAAGGGTTTAGGGCAAGCTTTACCACTTTTAGGAAAACTTTTTAGTGCTGATCTTAAGCAACTAAAAGCGCTTTTAACTGCCAATCAGAAAGATAGTTACTTTCCGCTTATTTCTATTGTTCAAGGCCTTACTGACCCATTTGTGGGTATTAACATGGGACAAACCGCTGAAATTTTAGCTAAAGAGTTTGGTCTTTCTCGTACAGTTCAAGACGAATTTGCAACTAGATCACATCTTCGTGCAGTCGAGGCTACGAAATCTGGCCGTTTGCGTGAAGAAATTGCTCCGGTATTTTTGCCACCAAAATTTAAAAAAGTGGTGACCGATGATGTTGGTCCGCGCGACGGGCAGTCACCAGAGCAATTAGCTAAATTGCGACCGTTTTTTGATAAAAAATATGGAACTATTACTGTTGGTAACGCTTGTCC
>MEPT01000065.1:28778-29537 GCA_001769925.1 Bdellovibrionales bacterium RBG_16_40_8
ATGACTAGTCGCGGGCGAGCAAAAGAGTTGGGGCTTAAGCCTTTGGCACGTATTCGCGGATATGCATATGCAGGGCTTGAACCTGAGCGCATGGGGCTAGGGCCAGTATACTCAACACCAATTGCATTAAAGCGTGCAGGCGTTAGCTTTAAAGATCTTGATCTTATCGAACTTAACGAAGCTTTTGCGGCGCAAGTGCTTTCGTGTACAAAAGCAATGGCTTCGAAAAAATTTGCTAACGAAAAATTATCGTTGGCAGAAGCAGTTGGCGAGATAGACCCAGAAAAACTTAACGTTAACGGCGGAGCAATTGCGCTTGGGCACCCGGTCGGCGCCACAGGTACGCGCTTAGTAGTGACATTGATGAAAGAATTAAAAAATCGAAATAAAACTTTAGGGTTAGCAACGTTATGTATAGGTGGGGGGCAAGGTGGATCAATCGTCATTGAACGTGAGCACTGATATACTACCGAAGGTAAAAGGCATGAGCATTCAAGAAAGTATTGAGTTTTCAGTTAAAGAAGATGTAGGAGTTATTGAACTCGATCTCATAGGCGAAAAGGTTAACAAACTTTCTTCTGCAGTAATGCAGCGGTTAAGTGAAGTTATCGATGAGGTTAAAAAATCTGGTGTTAAAGTTTGCATAATTATTTCGCGTAAACCAAATATTTTTATTGCTGGCGCTGATGTCGAAGAGATTAAGGGCGTAACTACAAAAGAAGGCTTTCGTGGTGCTATAGAGAAGGCCCATAATATACT
>MEPT01000065.1:29551-37029 GCA_001769925.1 Bdellovibrionales bacterium RBG_16_40_8
ATTTGTCAGTAGTAACAATTGCAGTTATTCATGGCGCTTGTCTTGGTGGTGGTTGTGAACTTGCACTTGCCTGCGATTATCGAATTGCTAGCGATGATAGTGTCACTCGCATAGGGCTACCTGAGATTAAATTGGGTATTATACCAGGTTTTGGTGGTTGTGTGCGTTTGCCACGAGCTGTAGGTTTGCAAGCAGCTTTAGATATTATTCTTGCTGGCAAATCTGTTGATGCAAAAAAAGCTCTTAAAATTGGTTTGATAGATGAGTCAATGCCTAAATCTATTCTTGAATCTAGGGCTATGGTGCTTGCAAAAGAACTTATTGCCAAGGGCGCAAAAAAACGGCAAAAAAAATATTCTGCCAAAGGTTTAGCAAACAAAATTCTTAGTTCGGTTATTGGCAGAGGGGTTGTTTTTTCTCAAGCAAAAAAAATCGTGCTGAAAGAAACTAAAGGTTTCTACCCAGCGCCATTACAAGCGTTAAGTGTAATTAAAAAAACGTACGGGTTTACTAATCGTGAAAAAGCACTTGCTGCAGAAACCGATGGATTTGTTGAAGTCGGCGTTACCTATGTTAGTAAAAATTTGATTAATTTGTTTTTTATGATGGAGTCTATAAAAAAACAAAATGGCGTGAGTGACCCTAATGTGAAACCAGTTGAGGTTAATCATTTGGCAGTACTTGGCGCCGGAGTAATGGGCGGTGGTATTGGTTTTGTGGCCGCAGATAAAGGTATTACCGTACGTATGAAAGATGTTGCTAACGAAGGCATAGCTACTGGCCTACGTGCTGCTCACTCTCTGTGGCAAAGACAGGTTGAAAAGCGCCGTATTACCTCATTTGAATACACTCAACATTCTTCATTATTATCTGGTGGACTTGATTACTCAGGATTTAAACAAGCTAACGTGGTGGTTGAAGCCATAGTTGAAGACATGAATATTAAGAAAAAAGCTATTAGTGAAGCCGCAGCTCAGTGTAGTCAAGATTGTATTATGGCTACTAATACATCTTCACTTAGTGTGACTGAAATGGCGAAAGCACATCCTAAGCCTATGAACTTTTTAGGCATGCACTTTTTTAATCCTGTACATATGATGCCACTCGTAGAAGTTATTCGTGGTCCCGAAACAAGCGATGTAGCAGTTGCAACTATTTTTAACCTAGCTAAAAAAATGGGTAAAACTCCTGTAGTGGTAAAAGATGGACCAGGATTTTTAGTCAATCGTTTGCTTTTACCATATATGGGTGAGTCGCTACATCTTCTCGAAGCAGGTATGGACATTAAAACTGTAGACCATTTTTATACGCATAAGTTTGGTATGCCCATGGGGCCATTTCGTTTAATGGATGAAGTTGGGCTTGATGTGGGGCTCAAAGTACTTAAGATTTTTTATGATACTCTTGGCGAGCGTATTGAAATTGCTGAAGTAGCAAAAAAACTTAAAGAGACCAAACGCTTGGGTAAAAAAAGTAATAAAGGTTTTTATCTTTATGATGATCGTGGCAAAGAGCTTGAAGCTGATCATACTATTTATCGTGAGCTTGGGCTTGCTACACCTACTGATCCACTTAGTGAAAAAGAATGTATAGAACGTGGAATGTTGCAAATGGTGAATGAGGCGGCACAAACGCTTTTAGCCGAGCATATTGTCGAAACTCCGGCTGAAGTAGATTTAGCTATGATAATGGGTACCGGTTTTCCGCCATTTCGTGGCGGTCTGTTAAAATGGGCTGACACTTTAGGCTCTAAATACATAGTTGATGAGCTCGAAATTTATGCCACTAAGTATGGCAAACGCTTTAATCCTTTGTCTCCACTGGTAAATTTAGCAAAAAACAATCGTACCTTCTACAGCTGAAGGCCGCATTGGCGATAAATAGCGCGTCTAACACGATATACGTTACGATTTAAAATTTCGCGGCCAAGTGTTAGCGTAATTCGTCTACGGTCAGAGCGTGATAGAGCGCAAAATCTATTTTCAAGATAACACGGTATGTGGCTAGCATAACCGATAGCAGCGATTTTATTGCAAGTATTTTCAGAAGAAACTATATCATTAAGCCAAAAATCATGAATTGCATCATCCATTTTTTTAATAAGACATACCCTGGTATTTTGCAAAAAGCGCTGCCCATGAGCTGAAAATTTATATTCTTTTTTTTCGAATCTTTTGCAATAGTAATAGGCAAATTTAATTAAATAATTATCTTTGTGGCAGCCTAGATCTGAAGTTAATTCTTGGTAATATTCGCATGGTGAAGAAGCGGCATAGACATTGGTCGACCCGTAAGAAGAGATAGAAAAATAAATAAATAAAATTAAAAACATTCGTATAATCAAAAGCAAACACAAAATTTAATGATCTGTCACTAAACTAATAACGTTAAAAGCACAATTGTTTATTTATTTTTTATTTATTTTGGTTAAATAGCCGATAGTTTTATATATGTATAGATTGTGGCAGTTATTGGTGTTTGTGTTTATTATTATATTGGTCATAAAATCGCAGGCAGAATACCGGGCTTTTGAGCTTAAGATTGAAGATGCGCAAACAGGTAAATTTCAAACGGTATTTAGCAATCTGGATCACTTGCAATATTCCAGGTATTACGTCTTGGCAAAGAACGAAAGTATTTCTTACGTTGACTCATGGATGTGTTATGAAAATATGTCTGGTTTTAAATCGGTGTGTAGAAAGCCTGATACTAATATACAACCCGCCTCTACTGTTCTAAAGCCCAATTCCAATTAAAAATGCTAGCCTAGACCTCGAGTCAAAACGTTGTTCATGATAGTATGAGCTTAGACTGACATATTATCCATGGACGGACATTAATGTCGAACGCGATTACGGTGCAACAAAAACAGAACTCTCAAGAGCTTGCTGAACTTGCTGATGACTATCGCCGTCAGCGCAAAGAAATTGTTGATAAAAATGAAAGCTCACTTCAATCCTTAAAAAATGAATATCAGTTACGCGCTACTAAAGAGCGTAGTTCTGGCGAAGCGGCTGTAAATCACATAAAAAAAGATACAAGAGATAGATTAGAGAAGGTGCGTGAGCAAGCCGATCAAACAATTACTTACGAAAATAAGAACGCAAGTCGTAGAGTTAAAAGCGCCGAACAATATAATGTTTCAGTTGAAGAAGCGCTTAACCAAAAAAATGAAGAACGTACCAAACAGTTTAAGGAGCATCAAAATCTAGTTAAGAAGCAAGAGTCTAACCTTATCGAACAAGAGCGAAAAAAAACAGTAGCGGTAAAAGAAAATCAATCTAAACTACGTACGGCTATACAAAAAGAATTAGGTAAGAATTTAAACGACATCGAGAAAAAATATGCCGAAGAAAAAGAAAAGGCAATTGGTCATAATCGTGAAGAAATAGAAAATCTTACTGCTGAAAATCGTGACGAACTTAAACATCTACGTAACGAATATACAAAACAGTTAGAAAAGCAGCGTACTGAATCTTTCGTATCTCTTAAAAGACAAAGCGATGATAGTCAAAAGGCATACGCAAGTGAGCGAGACAAAGCAAGCACTGAAATTAGTAAACTTAGAACTGATGTAAAAAATCAAAATATTTCTGAGAGAGAAATAGGTGAAAAAAAATTATTAAAAATTAAAGAAGAAAATGAGAAGTCACTAAATGGCGAGGTAAATCGCGGTGTAGCTGTACTCGAGTCTACTAGAAAAGAATATGATAAAAACGTAAAAGAAGTGCATCAGCAAGGCGAATTCGAATTGCAGTCGCAAAAAAATAATTTTAACAAGCATTTAAATCTTCAAGCCGCTGAATACAAAAAAAGACTAGACGAGAAGCGCGCTCATCATAATGCTAATCTTGAAAAAAACGACAAAACCCATCGTGCCGATCTTTTGCTAAGAGAAGAAGATTACAAGAAAATGCTGACTAACCAGCATAAAGAGTTTTCAACTGCTTTTAATGTAAATGACAAAACTAATCGCGAAACTTTACAAAGCCAACATGAGCGAATGGTAGACGCTCTTGTGAAGCAAAAAGTTGGATTGTTAGAGCGTTTCGGTAAATACGATAATGTTGGTAACGACCCATTTTATAAAATGCAAGAATTTGAAACTCGAATTGCCGATCACGATAATTATTATCTGGTTCGCACAAAAGTTCCTGAACATGAAAAAAACAATGTTGAAGTGCTAGTAAAAGACAATCAAATTATTGTTTCTAGCCAACGGTCATTTGCTGAAAAAATTGATAAAGATAACAGGCATATTTCAACAAATAGTAACCAATCATTTCGTGAAATTATCCCGGTAAAACATCCGACTGTTCCAAAATCTGTACAAAAATCTTATGAAGAGGGCACACTCGTTACGCTTGTGCCCAAAATCCCAATACGCTAGCATTAGTTTTAGAAAAATAATTGTTATGTTCGTTTGATAAGGCCACTGACCTCAGAGACCATAAAGCGTAGGCGTGAATTAAGATCTTCTACTTGTTGAAGATTAGCGCGAAACTGTGACAAGACATCTGTGTCGTATTTGCGTTCTGATATTAAGCCCGAATAATCGCGTTCAAAAATACCGGCTTCTTTTTTAATCTCTGTTTGGTGGGTAGCAATTTTAATGGGCGTCATATCGTACTTCCTTTTTTTCTTTTCTTACTTAATTCATGTTAAAGGTAACTTGCGCTTTCCAAAACTTAAAACATCTTAAATTTAAATAAAATTGATATTGTGGTTCCATTTTGGAACTTTTACACACCGCCAAACTCTTATCTATATTTAGTTTCATACTTGTAATCACTAATATTCGCATTGAAGTGCTTCAATATCAGGTGATTGTGGTTCTTCACGTACTTTTCCGTTTGCTAGGCTTACCTGCATTACGCTTTCAGTATTGTGGGTATGCGCTAATCCTAAAACGTGTCCCAATTCATGAACTATTAAACTTTCAAGGTGAACCTTTGAATAGTCAGGTCGATCATCTGCGAGATAAAAATCATAATCTTTATGGTTTATGCGTATATCAGATTCATAAATTTGACTTCCAGACCAATACACAGTTGTGCGTGCCTGCTCGATGCGTCGGTCGTCTTCCCAAGTATTCAACATATATATTTTTGTATAGCCATCTTGGCGTGGAGAACTTGCGCCGGGGCTACCTGTGCGTAGGCGAAAGAAATCTTTTTTAGAAAGTTGCTGCCCTATATTATTCCATTGAGCGATAGCCCCTGTAAGAGCGATAACGTATTCGGCTGGGTATGAACTATCCATATATATATTAACCGGAGTGTTTGAGCCCCAGGATACTCTTTGCAGATTTTGGTTTTGTACGAAGTTACATGAGGTCTCAGGCGTTAATTGACGGCCGCATGCTTGTACAAGGATAAGTCCGGTGATTATCCCTAATAATGCGAATATGCGTTTTTGATGGTCGAAAAAGAGTTTCATGCCTGTTTAATAAGGCAAGTATGATGCCTATCTGCCAATTGCGTAACATACTGTAATTACAAGCTTTTGCGTGATAACCAGTTATGTTTTGTTTTTTAACTAGTGTTAAGCAATTTTAGGTAGCTTATAAGTTTAAGTAGTAAACTTAGTCGATATATAATGTAACCTATTGAAATTACAAGATTTTAGCTACTGTCTACAAATAAAACAGTTTAGAAGACCAAAATTGCCAGCTTTAGACCACAGACTTTGGTGTCGTCATGCCACTTAATATAGTTTGTGGCACTTATAAGATAAACTTTTGTTTGTAAATTAGGCGGTCGCCACAAATTATTTGGCCCTAATAATGTTGGCACTAGAGATGCAAATGAGTATTAGCGTACGACCCGCCGGCTCACTCTCCTGATCTGGGGTTCAAATTAGGGAGCCACCAAACCCACCAAAATACTCACCGTAAGGGGGAAGGTAAAACCTCCCCACCTCTGCTTTTCTTGATTTAGCAAAAAAAAACACGTACCTATTCTGCAATGGATATAAAACAACGTGGCGAAGCTATTTTCAAATTAGTTGAAGATGACTCAACTTCTATTTTTAACAAAGATTGGTGGTATGGTCGTATTCTTGATTGGAGCATGAAGAACGAAAAATTTAAAACTCAGATGTTTCGCTTCGTTGATGTTTTGCCATATTTAAATTCAAGTTCTGATGTTGCTCGCCATCTTAAAGAATATTTTTCAGAAATGGATAGTGAATCTTCTGGGATATTAAATTTTGGTTTGGGTGTTGGTGCACTTGCCCCCGGACTAATGGCCTCAGCGATTAAAAAAAATGTCACACAGATGGCAAAAATGTTTATTACAGGCGAAAACCCTGAGGCGGCGCTACCGTTTTTGCGTAAAGCTCGTGAAAATTCTATTGGCTTCACCGCAGATCTTCTTGGCGAGGCTGCACTTTCGCAAAAAGAATCTCTTGAATATCAATCGCGCTATATAGAACTCATTAATTGGTTAAGTAAAGATGCAGTAACATGGCCAAATAATCAGCTAATTGATCAAGATGATCGAGGTGCAATACCGCGAGTAAATATATCTATTAAACTTACAGCCCTTTACTCGCAAGTATCTGAACTTGCATGGGAAGAATCTGTGCAGACGCTAAAAGAGCGCGTGCGCCCCATTTTTACTTTAGCCAAAGAGCGTGATGTATTTATTAATATAGATATGGAGCAGTACAAATATAAAGATTTGACGCTTCAAGTGTTTCGCGAACTAGTTATGGAGCCCGAGTTTAAATCTTATTCGCATTTTGGCATTGTAATTCAAGCGTACTTGCGTGACTCGTTGCAAGATGTTGAAGAGCTTATTAAATTTGCACGCACACGCGGAACACCCATAACCATACGCTTAGTGAAGGGAGCTTACTGGGATTACGAGACTATTTTAGCTGACCAGATGAATTGGCCAATCCCAGTGTATACAAATAAAAAAGAAAGCGATTACAATTTTGAGCGCTGTGCAGAACTGTTACTAAAGAACATTTCTCATACTAGACTTGCTTGTGGCACGCATAATGTTCGTTCTATTGCCGCAACACTAGTTATGGCTGAAAAATTAAATGTAGACCCACGAGCTTTTGAATTACAAATGTTATATGGCATGGCTGACCCCGTAAAAAAAGCGCTGGTTAAATCTGGTTGTCGTGTACGTGAATATGCCACAATAGGTGAGTTGATCCCAGGCATGGCTTATCTAGTAAGACGCCTTTTAGAAAACACATCAAACGAGTCTTTTTTACGCTCAAAATTTGCCGATAATATTTCTTCTGAACTATTACTTCGCGATCCAGCAGAGAATTTGCAACCTTCTTTGGTAATGCCACTAAGAAAAAATAATCGCTTTTACAACGAGCCCCTACTTGATTGGACAAAAAAAGAAAACCGTGAGCAGGTAGTAAAAGCCCTTAAGAAGGCTAAAGGCAATTTTGGTGAAAAGGTAAGGCCTATAATTAATGGTAAAGAGACTTCTTCTGTGCAGAAAATT
>MEPT01000066.1:0-587 GCA_001769925.1 Bdellovibrionales bacterium RBG_16_40_8
CCAGTGGTTTCGATTACTTCAGATTTGCAGGGTTCAACTGGAGTAGCGGGCTTTCAAAAAGAATTTGCTGAGGCTTCGCAAGATGTAGGGGTTGCCGAAGCTAACATGATTAGCATGGGGGCCGGACTTTCTAAAGAGGGCTATATACCGGTTGTTGATACTTTTGCTCAATTTGGCGTTACCAAGGGAGCTTTGCCGCTAACGATGGCGGCTCTTTCGCAAGCGCCGGTAATTTGTGTGTTTTCGCATGTTGGGTTTCAAGACGCTGCTGACGGAGCATCTCACCAGGCCTTAGCTTATTTTGCAATGATGTGTGCAATTCCTCATACCGATGTGTATGCGTTAACATCGAGTAGTGAGGCGGAGGCGCTGATGTTGCAAGCAATTGATGAATTTGCGGCTGAGAAAAAAGTTGGGAAGACGCCACATAATAAAATTTTCTTTTTAGGCCGAGAAAATTTTCCGCCCAGTTATTTACACGCAGACTACAAATATAAGTTGGGGCAGGCACAAGTAGTTTTTGATAATACCGACAAATACGCAAACGGTGTGACAATAGTTGCGGCAGGAGCACTTCTTCACCAAGC
>MEPT01000066.1:635-2045 GCA_001769925.1 Bdellovibrionales bacterium RBG_16_40_8
TCTTGGAGTATGTGTGGTAAATCCGTCGATAATAAATAAACCTGATGTTAACACTATTCGTTCTTGTTTGCGTAATACTGGTGGAGCACTGCTTACGGTTGAAGATCATCAGTTGGTCGGCGGTATGGGTGCAATTCTTATCCACGCCCTTTTAAGAGAAGGCGTAGGTTGCAGCGTTAAATCTCTCGGGGTAAATGACGAATTTGGGCAAAGCGCCTACAATGCCATTGAGCTTTATCGCAAGCATGGCCTAGATGCTTCAGCTATTTTACAAGCAGCTAAAGATCTTGTGAAAAAAAGCTAATTCGATTCATCCTTAAAAAGGCTTTCGTTGTAGTCTTCTTCAACTGCAGGCTCAAATTGCTCAAATTTATTGGCATTGTTATTTGTGCCTAATTATAGGTTAGCCCAGCTAATATACTTTGCCCGTCGGCGGTACTTTCTCCGCTAATAGTTTTACTGTAGCCGCCGTAAATACCGAGGCTGTTACTTATGCGAAAGGCGACTTCAATACGAGCTTCGATTAGGCTGGGGTTGACGCTATAATAGCGAAAGCTGCCAGCGTCACGAATACTCGTGACATTAATGCGTTCAAATCGTTGGTTTACATACGAGTCATCGCTTATTGATTTGTAGCCGCCAATTTCGCCAGAAAAATAAAACCGTGTTTTTTGCCAATTTATGCCAACTCTCCAGGGTAGTAAGGCCGAGCGGTCATCGTCACGATTGTTGTAACCTATAAACCCATACACAAAAAACGATCGTATGCGATAGGCCACCCATGTGCCGATTTTTAACTCGTTGGCGCCTTCACCAGTTAAGACATCATCAGAAGTAGAATTTTTATCAATTTTACTCAGAAAAAATAAAGCTTCAGCCTCTGGTAGCAAAAAAAAGTTATCACTACCGAGAAAATCTTTAGATATAGGTTTTTGTACACGCAGATGAACGTCGGTTAATTGATTATTTGTTCGTGTGTCAACCGCAGCTACGCTCTCGGCATAGGCAAATCCGACGCCGCCGCCCAAGGCCCAATTGGCTTGAGTGTACATTAAGCCATCTAATTTTGTCGTAACGTTTTTATAAGAATTGCTATCAGGTAGTGATTGTGATGTCCCTGAAGTATCGTAATTAGAAGTTGTCCAAAAATATTCGCTATCTGCCTTAAGCTCAATGCGCCCCGGCTTAAAATATAACGAAGGTAGTGCGGCAACTACTTGTGATTTATAGACAAAAATTAAAATAAAGGCTGAAATGAATTTCGTATAGTGCATTTAAAAATATTAATAATAAACACTAGGTCACGGCAATGAAGAAAAGCCCCCTTTTTGTTATTTTTTTGACCGTTTTTATCGATTTAGTCGGCTTTGGCATAATTATACCCCTTAGCCCATATTTGGCGCGTAATTT
>MEPT01000066.1:2074-2963 GCA_001769925.1 Bdellovibrionales bacterium RBG_16_40_8
GTTTATTCGGCTATGCAGTTTTTGTTTTCTCCGTTTTGGGGTATGTTGAGCGACCGCATTGGTAGGCGGCCTGTGCTACTTATAAGCATATTTGGTACAGCTCTAGCGCATTTATTTTTTTTTCTTTCGCCGCATCTTTGGCTTCTTTTCGCAGCTCGCACACTAGCCGGCATATTTGGCGCTAATATTGCGACAGCGATGGCTTATATAGCAGATGTAACTGAAAAAAAAGAGCGTTCAAAAAGCATGGGCCTTATAGGTGCGGCCTTTGGTTTGGGGTTTATTTGTGGGCCAGCGCTTGCCGGTCTTTTGACAAAATATGGAGAAAATTTTCCGGCACTTGTTGCGGCTCTTATTAGTTTTGCAAATTTCTCTATGGCATTTTTTATTTTACAAGAGCCACTATCTTTAGATAATCGTCGTGAGCGTGCGCGCAAAAACCGTATTGAAGATATGATAAAAAAATTACAGCGGCCAGTAGTAGGCAACATACTTTTTGCACAATTTATAACTACTTTTGCAATGTCCGTAATGGAAGCCACATCATTTCTTTTTGTGCAAGATCGCTTTGACTGGAATCTTGAAAAAGCAAGTTGGGGCTTTTTTTATATTGGTTTATGGATAGCACTTACTCAAGGCGTTCTTGTACGTATTGTTTTGCCGCGATTCGGTGAAAAAATTGTGCTGCTATCAGGGCTTTTAATTTTTTCAATCTCTATGGCTATGATTGGCTTAAGCTATGAAGTTTGGCAGCTGGCTATTTCAATGACTCTTCTCGCAATTGGCAATGGTCTTATTATACCTTCGCTTACGGGCAGTATAAGTCTACTTACTCCAGTTGATGAACAGGGTGAAGTTATTGGAGTGAATCAAAGCTTTTCTGCGCTGG
>MEPT01000066.1:2982-3497 GCA_001769925.1 Bdellovibrionales bacterium RBG_16_40_8
AATCGGGGGCATCGCCTATCAGGTATATTCACATGGGGCGCCTTTTTATTTAGCCGCGATCCTTGCTGCAGTAGGACTCTTTTCAATTTGGCATGTACGTGAGTTAATACCCAACGCAAGTAAGACTAGCTAGACGCGCGCAAATTACGGTGGTAGCTTTTTTAATAATATTTTATGGAATTATCTGACCGCTACTCACCAAAAGATGTCGAAAGTCGCCTCTACCGATGGTGGAACGACGAAGGTTATTTTAGGGCTCAAGATCAATCGCGTTTACCGCCATTTTGTATTATTCTGCCGCCACCTAATGTCACAGGGCAGCTTCATATTGGGCATGCGCTAAACCACTCTTTGCAGGATACTCTTATCCGCTGGAAGCGTATGTCAGGGTACAATGCCATGTGGCTGCCAGGCACAGATCACGCCGGTATTGCTACCCAAGGTGTAGTTGAAAAAGAATTGGCGAAAGAATCTCTTACGCGTCATGGATTGGGGCGTGAGAAGTTTGTCGCCCG
>MEPT01000066.1:3559-3850 GCA_001769925.1 Bdellovibrionales bacterium RBG_16_40_8
ACTCTTGCGATTGGGAGCGGTTTTCTTTCACTCTTGACGCTGGGGTATCAAAAGCTGTTCGTCATGTTTTTGTTGAACTTTATAAAAAACACCTAATTTATAAAGGCACACGCCTTATCAATTGGAGCCCAAAACTTGAATCAGCACTTTCTGATCTCGAGGTAGAGTATAAAGAGATTAAAGGGCACTTGTATCACATTCGTTATCCGCTTGAAGATGGTACTGGTGAAGTTGTGGTAGCGACAACAAGGCCTGAGACTATGCTCGGTGACACCGCGGTCGCAGTTCATC